>PLMF01000247.1:16580-47630 GCA_003142355.1 Bryobacterales bacterium
AAGGCGCCGGGGGCGATGAGCGCCATGGCGTTCATCGTCAGACCAGTCAAGCCCAGAGTCTTTTGCATTGTGACTTCGCTGTTATCTGCCATATATGTTCTCTCCTTACTTCTTCGGCCCAAAGAACACGACCATTCCGAGCAGGACCGTCGGCTGGCTCTTGGAGCTGCCGTTGTTCTTCTGGAAGAACGCCTGGTTCGACCAGTCGTCGCGGAACTCGAGCCGGCTCAGCAGGAAGGTTGTCATCTTGTATTCACCGGTCAGCGTGAATTCCTTGAGCGACTGCGCCGTGCCGGTGGTAAACCCGTCCATGTCGTCGAACCACTCCAGGCGTGGAGCGATCGCGAACTTCTTGGTTACTGCGAAACGCGCCGCGGCGGCGATGCCGGTCCACTGGCTGGCTCCCGCGCCGATGTTCTTATCGCGCCCGTAGTCGAAGTTGATGTAGTAGCTGATCTTGTCGGTGGGGTTGACCAGCACCGTGGTGTCGTACAGGTGGCGCAGCCCCTTAGTCGTGCCGACCTTCTCCGGACCGCCGTAATAGACGCTGGTCCAGGTGACCTTCCTCCATGCATAGGCTCCGTTGAGCCCGACCGTCTTGCCGCTGTTGAGGGGTTCGACGTTGTTCCAGCCCTGCACTAATTGCACGCCGCCCGTAAAATGGGGGCCGACCGGAAATGAAGCGCGGACGCCGAAGTGGTAATAGGGAATCGCCCAGGCGAAGAGCAGCGACCTGGAGTAATTCCAGTTCTGGTTGGTCTCGATGACTTCGGCGCCGGCGGACGTCACGAACTCGCCGGCATCCACCTCGACACCGTGCCATGACTTCGGCTTGAAGCTGACATAGGCCTGCTTGACGTACTTCCAGTCTTCCGGATCCCTGTTGCCCGCGTGGATGATATCGAAATCCTCTCCGAAGCCGGCGTCGAGATGAAATCCGACTGGACCGGGCGCGTGGTCGATGGTCAGCATGCCCATGCCAAGGTGCACGGTATTGGCGCGCACATCGAAGTTCCGGAGGCCGTTGAATCCGGATGCGGGGCTGTTGAAGTTCGCGTCCACATAACCGTCGGCCATCACACTGAAGTCGGTGCCCCAGTGCGTCCAGTTCGACGGAGGAGGAGTTTGCGCCGCGGGGGGATCGTCCGCCGCCATCCCCAGGGACACGGTTAAGAGAATAGCTACACATATCTTCCGCATGTCATTGCTCCCATAAAATGAAGTGAGTGCTCAGCGACTAAGCTGTGCCTTGCTTATGGCCATGCGGACTGGGCGGCCAATCGTGACGGGTAACAGCATTTAATTTAGCCGTTCCCGGGCGCAAAAGCGAATAGATAATTTCTATGGGAATCATTCAAAGATTCCTGTAGGTAGGCTCGCACTCCGCCGTGCGCTATCGGTTATCCTGAATTTGGCGCTATGAAAATTGCCGGTTTTCTGCTGCTCCTGGCGGGATGGGGTATCGTCCTGAGCGCCATCGCGCTTCTCAGGTCGTCTGCGCCAATCGCCGGCTTTGTGACGGCTGGAACGGGCGTGGAAGTGCTCGGCCTGGTCCTGGTGATCCGCTCCCACCGCCTTCTTCGGAGGGAGAGGAGATGACCGAAACAACCACGGCGCTTTGTGTTCTGCTCATCTTCCTGGTTCCACTTGCCGCCGCGGGACTCTCGCTGATCAACGCGGGCTTGGGCCGCTCGCGGAGCGCGGCGCATTCCATGCTGTCTTCGCTCGCGGTTCTTGCCGTCGCGGTCCTGGTGTACTTCCTCTGCGGGTTCTCTTGGCAGGGGTTTGCGGCCGGGCCCGCGCATATCGTCACGGTGGCCGGGAGATCGTGGAACTGGATTGCGGCCGAACCGTTTCTTCTTCGAGGACTGCAGTCGGGCGGTTCCGCGGCTTCGCTGGCGGCGTTGCTGCAGATGTTCAGCGTGGGCCTGGCGGCGCTGATTCCACTGGGCGCCGGAACCGACCGCTGGCGATTGGGCGCCGCCTGCGCGTCCACCGCTCTTCTGGCCGGCTGCACCTACCCGATATTCGCTCACTGGGTGTGGGGCGGCGGGTGGCTGGCGCAACTGGGAGTGAATTGCGGCCTGGGACGCGGCTTTTTGGATGCCGGCGGCGCCGGTTGCATTCAAGCGGTGGGTGGCCTCACGGCCTGGTCAATCGCTTGTATCTTGGGACCCAGGCGGGGCAAGTACGCCATGGACGGCGCGCCGGCAGCCATTCCCGGCCACAACGCCGTGCTGGTTCTGTTGGGCTGTTTCCTGGCGCTGCTGGGGTGGTTCGGTTTGAACTGTGCGGGCTCGATCCTGAACGCCAGCGCCGCGCCGGGAGCGGTGGCGGGCGTCGCCATCGACACCATGCTCGCGGCCGCCACGGCCGCGCTGGCGGCCGCGGCCATCACGCGGGCGCGCTTCGGCCGGCCGGATGCTTCCCTCTGCGCCAATGGATGGGTGGGCGGGTTGGTGGCCAGCAGCGCCGCGTGCGCTTTCCTCACCCCGGCGGCGGCGGTCCTGACTGGACTGGTGGCCGGAACGATGGTCACGTTCTCGGTCGAGTGGCTGGATATACACCTCGGAGTGGACGACCCGGCGGGCTCCATTTCGGTGCATGCCCTCGGCGGTATCTGGGGCCTGCTGGCGCTCGGCATTCTCGCCCGCATCCCCGGCGATTCAGGCCAGTTCGTGGCGCAACTGGTGGGCGTTGCGACCCTCCTCGGTTTTGTTCTGCCGCTGACCTACTCCCTGAACTGGCTCTTGAACCGGTTCTACCCCCAGCGGGTGCCGGCCGAGGGCGAGCGGCAAGGCATGGACCTGTACGAGCTGGGAGCCGGCGCGTACCCCGAATTCGTCATCCACCGTGAGGACTTGACCCAGGGATAAGTTAAACGGTGTGTACAACTTAGCTCCAACCAAAAAGTCCATCGCGCCTATCGATTTTTTCTATTTGGAGGAATCGCCGGCTTGCCCCTAAAATTGAAAGGGGTCATGTGTGGCTCGCCCAGGGTTTTCGAGCCGCCGCATCCAAGCAATCCTAAGGAGATACAAGTGAATCCTAAAGAAGTGTTGGAATTTTCCAAGAAGAACGATGCCAAGCAACTCGACCTGCGGTTCACCGACATTCCGGGTTTGCAGCATCACGTTTCGTACCCGATGAGCGAGGTTGACGAAAGCAGCTTCGAAGAGGGCTTCGGCATGGATGGATCGAGCATCCGCGGTTGGGCGGCGATCCACGAGAGCGACATGCTCCTGATTCCCGATCCGGAAACCGCGGTCATGGATCCTTTCGCCGAGACCCCCACCCTGGTGATGATCGGGAACGCCAAGGACCCGGTCACCAAGCAGCGCTACGAGCGCGACCCGCGCTGGATTGGCCAGAAGGCCGAGCTCTACCTGAAGAACAGCGGCATTGCCGACACCGCCTATTTCGGCGCGGAAGCCGAATTCTTCATTTTCGACAACGTCAGCTTCGATCAGAATCAGCACGAGGGTTACTACTTCATCGACGCCGAGGAAGGGCGCTGGAATTCGGGCCGGCGGGAGAACAACCTGGGCTATCGCCCGCGCTACAAGGAAGGCTACTTCCCGGTGCCGCCCACGGACCATTACCAGGACCTGCGCAGCGAGATGGTGCAGACCATGATCAAGTGCGGGTTGAACATCGAGTGCCACCATCACGAAGTGGCCACCGGAGGCCAGACCGAAATCGACCAGCGGTTCGACAAGCTGGTGAAGTCGGCGGACAACATGATGCTGTTCAAGTACATCGTCCGCAACGTGGCCAACCAGTACGGCAAGACCGTGACCTTCATGCCCAAGCCGCTGTTTGCGGATAACGGCAGCGGGATGCACGTGCACCAGAGCCTGTGGAATGGCAGCAAGGCGCTGTTCGCCGGTGACGGCTATGCCGGTTTCAGCCAGCTCGGGCTGTATTACATCGGCGGGCTGCTGAAGCACGCGCGGGGCCTCTCGGCGATCATCGCGCCCACCACCAACAGCTACAAGCGGCTGGTGCCGGGGTACGAGGCGCCGGTGAACCTGGCGTATTCGCGGCGCAACCGGTCGGCGGCATGCCGCATACCGATGTACTCCGCCAGCCCCAAGGCCAAGCGCGTGGAATTCCGGCCACCGGACCCGGCGGCGAACCCGTACCTGGCTTTCGCGGCCATGCTGATGGCGGGGCTGGACGGGGTCCTGAACAAGGTCGACCCTGGCGAGCCTCTGGACAAGGACATTTACGACTTGTCGCCGGAAGAGATGAAGAGCGTGCCGTCGATGCCGGGCTCGCTGGAAGAAGCGCTGAGCTGTCTGGAAGAAGATCACGCGTTTTTGCTGCGTGGCGACGTCTTCACCGAAGAACTGATCGAGACGTTCATCGACTACAAGCGCAAGAACGAAGCGGACGCGGTGCGTCTGCGCCCGCACCCCTACGAGTTCGCCCTGTACTACGATATCTAGGCGAAGCCGACAGTTGGACTGGAAGCCGTCTATTCGACGCGGAGCCGCGGAGCCGCGGAGAAACACGCGGAGAAGAACCAAGCAAGTTAGAACCTGAGAGCGCAGAGGAAGCGGAGGCAATGGCGGCTATTGTCTCCAATTTTCCTCTGCCCTCGGTTTTTCACGATTCTCCGCTCCCTCCGCGGCCTCAGGTTTTGACTTTATTCTCCTATTTCTTCTCCGCGTCTTCCTCAGCGTCTCCGCGTCTCCGCGTCGAAAAAGAATTATCCTATTAAGTCCGGCTCTGCCGGGTCGCACAGCGGAGGTCCTCATGCAAGGCTCCATCGTCCAAGTCAGCATTTCGCTCGGAGGTCTCCCGAAGCGCGCTGTTTCGGGAGGCCTCATCACCCCCCTGGGCATCGAAGGCGACCTTCACGCCCATCCCGGCATACACGGCGGCCCTAATAAAGCCATCCTCCTGATTGCCTCCGAAGTAATCGACGAACTCATCGCGCGCGGCTATCCTCTGTTCCACGGAGCGCTGGGCGAGAACCTCACCACGCGCGGCATTACCATCCGCGACATCCGCATCGGCGATCGACTGCGCGCCGGCGGCGCCACCCTCGAGATCACCGGGCCGCGCAACCCCTGCTCGGCGCTGGATATTTACGGCGAATCGCTCAAAGAAGAAATCTCCGACGGCCGCGTGCGGGCGCTCGACCACACTTCGCCGCGCTGGGGCATGAGCGGTTTCTATGCCAGCGTGGTGGCGCCCGGCCCGGTGCGTCCGAACGATATAATCTCAGTCGTGGCCAAGTTGGCCTGACGCATGCCGAGTTCGCTCGAAGGGGCAATGGCAATCCGGCTGGGGGCGGCGCTTCCGGAGCGCATCGCCACGCGCATTAAACGGCTGCTGGCCGCGGCCCCGGACCCGGACGCGGCCATGCGCTTCCTGGAACGGCTGCGCCTGGAACAACCTTCGGCATTCGACCGCATCTGCAACTCGTCGGCCGCGCTCGAGTGGGCGGTGAGTCTGTTCTGCTATAGCACCTTCCTTTCGGAGGCCGTGCTGAAGAACCCGGAACGCCTCCTGGTAGTGGCCAGTTCGGGCAGCTTCTACCGCGTACACACGGTGGACGAGTACGAGGAGCGCCTCTTCGAGTTTCTGGGCGCGGAGTACCTGGGCGTACCCTCGGCGGTGGATCTGGCGCGCTTCCGCCGCCGCCAAATGCTGCGCATCGTCCTCCGCGACGTGCTTGGGGTGGCCACGCTTTCCGATGTCGTCGAGGAGCTTTCCAACCTGGCCGACGCCATCCTGAGCGTGGCCTACGTCCGAATTCGCGCGGAGGCCGTCGCCCGCTACGGTGAGCCGCGCCTCCCGGACGGGCGGCCCTGCGGCTTCTCGGTCATTTCGCTTGGCAAGCTGGGGGGCAAAGAGCTGAACTACAGCTCCGATATCGACCTGATGTTCGTGCATGGCGCCGACGGCGACACCGACGGCGCCGCGCGCCTGAGCAACAAGGAGTTTTACAAGAAAGTCGCCAACCAGTACATTGCCCTCCTCTCCACCTACACCGCCGAGGGCCAGTGCTACCGCGTGGATCTACGCCTGCGGCCCGACGGCACGCTGGGCGAGATTTCGATCTCCGAAGACGGGGCCAAGACGTATTACGAACAGCGCGCGCGCGATTGGGAAAAGCAGATGCTGATCAAGGCGCGGATCTCGGCCGGCGAGCCCGAGCCGGGCGCCGGCTTGCTCGAGTTCGTCGAGCCGCTCATCTACCAAAGCTCCCTGGATTTCCGCGCGGTCGAGGCGGTCTCCGAAACGCGCCAGAGAATCAGCGAGAAGCTGGCGGCGCGGCGCGGCCTGAAGAACGGGCTCGATATCAAACTCACGCCCGGCGGCATTCGCGACATCGAGTTTCTGGTGCAGTGCCTCCAGCGGCTCCACGGCGGCCGCGACCCGTGGGTGCGCCACGGCGGCACCATGTTCGCGCTTTTCCGTTTGCGCGACAAGGGCTTGCTTTCCGGCGGCGAGTACGCCCGCCTGGCGGCCGCCTACCAGTTCTTGCGATATATCGAACACCGTCTTCAAATCGAAGAGGACCGCCAGACCCACACGCTTCCCTCGGACCCCGTCCGGTTGGATCTGCTGGCTCGCAAGATGCCGNNGTCTACGATCGCGTGGTCCACGCCCAGAAGCCCATGTACTACACCATCCCGCCCGAGCCCGAGGCTCCCCAGGAGGAAGGGGAGCCGCAGGCGCCGGCGGACAACCTGGCGCGCCTGTTGGAACAGCGCGCGCCGCAACTGGCCGAGGCCGTCGCCAGCGCCGGCTTGCGCCGCGGCATCGAGCGGTTCCAGCACTTCCTGGAGAAGAGCGTGGCCGGCGCCGACCTCCAGAGCCGCCTGGAGTCGGACCCCAAGCTGGCCGCCAGCGTGCTCGATATCTTCGAGCACAGCTTCCACTTTGCGGACGACCTGCTGCGCTACCCGGAGCTGCTGGACGAAATCGGGCAGCCGCTTCAGCTCGAAGGCGAAGGGCTGGAAGACGCCGAGTCGGTGCGTCGCCTCTACCGCCGCCAGATGCTGCGCATCCAGGGCGAGAGCATTCTTCAAGCCGCCCCCATCTTCGCCACGCTGGGAAAGACTTCCGCGCTGGCCGATCGCGTGATCGCCGCCGCCTACCGGATCGCCCTCACCGAAGCGCCGCCGCCGGCCAGCGCTTCCTACACGCCCGGAGACCAGATGATGGTGGTCGCGCTCGGCCGCCTGGGCATGCGCGAGTTCGACCTGGGCTCGGACGCCGACCTGGTCTTCGTCATCCCCGACGCCGACGCCGGCGAGCACACGTTCTGGACCGGCGTCGCCGAACGCATGATCCAGACCATGAGCTCCTATACCGGCGAAGGGGTGATGTTCACCGTCGATACGCGTCTGCGCCCCGCCGGCCGCGAAGGCGACCTGGTGCAGTCCGAAGCTGCGTATAAGAGCTACTTCGCCAGCCATGCCGAGGCCTGGGAGGGCATCACCTACATGAAATCGCGCGCCGTGGCGGGCAACATGGAACGCGCCACCGAGTTCCTGCACGAGTTGCAGGACGTCGACTGGCGCCGTTACGGCCAGAGCATGCGGTCGCGCAAGGAATTGGCCGAGATGCGCGCCCGCCTCGAGCGGGAGCAGGGACCGCGCAATCCGCTCAAGGCCGGCAAGGGCGGCTACTACGACATCGATTTCGCCTTGATGTACCTGCGGCTCAAGGGCGCCGGCATTTTCTTCAAGGTATTGAACACTCCCGAGCGCATCGACGTGATCGAGAAAATGGGCCACCTGGACCGTGAAGACGCCGACTTCCTGCGTGAGGCGGCCACCTTCTACCGCGCCGTGGATCACGGCCAGCGCGTTTCCACGGGCCACGCCGAGGGCAGCCTCCCCACGTCCCCCGCGCAATTCGAGGTGCTCACCGACCTGGTAAAACGCTGGACGCCGCCGCATCTCCACGAACAGCGCCTCGACGCCACGTTGCGCGAAATCCGCCGCCGCACCAGAGAGTTCTTCAACCGCCTCTTCGGAAACGCATGAGACAGAAGTGGATGAACACGGAGATACGCCGATTCGGAGCCGCGAACGTAAGAGAGCGGTTGCAGCGCATGAGACAGAAGTGGATGAACACGGAGATACGCCGATTCGGAGCCGCGAACGTAAGAGAGCGGTTGCCGGCGCGAAATTAGAGTTCGTGAGACTCGAACACGGACATGGCATCCCCCTGCTCCCCAACGACATACTGTATGGCCGCCGAAACGTGTTGTGGTTTCCATAGCCATCGGGTGCTGCCGTGGCGCGCCCATCGCTTCCGTTCCGGTTCCTCCAGCCGCATGCGATTCAGACGGCGGCTGGCATAAGTTTTGAAGTCGTGCATGACCCGCTCCGGCGGAACCTCCGCTTCCACCACCGTGTGCACGTGAGTGCTGCGCACATGAGCTGCCAACAGACTCCAGCCACGCCGTGCACACACCTCCTGAATCGCCTCCAAAACGACGTCACGACGGATCTGGTCCAGGTCATAGGGCGCCTGATCCATACGCTCCCGCTCGGCTGCCGCGCGCGCGGAATCCGCTTCCAGGATCGGGGTTCCGCGCACATTGTGCTCGTGGTCGACGGAGCCCGATTCGCAGCCATGCAAGTGGCGTCCGTAGCAGACGAAGGTGATCAGGTAAACCACGGACCGATCCCAATTCTACCGCTCTCTTACGTTCGCGGCTCCGACCTTATTTCTTTCCCCGCTCCATCAGCCGCTGCAAGTCCAGCAGGTGTTGCGGCTGATAGGTCTCCTTCCTCCATCTCGATTCCGGTTTGAATTCCACCCCGACAAAGTATCCGATCTCCCGGTAAACGCAATACCGCACGCGCCCGGTAAATGCCTGCTGGGGAGATTCCCATTGGAGCTCCGCCTCCAGCGGCACGTCCGTTTCCATTTGCAGGCAGGCGCCGGATGCGGAAATGTCCTCCAGGAGGCCGGTCGCCCTCCGCGTCCTACCCGCCTGATCTTTCCAGCAGACCTCCACCATGTCTGCGCACAACATGCGAACTTCCGAGCGTCGCTCCTGCATACTTGTTATATCGGCGGCCGAAGCCGCCTCCTTTACGATAAGATGACTTAAGTCTCCGGTAAACATGTACCTACGACTTTCCCTGGCGATCGCGCTAGTGGCCATCCTGCTGGCCGGCTGCGGGCACAAGAAGCACGCCCGGCGCACGCCAGCACCACCGGCGCCGGCACCGTCGAGCGCGCCCAAATTGGGGCACACCGAAACTGGTGTGGCCAGTTGGTACGGCCACCCCTACCACGGCCGGCGCGCCGCCAATGGCGAGATCTACGACATGGAGAAGCTGACCGCCGCCCACCGCACTCTCCCCTTCGACACGTGGCTCCGGGTGGTCAACCTCGACAATACCAGGACTGTGGAGGTCCGCATCACCGACCGCGGTCCCTTTGTCGAGGGCCGCATCATCGATCTCTCCCATGCCGCCGCGCGCGCCATCGAGATGATCGGTCCGGGTACCGCCCGCGTTCGCATCGAGGTGATCCGCACCCCCAAATACGCCCCGCCCGCCGCCTTCGCGGTTCAGGTGGGCGCGTTCCTCGATCGCGCCAACGCCGAGCGCCTGCGCGCCGAAATGGAGTCCCGCTANNCTCTCTTACGTTCGCGGCTCTGTTGCGTCGCGCACCCGCTGGCAAGCGGAGGTAGCGGCTGGCGGCATCCGCGTGAGTTCCGCTATCATCGAAGGACACGGCAATGAGTCTGGAAGAAGCCATCCTCGACAGAGTTCACCACCGCCAGCCTGCTGTGAGGCCGGTCCGGACTCCCGACCGCACCAGGGAAACGAGGTGGATTCGAGACAACCGCTCCGCCTACGCCGATCAATGGGTAGCCGTGGAAGGCGATCGTCTGATTGCCGCGGGTGTGGACGCACGAACGGTCTTCGCCGCGGCAAAGGCCGAAGGTATCGAAAGCCCTTTCGTGGTACACATCCTGCCGGAGGATTCGCTCCCTTTCGTTCCGGGTTGGTAGGATGCCCGTCTCGCTGGAGTTCGCCGTCTCGCATCGCTACAGTTCCTCCGTCGAGGGAATCGAAGTCCCTGTCACTCTGCGCATCGGTGGTCGTCTTCTTCGCCCAGGACCCTGCATTCACATGGAACGTTCTGGGCCGGACCGGTTGGTTGGATCGTCTTCGCGTTGCCATCATCGACTATGATCTTGCTCTCTACCTGGGAGCATACGAGGAAGCGCATGAGACGGTTTCGATATTGACGACGGCCTCCTTGACCCACCACAGTCCTGTGGACCGCAAAAGGGTAGAATGAAGTCGGGAGACAGCCATGGAGGTCACGCTACCGGCGGATTTGAGCAAGCAGGTGCAGCAAGAGCTCGCTGGCGGCCTTTATCGAAGTGCCGATGAACTGATCGAACAGGCTGTCCGGTACTTCCTCGACGAGCGTCAGCGCGGCCAGCGACGGCTCGATGCCCTCCGCAGAATCGGTCAGGCGGTCGATCAAGCCGGCCTGTATGAGCGAGTGCTGATCCCCGACCGGCAATGACGGGCACGCCTGCCGTCGTGCTGGACGCCTGCGTACTCGCCAATTTCTCCTTGTGCGATACCCTGCTGCGCCTCGCGGAGCCGCCTCGACTGTTTGAGCCGAAATGGTCCGAGGAGATTATCCGGGAGACAACCCGCACGTTGGAATTGAAACTCGGGTGGCCCGGTTCTCTCACCGCTCATCTTGAAGCGGAGTTGCGCAGCCACTTCAGTGAGGCCTGGATCGGCGGATATGAGTCACTGGTTCCGAGGATGACGAACGACGAGAAGGACCGCCACGTGATCGCCGCCGCCGTGAAGGGCGAGGCGCCGATCATCATGACTTTCAACCTTCGCCACTTCAGACCAGAGCATCTGGAGCCCTGGGGTATCCGCGCTATGCACCCTCAAACCTTCCTGATCGGGATCTTCCAACAGGAACAAGCGCTGACGATGGCGAAACTGGAACAGCAGGCAGCCGACCGAAACCGCAGCCTGCGCCAACTTCTCGAGGTTTTGAGTGCAACGGTACCGGAATTCGCGATGCTTGTTTCCGAGCGAGGTCCGGCCGGGCGCGTAACTTAGCGCCGATTCCAGTCCTTCCAGACCCCTGCCCCGCTGAGAGTCCCCAATGAAGAAGCGGATGGAGGGACAACCCAAGCGCGTCATCCCAGCTTTCGCCACCGAAGCGGAAGAGGCGGAGTGGTGGCATAAGAACCGCAACATACATGGCAAACAACTGCTTGTCGCCGTGAAGAGTGGCGAGGCTCAGGTGTTGACGAAGGAGAAGCTGCAGGAGCGGATAGCTGCATCCAAGAAGACGCCGGCGCCGGTGTGATGCTGCGGCGCCCAGTGCTGAAGCGGATTTCAGCCGCGCGCGGTTTCGCGCGCGAGGCCCTCGTGCACCAGCATTTTGAGGAGGGTCTGATAGCCGATGCCTTTACGGCCGGCGATCTTGCGGGCCTGCGCAAGATCGGCTCCCGGCAGGCGGATCGCGATCTGCACGCTGCTCTTCTTGTTCAGCATCGCAACCAGTCTCGATCCCCCGGTGGTGGTTCCCTTCGATTGGGCCACACCGGATTTCCGCTTCACATAGGCGCGCCCCGCCTTGCTGGCCCACCAATCCGCCTCCTCGCTCTCGCTCTTGAATCTCGGCATTTGCGGTGCTTTCTTGTTCATTGGCCCTACTCTCCTTGCATCCGCCTCTTGACATAGTCGCGCCTTTGCCCGGCGTCGAGGTCGTAGGCCGTCACCATCCGGATTCTGTCACCGCGCTCAGTCACGATCACGGAGGGCACCCGGTACTCTCCGAGCCGTTGCTGTGACAGTCTCCTCGCTTTACTAGCGTCCTGATTCGCCACCTTGGACGGTCCGGCAGGAGTATACTAGCAGCGTCAACAGGATGTCATCGCTCAACAAGACGGTTCCATTCCAGGTGTTCCAAATCGTATCTGTCGCAAGAGCCAACTTTGATTTCGCAATCGACGACGTGAACCGGCTGTTGAAGCTTCACGATGCCGAAACGAAACGGGAGCGAGGGCGCCCTTCACGCCAAGTCGAGGTCTTTAAGCGTGCCGGCGTCATTCTCAGTGTGACCGCTTGGGAGTCTTTCTTCGAGGACACAATTCGCGGGTGTGCTGAACGCCACATCGCGGCAGCGGCCTCCCCAACGGATGTCCAAAAGCTCTTCAACTCCGTGGCACAGGCTTGGCTTCAGGAATCGCCGAAGCCTCCGGAGTTGGCCAAATGGACGGCAGACGGCTGGAAAGATCTCTTGAGGAGGAAGCTGGATGCCGATCTGCAGGCACTGAACACGCCCAACACCAAGAACTTGAAGGCCCTCTCAAAGCGCTATCTCAAAATAGACGTCACAGCGCACTGGTTCTGGAAGCGGACGAGTGCCATGGGCGCGGCAACCAGGCTGGACAAGCTGATCCGTCTCCGTGGCGAGCTGGCCCATCGAGGCCCGGAACTTTTCAAGGGCGCATCTGTGCACCGTAAACAGGTAGTTGATGCGGTGCTTCTTCTGAAAAAGCTCGTTGAATGCACAGAGCGGGCCGTTGGTACTGCACCAAGGTCCGAAACAGCGCGAGCCAACTGACCACTGCAGCACGACAGCTCGTGCGGGTTGCGGGATCTCCGTCCTGCCTGGTCGCCAAGGATTTACCGGCCCCGGCAATTGAGCAGCGAGGTCCCGCCGAACGCTTATCTTGACGCCCATGCCAGCCCCTTCAGGGTCCCCGATTTCTCCGTTGAGGGAAGCGAAGCCGCTGTCCCCGCCACCCGGCACTGAGCTACCATACCCTTGGTGCCGCGCTCATGAAAGCTCTGCGATTTGCCGCATCGGTTCTCATCATTGCGGCGATTCTCGCGCTGTACCGCACGCTGCTGCCGGTCAATAACACCACCGTCGCGCTGACGCTGCTGCTGGCCATCCTGGGCATGTCGGCGGGCTGGGGCCTGGGCGAAGCGACGGTGGCGTCGCTGGTCGCGGTGGTCGGATTCAATTACTGGTTTCTGCCGCCGGTGGGAACTTTGACCATCCAGGATCCCCAAAACTGGATGGCCCTGCTGGCCTTCCTGGTGACCGCCGTGACCGCCAGCCAGCTCTCGGCCCGCGCGCGCCGGCGCGCCGCCGAAGCCGAAGCGCGGCGCCTGGAAATCGAGCGCCTGTATGCGCTGGTGCAGGCCATGATGCTCAGCGGCAGCGCGCGCAAGACCATTCGCGAGTTCGTCAACAAAGTGGTGCAGGTTTTCGGATGCGGCGCCGCGGCGTTCTATTACCGGCCCAGCGACGAAATTTTTCGCTCGGGCGCGGAGAGCAATCCGGTATCCGACCACGACCTGCGCGTGGCGGCGGAGCTCGAGGACGTGTCCATCGATCCCCAACGCCTGCTCGCCACGGCGCCCGTACGGCTGGGAGGCCGGCCGTTGGGAAGCATGGCGCTCATCGGCCCGCTGCCTTCGGAGCAGTCCGTGCGCGCCATCGTGCACCTGATGGCCATCACCATCGAGAAAGCGCGCGCCCTGGAAGACGCCGGCCACGCCGAGGCCGCGCGCCAGAGCGAGGTGCTGAAATCGGCGCTTCTCGATTCGCTGGCGCACGACATCAAGACCCCGCTCACCTCCATCAAGGCGGCTGTCACCAGCCTGCTGGGCGGTGCGGCCGGCGCCGAAACCGAGCTGCTTACCATCATCAATGAAGAGGCCGACCGGCTGAATGAACTGGCGGCGGAAGTCATTGAGATGGCCCGCATCGAGGCCGGCAAGCTGCACCTCGAGAAGCGGTCCGTGGCGGTGGCGGACCTCATCGGCGCGGCGCTTTCAGACCTGGCTCCGGCGCTGAAAGGCCGGCCGGTCGCGGTCGATGTGCCCGCGGGACTTCCCGCAGCCGAGGCCGACCTCGAGTTCGTCCAGCAGGTGGTTAAGCAGTTCGTCGAGAACGCGCTGAAGTATTCGCCGGAAGGCTCGCCCCTCTCCATTTCCGCCGCCCTCAGAAGTGGGAAAATCGTGATCGGGGTGGCGGACCGCGGCCCCGGCATCGAAGAGAACGAGCGCGCTCGCATCTTCGACAAGTTCTTCCGGGGCAGGCGGCACCGCTTCGAAACCAAGGGGACCGGCATGGGCCTGGCGATCGCAAAGGGTATTGTGGAAGCGCACGGCGAGCGCATTTGGGTGGAAAGCGAGGCGGGGCAGGGCGCCGCCTTTTACTTCTCGCTTTCCGCCAGCGGCGGAGGCCACGAAAGTTGAGCGCGGGCAAGATCCTGGTGGTGGACGACGATCCGCAGATNNATGGGCGGCCTGGAGACGTGCCGGGCGATTCGCGCGGGGTTGGACACGCCGGTGATCATCCTTTCGGTCCGCAACAGCGAGAAGGACAAGGTGGCCGCGCTCGATGCCGGCGCCGACGATTACGTCACCAAGCCGTTCGGCATCGAAGAATTGCTGGCGCGCATCCGCGCGGCCCTGCGCCGTTCGCCCTTGTCGCCCGAAGGCGGGCCGCACGCGTTTCGCTCGGAGGACCTGGAAATCGATTTCGACGCTCGCCGCGTGAAAGCCGCGGGCAAAGAGGTCCGCCTGACGCCTAAAGAGTTCGAGTTGCTGCGCTACCTGGTGGCGCACGCGGGCAAGCCGGTGACGCACCGCGAATTGTTGCAAGCCGTTTGGGGACCCGATTACGGCGACGAGCCCGAATACCTGCGCGTCTTCATCAATCAGGTCCGCAAGAAGATCGAGGCCAATCCGGCACAGCCCAAATACGTCGTCACCGAGCCCTGGGTCGGCTACCGCTTCGTGGCGCCGGGATTATCCTGAGAACAGTGGCGAATCGACCCGATCAAAGGCCGGATCCCGAGGAACTGCTGCGGCGCGTCCAGGCGGAAGAGCGGCGGGCGGGGCGCAGCCGGCTCAAAGTGTTTCTGGGCTACGCCCCGCGCGTCGGCAAGTCGCTGCGCATGTTCGATGAGGGCCGCCGGCGCAAATTGCGCGGGGAGGACGTGGTGGCGGGCGCGGTCCAAGGCAACGTCACGCCCGACGTCCAGGAGATCGTCTCCCGGCTCGAAGTCGTTCCCTGCATCCGCGAGCAGCACGCGGGCCGCCTGTACGAGGTCATCGATCTCACCACCCTCTTCCGGCGCCACCCGGGCGTGTGCCTGATCGACGAGTTGGCCTACGACAATCCTCCCGGCAGCCGCAATCCCCAGCGCTGGCAGGATGTCCAGGAATTGCTGGACCGCGGCATCGCCGTCATCACCGCCGTGAACGTGCAGCACGTTCGGGAGCAGCAGGACCGGGTGGCGGAGATTACGGGAAAGCGTGCGGCGCAAAGCGTGCCCGAAGAATTTCTGCGGGAAGCCGACGAGATCGAGGTGGTGGATGTGCCCCCCGAAGCTCTGCTCGACCGCACCGGCCAGGGCAAGATGCCGGATGCCCACCAGTTGGCGGAATTGCGCGAACTGGCGCTCCTGCTGGCAGCCGACGTGGTGGACCGGCAGTTGCACGAATATCTTGCGGCCCACGGCGTGGCCGTGCGTTGGGGCACCCAGGAGCGCATACTGGTCTGCCTGACGCCCCGCAGCAACGCCGCCCAAATGCTGCGTAGCGGCCACCGCAACGCGCTGCGGTTTCACGGCGCGCTGCTGGCGGCATACGTGGAACAGCAGGGGCTTCCCACGCACGACCGGGAAAAACTGGAATCCCACCTGGCGCTGGCGCGCGAGTTGGGCGCCGAGGTGCACTGCCTCGAGGGAACGGATTTCGTGGAGACCATCCTCGATTTCGCCCGCGAGCAGCGCGTCACGCAACTGTTCCTCGGACACACCAACCGCGAGCAGCGGATATGGCTCTCGCGCACTCCCATCGACCGCCTCATCGACGCGGCCGACGACTTCGACGTGCGCCTGTTTCCCCACCAGGAGGGCTGACGATCGGTGTTCAACCGGCTGCCCGGCGTTCCCCTCGAAGCCCGCTGGACCCGGCGGGAGCCTCGCCGCACGCTGCCCCCGGAAATCCTGGAACGGATGGTTCACACGGCATTTCCGCGCTGCCGCGTCGCCCAGATGCAGCCGCTCGGCGATGGTTTGCGCAATGCCAACTTCAAGCTCCGCCTCGACGGCCAACCCGAGCCGGTCGTCCTGCGCATCTACCAGCACGATGCCTCGATATGCCGCAAGGAATTGGACCTGTTTCGGCTGGCCGGCGGCTTGGTTCCCGTGCCGGCGGTGATTCATGCGGAGCCGTATGGGCTGGAGGATCTGCCGCCGTTTACTCTGGCGCGCTATGTCGAAGGTATCGGCCTCCGCGACCTGAGACGCAGGGGCGATGCGGGAGCGATCGCCGAAGCGGCATATTCCGCCGGAGAAACTCTGGCCGCCATTGGCCGCGCCACCTTCGCCAGGCCGGGATGGATCGGCCCCGGGCCGGCCGTCACGGCGCCGTTGCTGGAAGGGAAGGACCCCACGCCGCGATTCGTGGATCTGTGCCTCGCGTCGACCGGCCTCGAACGGCGCATGGCGGCGGATCTGCGCGATCGCACCAGCGGCCTGGTGTGGCGGTGGGCGCCGCAACTGGCGCGTCTGGATGAGGAAGCGCGGCTGGTTCACGGCGACTTCAACGGACGCAACCTGCTGGTGCGATGCCTCGGCGGACGGTGGCTGGTTGTCGCCGTGCTCGATTGGGAGTTCGCCGTTGCCGGCTCTCCGCTGGGCGACCTTGGCAACTTCCTCCGCTACGAGCGTGCCGCGCACCCTCTCGCCGAGCCGCATTTTTCGGCCGGCTACTTGCATGCCGGCGGCGCCTTGCCGCCGGATTGGCGGCGGCTCGCGCGAGTACTGGATGTCGCCGCTGTGTGCGAAAACCTGACGCGCGAGCAACTGCCCGATACCGCGATCGCGGAACTGGTTGAACTCATTCGCGCAACTGTAGAAGATCGCGACCCGGAAGTGAAATGACACAGCCGCGCGCGGCGCTGCTATCATATATCGGGTGGTACTCCTATGACTGCGGCTCCGGAAACCGTGCGGAAATCTCCACTGCCGTGGGCTAAGATCGCCTGGTTCGGCCTGCTGATGATGGTGTGCTACGCGCCGGTCTTGAGGGCCATGGTCGCGCAATGGGGATCTGATCCGGATATGGGCCACGGGTTCTTCGTCCCCGTCATCGCCGCGTATATCGTCTGGCAGAAGCGGAACGAGCTGGCGGCGATCAAGCCCCAACCGAACTGGTGGGGGCTGGCCGTGGTGATCGTTGGCGCGGTCCAACTGATGGTCGGTGTTCTGGGCGTCGAGTTGTTCCTGTCGCGCACGTCTTTCGTGATTGTGCTGATTGGCGCCGTCTGGCTGCTCGGCGGCGACTTGATCCTCGAGAAGCTGGCGTTCCCGCTATTGCTGTTGTTCTTCATGGTGCCGATTGACGCCGTGATCTATAACCAGATCACGTTTCCGCTGCAGCTTCTGGCCAGCCGCCTGGCGGATGGCGCGCTCACATTGATCGCCGTCCCCGTCCTGCGCGAAGGCAATATACTCGAGCTGCCCAACCAGCGGCTCTCGGTGGTGGAAGCGTGCAGCGGTATCCGGTCGCTGCTCTCGCTGACCTTTCTATCGCTGGTTTACGGATACTTCTTCGAGCGGAAGACATGGATTCGCGTGGTGCTGTTCCTCTCGACCGTCCCGATTGCGATTGTGGCGAACAGCAGCCGCGTCACCATAACCGGGGTGCTGACCCAGGTGAAACCGGACGCGGCCGAAGGGTTTTTCCACGAAGCGGAAGGCTGGGTCATTTTCATGGTGGCGTTGGGAATCCTGATTCTCTTTCACCAATTGATCGCCCGTAGTTCGAATTACCTGGAGGCCAGGAGAAAGCCATGAGTTTTCTGGACAACCGGTATGCGCGGGTCTTGACGGCGGTGCTGCTGCTTCAGGCCACCGCGTTTTACGCCGTCGCCTCGCGCTCCGAGCGGGCGCCCCTGGTCTCGCCGCTGAGTCTTTTTCCGTCCGCGTTCGGCGGATGGACCATGTCGCGGGACGTGCCGATGGAGAAGGAAGTCCAGGACGTCTTGAGAGCCGACGACACGCTGAACCGGGTGTACGTCAACCCCTCTCGAACCGACTACGCCTTCCTGTTTGTCGCATACTTCAAGACGCAGCGGTACGGCCAGGCGCCGCACTCCCCGAAGAACTGCCTGCCTGGATCGGGGTGGGAGCCCGTGGAAACCGGGAGGGAGACTATCGACGTTCCCGGGTGGAACGCGCCCATTGTGACGAACCGGTATGTGGTGGAGCACGGAGACGAGAAGAGCGTGGTGTTGTACTGGTACCAAACCCACAACCGCATCATCGCCAGTGAGTACTGGGCGAAGTTCTGGCTGGTGGTGGATTCCATTCGCTACCGTCGCAGCGATACTGCCCTGGTGAAGATCGTGGTGCCGGTCCGTGACAACAACATCGGCGCCGCCACCGCCACGGGAGTCCAGTTGATCCAGACGGCGTTCCCCAGCCTGTTGCGGCAGTTGCCGTCGTAACCCGTCTTATAGGCGCGTGAACGCCCAGCCAGCGACCCAAGTCACAAGGACTCGGGGGAGGCCTTGTTCTGCCACATGGAATACAGCGCGGCGCGCTCTTCCTGGCTCAAGGCGGCCGGGTTGGGGCTGGGCTGGTCTTCCAGGCAATGGTTGTGGAGATAGCAATCGAGCGTCTGCCGCATGGCGAGCCGGGCGCGGTGCAGCCGGGTCTTTACCACATCGGTGCTCAGATCCAGGATCTGCGCGGTCTCTTCCGTGGAGAGTTCTTCGATATCGCGCAGCAACACCACGGCGCGGTAAGCGGGCGGAAGATCGGCGATGACGCGATCGAGAACATTGCGCAACTCGGAGCGCAGAAGGTCGAGGTCCGGCGGGCGCGCTCCATCGGCCACTTCCTCGGCGGGCGCGAGTTCGTCGAGCGAAAGCTCATGGGCCGGCGCAAAGACGCTCTTGCGGCGCTGCATGAGGCAGGCATTCTTGGCGATGCGGAAAACCCAGGACCGGACGCGCTCCGGCTCGCGAAGCTGGCCGAGATTCTCGAAGACCTTGAGCAGCGTTTCCTGCGCGACTTCTTCGGCGTCCTCCGGCCGGCCGCACATCAGCCAACTGTAGTGGAACACCTTGGCTCGGAAATGGCCGACGAATCTCTCGAAGGCTTCGGGCTCGCCGGCGACGAGAGCGCGCGCGAGTTCGGTTTCGCCTGGCTGGTCCACGCCACGATTGTAACGTGCTTGGGGGGCGCAGCCGGTGCGGCGTCTTTCAGCCGGCGTGGACCTCCGCGGCCACGTTCACCACAGTTTCGATCTCGGGCGCATGGAGGAGGGTGTTGTGGATCAGACACGCCTTTACCGCCCGCAAGATGCCGGCCTGGTGGTGAGCATCCAAGGCAGGGACAGTCACCTCGATCCGGAGGCGTCCCAGCCGCGCTGGTGGAGCGGCTTTCTCCCCCGTTACCTTGATTTCCAGGCCCTGGGCCGGCAGAGATCTGGTCTTTAGATATTGCGCGGCGTAGAACCCCGCGCATGTCCCCAGCGAGACGAGCAGATATTCCGGCGGCGTCATGCCGCGGTCCGATCCGCCGTTATCGGGCGGCTGGTCGCACACCACGCGGTGACCCCGCGCGCTGGCTTCGAACCCGACGTCACCGAGATGTCGAATGCGGACTTCCATGATGGCTTCCATACCATGGAGATGCAAATTCGCGGCAATCGTGACAGAGGCCGGGCAGAATCCGAGCCACCGTGTAAGGGGTTACAATCAGGGAGACGATGTTCGACGAGGGGAACGCGGGGGGAGCGCTTCTTGACTTTTGCAACGCCGGTAATCTATTCTGACGATACGCTTTGGCCACGCATTCTGGCCGTTCTGTGTATGCGGGAAGACTCGTGCCAGACACCGGAGACTGTAGAAAGGTTTCTGGATTCCACACTGGAGAGCGTGGATAGCGCCGAGGAACTGGCGGTGGGCGTGGCTCAACGGGCGGGTTTCGACGAAGACGACGTGGTGAAGATCGGAATGGCCGTGCGGGAATCGATGGTGAACGCGGTGGTACACGGCAACCGGTACAACTCTAATAAGAAGGTGCGGTTCTCGGTGGCGAACAACACGGAGCGATTCACGGTGCGAATCGCGGACGAAGGCGACGGGTTCGATTTCTCCCACCTTCCCGACCCGCTGTCGCCGGGGAACCTGATGCGCACTTCGGGACGCGGCATTTTTCTCGTCCGTTCGTTCATGGATGAGTTTCAGATCCGGCACCTGGAGCCCGCGGGGACCGAGGTAACTCTGGTCAAGTATAGGATGTCCAAATAGAATCGAAAGCTTTCAGCCTGGAGGAATGTTCAGTGAGCGTAAAGTTGAATACTCGGCAAATCGGCGACGTAAGCGTGGTGGATGTGGCGGGGCGGATCACCCTGGGTGAGGGTTCCAGCACATTGCGCGACAGCTTGCGCGACATGGTGGGCAAGGGCCAGAAGAAGATTCTGCTCAACCTGGGAGAGGTATCTTACATCGACAGCTCGGGAATCGGGGAGCTGGTGTCGGCCTTCACCACGGTGACCAACGGGGGCGGGCAGTTGAAGCTGCTCAACCTCACCAAGCGAGTGAAGGACCTGCTGCAAATCACGAAGCTTTACACCGTGTTCGACGTGCATGACAGCGAAGTGAGCGCCATCCGGAGCTTCGTGTAAGCGGGAATGGTGGTTGGCTAGCCCTGCACCAGCCAGCGCTGGCGGTTGACGCGCGTCACCACGAACAGCGTCGCAAAACCGGCGAGCAGTCCCAGGGAGGCTCCCGAGCCGATCCATTGGGGCTGGTGAGAATGGATCCACAGCGTCAGGGTCACGTTGAACAGCGGCGGAATCAGAGCCGCGATCACCGGTGGCCAGGGACGGTCGAGCGCGAACAGGGAACGCGAGGTGATCTCGATCAGGGTCCAGCCGACCAGGCTCGGCCCGAGGCCCAGGAAGACCGCGGCCACCAGCTTGGTGGATTCCGCCGTGAAGCTGCCGCGCTCAAAGATCAGCGCGATGGCCGGCTGGCGGAATGCGATGGCGAAACCGCAGCCGGCCACGACCGCCAGCGCAGCCAGCGCAATGGTCCGGTCAATCAGGCGGAAGGCCTCGCGCAGGCGGAATAGGCTCCGCAAGCGCGCGATTTCGGGCAGCAGCGAATTGGAAATGGGGTTCACCAGGAGCGCCAGAGGCACGCCCACTCCGCGCATGCAGTATTCGAGCGCCGCGGCCATGCCCGGTCCGGCGTGCGTGGCATAAGCGCGCGTGAAGGTGATGTTTAACCCGAGGCCGGCGGCATACACCACGAAGAAAGCGGGCTTGGCGAGGATTTCGCGCCAGTGGACCTGGCAACGAGGCGCGCCCGCGGTGTCGAGGCCGGAGCGCGCCGCGAAACAGACGATGCCGACCTGCGCGCATGCGCCCAAGGTGTAGCCGATGGCGAAGGCGTAAACGCCCAGGAGCTTCCACAGGCTCAGCGCGGCGATGATGGTGAAAACGTTCAGCGCGGCCTGGTAGAAGGCGGTGGGCGCAAAGCGGCGGTCCGTAAACAGCAGAGCGCAGTTGACCGCGGCCACGCCCGCGGCCACGGTGGAAAGCGACAGGATGCGCAGGATGTTGACGGCCGTAGAGAAGTAGCGCGGATCGAGGCCGGGCGCCAGCGCCTTCATCAGCCAAGGCGCGCTGACAATCACCGCCGCCGCAATGGCTGAGAAGACCCAGGCAAAGCAGCGGCTCAGCTTGAGAAACAGCGCGGTGCGCTCGGGGCCGCTGGCAGCCGCGAGCATGGGCACGAAGGCGAACACGATGCTGTTGATCAGCACGGAATTCAGCGTGTCCAGAGGGCCCATGGCCACGGCCAGCGAATCGGCCAGGCTGTGGGTGCCCAGCAGGTAGGCTGTCAGCGCTACCCGCACAAACCCCAGAACATTGCCCGTCAGTATGCCGGCGACGATGATTAACCCGCCGCGCACCAGCGGACTCTCCACCGCGCGGGTGAGGACCCGCTCGGCGCTCAACGCCGGAGATGGTTCGGTGGAACTCAGTCGGAACCTGCTCAGGCCGTCGCCGCCGTGGCGCTCCTTGCGGCCGACAGCGCGGCTTCGTAATTGGGGAAATCGGTCATTTCCTTCACGTATTCCACGTAGCGGATCTGGTTTCGGCCATCCAGGACGAAAATGGCGCGGCTTTCGATCCGCAGCTCCTTGATCAAGGTGCCGTAGTTCGTACCGAAAGAGGCATCCTTGTGATCGGAGAGCATCTTCACTTTGCTGACGTCGAACGCGCCGCACCAGCGCTTTTGCGCAAACGGCAGGTCCATGCTGACGGTGATGATGTCGACGCCCGGAAGCTTGGCCAGCTCGTCGTTGAATCGCTTGGTCTGCGCGTCGCAGACGGGCGTGTCGAGCGAAGGGACCACACTGACGATGCGAACGTGGTTGCCGGTGTCCTTCAGGGTAACGGGCTTCAGGCCGTTGTCCGTAAGGGTGAAATCGGGGGCGGCATCGCCGGGCTTGAGCTGGGGGCCAATCAATGTGAAGGGATTGCCTTTCAGGGTCATTGCGCCTGGTCTTTCCATACTCTTAATCTCCTCCTGCAAGTGTTAGTAAATTCACCATCATTGTATCAACTCGGCGAACTTTTCAGCTTCCGTTACTGGTAATTGGCAGGTGTAGCTCCGGCAGACGTAGGCGCTGGCGCGGCCCTCCATCTTTTCCATGAACTCAATGGAGGGAATGCCTGCGGCCAAGGCGCGGCGGGTTTCGGGGGAATCCACCAGCATGATGACCCGGTTGGGAACGAAGCGGGAATGGAGCGTGCGGAGAAGCGCCTGGGTATCAGCGTCGTCCCGGCCGCCCACCAGAATGATTTCTCGCGGCTCGCCGAGCAGCCACTCGCAGACGGCGAGCATCTGCGGGAGCGTAACCGGCGCCGCCACCAGGCGCGAGGCGAAAGCCGCCAGTGTCCTTTCCGCCGATTGGCGGAAGTCGGAGCGGTTGGTGAACCGCGCCAGCCGCAGCAGGTTCATAGCCGCGACCGAATTGCCCGAAGGCTCGGCGCCGTCGTAATCTTCTTTCACCCGCATGACCAGGCTGGCATCGTCCGCGGCGGAGGCGAAAAACGCTCCTTGCCCGGGGTCCTCAAACAGCTCCATTTGCTTTTCGGTAAGGCGGATGGCGAGTTCCAAATCCCGCAGGTCGAACTGGGCCTCGTACAGATCGAGCAGCCCTTGCACGAAGAGCGCGTAGTCGTCCAGAAAAGCCGGGATGGCCGCCTCGCCCTGGCGGTAGCGGCGCAGCAGAGCGCCGGATTGCGGATGGTACACGCGGGCGATGAGGAACTCCGACGCGCGGCGCGCGGCGGCGGCGTAGCGCGGCTCTTCCAGGATGGCGCCACCGCGCGCGAAGGCCGAAATCATGAAGCCGTTCCAGGCGGTGAGGACCTTGTCGTCGAGGTGCGGGCGCACGCGCTTCGAGCGCGCCTCGAGCAGAATGCGCCCGGCTTCGAGCAGGCCCGCGCGAACCTCATCGAGCGGCCGCTCGAACCGCTGTGCCGTTTCCTCCACCGTGTGGGCCTGGTACAAGATGTTCTTGCCGGTGAATTCGCCGTGCGGGTCGGCGGCCACGTTACCTCCCGCGCCCACTTCAATGCCGTAGCGGAAGCGGAACCAATCGGCGGCGGGGTGGCCGGCCCGATCCCGAATCTCTTCGGCGCTCCAGATGTAGAATGCGCCCTCGCCCTTGAGATCGGGGCGGGCGGGGTCCGTCGCGCTATCGGCGTCTTCCGCCGAAAAGAAACCGCCCTCGGGGCCGGTCATGTCGCGCAGCACGTAATCCAAGATGCGGCGCGCGGTAGCGGCGTACTGCGGATCGCCGGTGGCCTGGAAAGCTTCGAGACAGGAGAGTGCGAGCTGGGCCTGGTCGTACAGCATCTTCTCGAAGTGCGGGACTCGCCAGCGCTCGTCGACGGAGTAGCGATGAAAGCCGCCGCCGAGCTGGTCGTCGATTCCGCCCTTGGCCATTTCGCGAAGTGTGAGCAGCGCCATGTCGAGGGCTTCCTGGTTCTTCGTGCGCGCATAATAGCGCAGCAGGAAGTTGTGGACCGAGGGGCGCGGGAACTTGGGCGCATCGCCGAAGCCGCCGTGGCGCACGTCGAAGGTGCGGCGGAACGCAAAGAAACCGCTGTCCAGGATGGCGCGATCGATGGCCCCCGCCCGCCCGGCCTCGACCGCCACGTGTTGCCGAAGCTGCTCCACGATACCGCGCGCGGAATCTACGATCTGGCCGCGATCGGCGGCCCAGGCCGCGGCGATCTGGGTCAGGATGGAGGCGAAGCCCGGATGNNGTGAGCCAGACGGACATGGGCCATCCGCCGCCGCCGGTGGTGGCCTGCACGAAGGTCATGTAGACCCGATCCACATCCGGGCGCTCCTCGCGATCCACCTTGATGGGAACGTAGTCGCGGTTGAGCAGCGCGGCGATGGCTTCGTTTTCGAAAGACTCGCGCTCCATGACGTGGCACCAATGGCACGTCGAGTAGCCGATGGAAAGGAAGATCGGTTTGTCTTCGCGGCGGGCTTTTTCAAAAGCTTCCGGCCCCCACGGAAACCAGTCAACCGGGTTGTGAGCGTGCTGCAGCAGGTAAGGGCTCTGCTCACTGGCAAGTCGGTTGGTATGCATATCCCTCTGAGTGGCCACGGTCCCGGGCCGGTGCTTTCATGGTACACCCCAGCGGAATTTGCGCCGATCTGCGCAGAAAACGGGGATGCCTTCATTGATAATAAAGGCGTTACGCGTCCGATTACGCTCAGATCTGAGCGCGCGATACAATCTACCAGGAGCCACCATGAACTACTACCAGCAGCACCAGTCCGATTTCCTGGAGGGGCTGAAGACCTTCCTGCGCATTCCGAGCATCAGCACGCTCTCGGAAAACAAGCCCGATATCCGGCGCGCCGCCGAATTCGCCATGAACGAGCTGCGCGCGGCGGGGATGACCACCGCCGAGCTGATCGAAGGCAAAGGCAATCCGCTGGTCTATGCGGAATGGTTGAATGCGCCGGGCAAGCCCACCATTCTCTTCTACGGCCACTACGACGTGCAGCCGCCCGACCCGCTGGACGAGTGGAAGTCGCCGCCCTTCGAGCCGGAGATCCGCGGCAACGACATTTTCGCGCGCGGCGCCTGCGACGACAAAGGCCAGGTCTACATCCAGATCAAGGCCGTGGAGGGCCTGCTGAAGTCGACCGGCAAACTGCCCGTCAACGTGAAGTTCCTGCTGGAGGGTGAAGAAGAGACCGGCGGCGAGCACATCGAGGAGTACGTCAAGACCAGGCCGCCGCGCCTGAAGGCCGATGCGGCGGTGGTGTGCGATACCGAAATGTTCGCGCCCGAGTTCCCCACCATCTGCGTGGGGCTGCGCGGCCTGGTGTACTACGAGCTGCTGGTGGAGGGCGCCAACCACGATCTGCATTCGGGCGTGTACGGCGGCGCGGCGCCCAACCCGATGCAGGCGATCGCGGAGATTGTGTGCGCGCTCAAGGATCGGAATGGCCACATCCTGATTCCCGGTTTTTACGACCGCGTCGTTCCGCCCAGCGCCAAGGAGCTCGAAGCCTGGGCGCGGCTGCCGTTCAACGAGAAGGAGTACACCGAAATCGAAATGGGCGCGCGAGAGCTGGTGGGCGAGCCCGGGGTCCCGCTGTTCGAGCGCGTATGGGCGCGGCCCACGGTGGAGGTGCACGGCATCCGCGGCGGTTTCACCGGCGAAGGCGCCAAGACCGTGATTCCGGCCCGCGCGGTGGCCAAGATCAGCACGCGCCTGGTGGCCGATCAGCGGGTGGCGGAGGCCGTGGAGCAAACCAAGGCGGCGGTGAAGGCCGCGTGCCCCAAGGGCGTCACCGCCGAATTGAAGGTGCTGAGTGCGGGCGAGCCGTCGCTGACCAACCCGGACAACCCGTTTATCCATGCGGCGGCCGAAGCCCTGAAGCAGATCTTCGGCAAGGAAACGGTGTACATCCGTTCGGGCGGGTCGATTCCGATCGTGGGAGTTTTCGACCGCTACCTGGGCGTCCCCAGCGTCATGATGGGATTCGGGCTGCCGGACGACAACCTGCACGCGCCCAACGAGAAGTTCCACCTGCCGAACTTTTTCCGCGGCATCGAAGCCATGGCGCGGTACCTGGAGATTCTGGGTCAGTAGCTGTCCAGCTCAGCACAACAGCTACTGGCGTTGGTAAAGATATACGGAGTTCTCGCGATGGCTCTGGCCATCGGCGGCACAAACCGCGAACTGCGCCCCGCTCGCCGCACTTGCGGAACGCTTGTCCCACAGCGAGGCGCCGGCGTATTCGCCATCTTTGCGCAGTGCGTAAAAGCTCAGGTCGACCGCTTCGAGGCGTTTCCGATCGTTGTCGAAGTTCCGCGAAACACGTTTCAAAGCGTCGAGCGCAGCCTCTTTCGGCGACATTCCCTGCCGCATCTTTTCGACGATCGTATGGGCCCCGCAGACTCGAAGATTTTCTTCTCCGCGGCCCGTGGAACCGGCGCCGCCGACATCCTGATCCAGCCACAGGCCACCGCCGATGATGGGCGAATCGCCCAACCGGCCGGCGATCTTCCATGCCAGCCCGCTGGTGGTGGTGACGGCCGACATCTCGCCCTTTTCGTCCAGCGCCATGCAATTGATGGTGCCGTGGGGAGGGTTCGTGGCCACTTCGTAAGCCCACGCGAGGGTCTCTTCGTCGAACCCCGGAAAGGCTTTCTTCAACTCGGCCATCTTCCGGGGCTGGGGCGGGCCGTCGATGCCCGACTCCCAGTTGGAATGTCCGTTGCGGTCGCGCATCTCCCTTTTCCACATGCGCCACGCCAGGCGCGACTTGTCCGTGAGTAGATCCTCTTCCGGAAAGCCGTAGGCCTTGGCGAACCGCAACGCGCCTTCGCCCACCAGCATCATGTGGTCGGTTTCCGCCATCACCAGTTGCGCGATTTTCGAAGGCGTCTTGATTCCCCGTATGGCGCCAACCGCGCCGCCGCGGCGTGTGGGCCCGTGCATGCAACTGGCATCCAGCTCGACCACGCCGTCTTCATTGGGAAGGCCGCCATACCCCACGCTCGTGTCGTTCGGATCCAGCTCGACGATGTTGACGCCGGCAACGACGGCATCCAGCGTATCGCCGCCGGCCTTCAGAACTTCCATGGCCTTGGCGCAGGCGGCCACGCCGTTGGCGCTCGAAATGACGATATTCTTGGGACGCGCCTGGGCGTCCGCGGCCCGCGCCATGGGCAGCGCCGCCGCGCCCAGCATCACGGCCCTACGGCTGAACATAATGTCTCGCATGTGCTCTCGAAAGATCTGACATTATGTCACAAGACAAGCGGGAGCTTGTAGTCCGGTTTGAGCCGCTCCGCGCGCTACGTCGCCATCGAGCCGGCGGCGCCGGTGCGCTTGCCTCGATCAAGCTGCTGCGCCCATTCGACCAGGTTCTCGAGCAGCTTGCGGATGAGTTTTCGGGTGTTCTCGTCTTTGAGGTTGCCCTGTTCGTCGAAGCGTTCCGCGGCGGCGGAAATCATCACTTCGGGCCGATTCAGCGCGTGCATGTTGAGGAACACGAACACCTGGCGCAGGTGATACTGGGCGCGGGCGGTGCCGAGGGCGCCGATCGAGGCACCCATCACCGCTACCGGCTTGCCCTCCCATGAGTTGTCGCCGTAGGGCCGCGACGCCCAGTCGATGGCGTTCTTCAGCACGCCCGGAATGGAATAGTTGTATTCGGGCGTGACCAGCAGAATGGCATCGGCGGCGCGGATACTCCGCTTCAACTCCACCACCCGCGGCGGCAGGTTGGCCTCTTCATCCTGGCTGAACGGAGGAATGCCCGCGAGATCGAAGATATCCAGCCGGGCGCCTTCGGGCACGAGCCGCTCGGCGGCTCGCAGCGCGGCGCGGTTGTAAGACGCCTGGCGCAGACTGCCGGCGATTCCCAAAATTGCGATCGGCGTGTTCATGCTACCTCCCAGTAGACAGAGTAGCGCTTGTCTAAAATGGCGTTGAGCGGGACCAGCGTGACGTCTTTCGGCTGGCCCGTGGTGTGGAACGTGAGCGGCTTGTCGCCGGGCTTGATCCACGAAGCCGGATCGGCGGCGTGCCCACTGGGCCCGGCGCGGAAAGAGGGGACCTCGATGGGTAAGGCCTGGACGCGCGGACCCATGGGGCCGGTGATCAGTTGCTCCGTCAATCCCTCCGCCCCCAGATCGCCCGCCAGCACCAAGGGACCATAGAGGATGGCCTGCATTTTGGGATCGTCGGGCATGGCTTCGATGTGAAGGCGCATGGGCAGCTCCAGCTCCACGCGGTCGCCTTTTTTCCAGGTTCGTGCGAGCGTCAGATAGCTGCCGGGGCTGGCGGTGGCTTCGAGCGCCTTGCCGTTCACTTTCACGGTGGGACCGGAAGCGAGCCAGGAGGGAATGCGCAGGCGCAGGGCCAGGTTGACCGGCTTGTCCGAAGTGACCGTCAGCGCCGTCCGCGGCTGCTCGGGGAACTGGGTATCCTGGCGCAGCCCAAAACCTTTTTCCGGCCAGTTCAGCTCGGAGGGAATGAAGAGGTTGACGTAGACGCCGTCGTCGTCGTACCAGTAGATGCTGTCGGTGAGCTTGGAGTACTCCTCGACGCCGGTGCCGGTGCAGCACCAGAAGGATTGATCCTCGGTGCAGAAGGTCTTCCAGGCGCCGGGGGTGAGCGAGAGGTAATACTGGGTGTGGCCGGTCTTGGGCTGGATGGTGCCGATGCGGTGGTTGAGGAGGGCGCGCTCGTAGTAGTCGAAATAGCGCGGGTCCGCAGTCCAGGCGTGAAGATGGCGCGCCAGCTTGAGCATGTTATAGGAGCAGCAGCACTCGGCGGTGGACACGCTCATTTTCAGCTCGGCGGCGAGCTGCCGGGGCTGGGCCAGCCAGCATTCACCATTGCTGGTGCCGCCGGTCACGTAAGTGCGCGCGGTGCTTACTTCATAGAAAAAGAAATCGGCGACGTCATGGAAGCGCATGTCGCCCGAGATTTCGTAGCGGCGCGCGGCGGCGATCACCTGCGGGATGTGCGTGTTGACGTGGAGCGGGCGCAGCTCGTCGCGTCGCGAGGCCAGAGGATTGACGAAGCGCTTCTTGGTGAAGCGGTCTCCGGCCTTGGCCCACTGGTCGTTGTTGGTGGCCGCCGCCAGGTTGTAGAGCACCTCGGCCATGCCGCCGAATTCAGTGTTCAGGATGTCCTGCATGTGCTCTTCGGTTTTGGAGCCGCTCCACTTGTCGGCCCAGTCCGCCATGCCCTCGACCACTTTGCGTGCATCCTGGTTGCCGGCGAGGGTGTACATGTCGAACAGGCCGGCCATGATTTTGTGGATGGTGTAGAACGGCGCCCAGGGGAGTTGAGACAGCGAGTCGAGGCGGTCGAACAACTCGGTGGGGAAGGCGCTGAGATAGCCGCCGCCGAGTTTCTGCTGGCACTTGGCCAACTCGGCGACTATTTCGTCGGCCTTGGCCTTGGCGTCCTGGTCCCCGGCCGAGGCGTACAACTGGGCGCTGGCGGAAAGGAAGTGGCCCGTGAAATGGCCGCGCAACTCGGTCGCGTGCTTGCCGTCCGCTTTCGCCTCCCAACCGCCGAAGGGTTGGGCGGAACCTGGCGGCAGGCCGGCATTGGCGCGGAAGTTGTAGAGCAGGCGGCCGGCCGGCAGTCGCCCCATATAGCCGCGATTCCACTCGGCGGCATCCGCGAACCGACCGGGGAGGAGCTTCACCCGGGTCATGGGGAAAGGGCGCACCCTGGCGGGCACATCCTGGCGGGTGAACTCGATGGGGGCCTGGAAGGGCGGCACTTCCGGGGGCGGTCCGGGTCGCCGCGGCGGTGGTTGTTGCGCCAGCAGTGCCGGAGCAGCGACTCCGGACGCCAGGACGGCGGCGAAGCCGCGCCGGTTCAGACCCTTGGATTCTTCATGTTGGCTCATAAGCTATTTCACCTCGGACGGAAACGGAGCGGGGCTGGCGCTGGCCTCGCTGTTGGGAATCCACACGATCATCTGGCCGGGCTCGCGATTGGCCCAGGCGTAATAGGGGATGGCCGTGAACTCCTGTTCGGTTTTGGAGACTTGGCCCTGCGCGTCAATGGCCAGGGCCACGGCTTTGCCCTTGACCACGGTGACGCCGTGCAACAGGGCGGGTTTGAACTCGGCGGCCAGGGGCGCGCTGTCGGGCAGCATCAGATTGCGGACCTGGCCCTTGGGATTGTCGACCCACTCGGCGGCGTAGACGATGGGGCCGCGCTCGAGCGCCACGCGGCCGCGGTCGGCGGCCACCTGGTCGTTGGCCAGGACGCGGCGGACCGGCATGGGGAGAGCCAGCTCAATGATGTCGCCGCGCTTCCAGGTGCGTCTCAGGCTCACGTAGCCTTTGTCCAGCTTGATCGGCACGGCCTTGCCGTTGACCTTGAGCACCACCGGACTCGAAGACTTGCCGGCGTAACGGTACAGATCGCTGGCCACCGGCTGGTTGCGCGCCCAGCCGGGAATGCGCACGTTGACGACGACCGGCGCGGCCTGATCGGGGTTCACAGTTATTTTGACCGTGCCCTCCCACGGGTAGCGAGTCTCCTGCACCACGTTGACGGTTCGGCCGTTGTCCAGCTTGATATCGGCGGTGCTGCCCATGTAGAGGTTGACCCACAAGGCGTCGCCGCGCTGGGCGTAGACGTAGCCGGGCACCGAGGCCATGAAGCGCGTGATATTGCCCGGACAGCAGGCCACTCCGAACCACGGGCTGCGCTTGTGCTGGCCGGTGGATTCGAGCGGGTTGGGATAGAAGAAGGTTGTGCCGTCGAGCGACACGCCCGAGATGAGACCGTTGTAGAGGGTGCGTTCCATGACGTCGATGTACTTGGCGTCGGCGTGCAGCAGGAAGAGGCGGTGGTTCCAGTAATCGTTGCCGACGGCGGCGCAAGTCTCGTTATAGGCGGTCATGTTGGGCAGTTCGTA
>PLMF01000247.1:47663-61963 GCA_003142355.1 Bryobacterales bacterium
GCGCGGACGGCGTGCCCCACGGCCTCGGTCTGGTCGACCACCTTCATGTGGGACTGGGTGTAGGCCGCTCCGGCCCCCTGTTCGCTGCCCGGACCGCGCACGTCGAGCATGAACTTGGCCAGGTTGAGATAGCGCTGGTCGCCGGTGACCCGGTAGAGCTTGGCGAGCCCCATCTCGACGATCTGGTGGCCGGGCCAGATGGCTTGTTTGCCGGGGCCGAAGGTGCGGTCCAGCAGGTCCGCCGTGCGCAGCGCGATGTCCAACAGCGTGCGTTTCCCGGTGGCCTGGTAATGCGCCACGGCCGCTTCATAGAGGTGGCCGAGATCGTACAACTCGTGGCTGTTCACGCCTTCGAGCACCCAGCGCTGCGGGCCGGACCAGGGATGCGGATGCAGCGGATCGATGGTGCGGGCGGTGTAGAGATATCCGTCCGGCTCCTGCGCCGCGGCAATTTTGGCGATCAGGCCATCGACATAGGCTGCGAGCTTGGGGTCGGGATAAACGCTGAGCGTGTAGGAGGCGCCCTCGATCACCTTGTAGACATCGGTGTCGTCGAAGGGGTACCCCGGCGGCTTATGATTGGCGAACGGCTCGCCGCGCAGCGCCTGGGCCGCGCGAATGAAGTTGTCGACGCGTCCCGTTTCCTCGTCCTTCTGGAAGGCGAAGGGAATGGTGACTTTGCGGTTGGTCTCGATGCGCGGCGCCCAAAAGACATCGTTCACGTGGACGGCGGTGAAGGGAACCGGCTTCACCGGGTAATCGCGCTGGGGCTGCGCCCACGACAACTGGCAGGGCCAGAGGAGGGCAGCGGCGGCGACAACTGCAATCGCTTTCATGGCTCTCTATTGTAATCCCTCTCGCAACCGGCTTCGGATACAATAGGCTCGCAGACGACCATGAGCCAACCCACTCCCACCACGACTACGCGCGAGCAAGGCTTCGTCCGCGGCCTGAATCTGTTCGACGCCACCATGGTAGTGATCGGCGCCATGATCGGCTCGGGCATTTTCATCGTCTCGGCCGATATGTCGAGGCTGATCGGAAGCCCTGGCTGGATGCTGGTGGCCTGGGGGGTTACAGGTGTCCTCACCATCGCCGCCGCGCTCTCCTATGGCGAGCTCGCCTCGATGCTGCCGCACGCCGGCGGCATGTATGTGTACCTGCGTGAAGCGTTCTCGCCGTTGTGGGGGTTCCTCTACGGCTGGACGCTGTTCACCGTGATCCAGACGGGCACCATCGCGGCCGTGGCNNTACCTGGTGGAGCCGATTCACATTTCGTCGCGGTACGCCATCTCGCTCTCCACCGGGCAACTGGTGGCGGTCGCCGTGATTGCGCTGCTGACGTGGGCCAATTCGCGCGGTCTCAAGTACGGCAAGATGGTGCAGAACCTGTTCACTACCGCCAAGACGGCGGCGCTGGCGGCGCTCATCCTGGCCGGGCTTTTTCTCGGCTGGAGCGCCTCGGCGGTGAAGGTCAACTTCACGGGCCTGTTCAAGCTGGGGGCGTACGATCCGGCGCTGGGCGTGGCCGCGGGAAGCGCATTCGGATTGATGGTGGCGCTATCGGTAGCGCAATCGGGCTCGCTGTTTTCGGCCGACTCGTGGCACGACATCACGTTCGCCGCGGGCGAAGTCCGAAATCCACGCCGCAACCTGCCGCTGGCGATGGCCCTGGGAGTGACGGCCGTCGTCGGGCTGTACCTGCTGGCCAACGTGGCCTACCTGGTGGTGCTGCCGCTCAGGGCCATCCAGCAGGCGCCCGCGGACCGCGTGGCCACGGCCATGCTTCAGGCCATCCTTCCCGGCTACGGTCCCACGTTGATGGCCGTGGCGATCATGATTTCCACGTTCGGATGCGCCAACGGCCTGGTGCTGGCGGGGGCCCGCGCTTACTATGCGATGGCGCGGGACGGGCTGTTCTTCGCGCGCGCCGGCGTGCTGAACAAAGCCAGGGTGCCGGGCTGGTCGCTGCTGATGCAAGGGATCTGGGCCGCGGCGCTGGTCTTGCCCCGCACTTACAATCCGGACACGCACGCCTACGGCAGCCTATACAGCAACCTACTCGATTACGTGATTTCCGCGGCGTTGTTGTTCTATATCCTGACGATTGCGGGCGTGTTCCGGCTGCGGCGCACGCGTCCGGAAGCGGAACGGCCGTACCGGGCCGTGGGCTATCCCTTGGTGCCGGCGCTTTACATTTTTGGCGCGGCCGTGGTGCTCGTCATGTTGTTCGTTTACCGTCCGGCCACCACTTGGCCGGGATTGGCGATCATAATTATCGGGGCGGGTGTGTACGCGGTGTTGCCGCGCGTTAGTCGATCGCGACGCCGCCGCGGGAATATTTCGGCCTCTTCATGATGAACAGCAGCGGCAGCATCAGCAGAAAAACCACGGCCATGGCGCGGAAGGTATCCACGAAGGCAAGCATGGAGGCCTGGCGCTCCACCATCCCCCAGATGGCGCCGTAGGATTGACTCACGGCGGTGTGCGGATCGGACCCATGCAGAATCATGGCGGACTGGACGCCCTTCAGGAAGACCTGCGTCTGCGGGTTGTACGGGTTGACGTCCACGGCGAGCAGGTGGGTGTGCACTTGCTGGCGGCGGTAGAGGAAGGTGGTGGCGCTGGCGATTCCCATGCTGCCGCCGATGTTGCGCATCAGGTTGAACATGCTGGTGGCGTTGCCCATCTCTTCTCTGGGGATGGGGTCCATGGTGGCGGTGGTCAGCGGGACGAACAGCATGGCCAGCGATGCGCCCTGGATAAACTGCGGCCAGAAAATATCCCAATAGCCGGCGTTGAGGTTGAGCCGCGAAAGCGAATACAGGGTGTATGAGGCGCCCACCAGGCCCACGGCCAGCACCTTGCGCGGATCGAATCTGCCCAGCACGGTGCCCACCACGGGCATCATGAGGAACGAGCCGAGGCCGCGCGGGGCCATGGCCACGCCGGCGTCGAGAGCCGGATAGCCCAGCAAGGTCTGCAGGAAGATGGGCACCAGCAGCATGCTGCCGTAGAGCACGAAGCCGAGCACGGTCATCAGAAACACGCCCGCGCTGTAAGTCCGCACCTGGAAGACGCGGAGATGCACTACCGGATCGCGGGTGCGAATCTCGTGGATGACAAAAATGGCGATTCCGGCCACCGCGACGACGCCCAGCGCGGTGATCCAGTAAGACGCCAACCAATCCTCTTCCTGCCCCTTATCGAGCACGATCTGCAACGCGCCCACGCCGACGGCAAGCAGGCCCATACCCCAGTAATCGATGCCGCCACTCTGCCGCCGGATGTAGGGCGGATCGAAAATGAACAGGCGGGTCATGATGATGGAGGCCAGCCCCACCGGCAGGTTGATGTAGAAGACCCAGCGCCAACTGAAATTGTCGGTGAGGTACCCGCCAATCACGGGACCAAGCATGGGCGCCACCACGATGCCCAGGCCCCAGAAGGCCATGGCTTTGCCGCGGTCCTGCGGCGGGAAGGCTTCCAGCATCACGGCCTGCGAGAGTGGCTGGAGCGCGCCTCCAGTGGCGCCCTGGACGATGCGGAAGAAGATCAGCATGGGCAGCGTCTGCGCCATCCCACACAGAAACGACGCCGCCGTGAACCCGAAGACGGCCGCCTGGAGCATCCGCTTGCGCCCGAAATAATTCGCCAGCCAGCCGGTCATGGGAAGGATGATGGCGTTGGCCACCAGGTACGACGTCAGCACCCAGGTCGCCTCTTCGACGCTGGCTGAAAGGCTTCCCGCGATATGCGGCAGGGAGACGTTGACCACGGTGGTGTCCAGCACCTCCATGAAGGTGGCGAACATGACGGCGGTGGCGACAATCCACGGGTTCACGTGCGGTTGTGGCTCCAAAGCAGACGGCATCCAGTCTCTCTTATCTATGATGCCGCAGATTGTCGCTTGATTCGGTCGCGCGGCTGAAGTGGAACCGGCTCTTCTCAGGTCTCGTCTGGCGGCGGGTTGCCCACAAATCCTATGGGCCGCCGCCGCGGCTCTGGAGGCGCCAGCAGCTTCCTAAGCATGTTGAGGATAGCCTCTAAATCAGCGTCGTGTTTGCCAACCTTACGCTCCAGGGCTTCGATCTTTCGCGCCAGTTCTTCATTCGTGGCGAGCATTTGTCGTAGCTGAACAAATGCCCGCACGACTTGGATGCTGGCCCGGACTGCGACTGCGCTATTCAGCACGTTGGCGAGCATCACCGCCCCATGTTCGGTGAAAACGGAAGGAGCGTACTTGAGGTGCTGGCCTCTCTTTAAGGTCGCATTTTGCGACCTTAAAGCCAGTACCGCCTTCCCTTCCTCCAACGTGAGCCGAAACGTGAAGTCTTCCGGAAAGCGGTCTCTATTGCGCCTCACCTGTTCGTTCAACCGCTTGAGCGGAACACCGTAGAGATCAGCCAAGTCCCGATCAAGCATGACCCTGTGGCCGCGGAGCACAAAAATGCGCCGTTCGATGGCTTCCAGGGGCACAAGCTCCTGCTGCGGCGCTGCTCCCTTTGCCATCGCCTTTAAGCCTACCGCGTGGACGCGATTTGTCAAAGCCCCAGCCGATGAACAGCGCGATGGGGAGCGGTCTCTCCGATTCCATTCTGATATTCTCGCTATTGACGGACCCCGATGTTTCCATACGACAGCGCCGGCGTGGACATAACTCTGATCCGGTGGATGCTGTCCATGACGCCGGCGGAGCGCCTCGCGATATTACAGGATTTCGTGGACTTCGTCTGGGAGGCTAGAGGTAAAGATGCCGAAGAGCAGGTTCATTTCGGTCTTGCAGACATTCGCTAGCCACCGTGTGGATTTCATCGTAGTCGGAGGCGTGGCCGCCGTCCTGCGGGGAGCGCCAGTCGGCACCTTCGATCTGGATGTGGTCCACTCGACTGCGCCGGAGAACATCGGAAAGCTGCTGGCCGCTCTGGAAGACCTGGACGCCTGCTACCGCGCGCAGCCGGAACGGCGGCTGCGCCCGGACACGACACACCTTTCCTCGTCCGGCCACCAGCTTTTGATGACGCGGTTCGGCCCGGTCGACCTGCTGGGCACGATTGGGAAAGGCCGCTCCTACGAGGCCCTGCTTCCCCATGCCCTGGAAATGGAGTTGGGGAAGGAGCTTCGAGTGCGGGTGCTGGATCTGGAAACTCTGATTACGGTCAAGGAAGAAGTGGGCGGCGAGAAAGACATCGCCATGCTCCCCGTTCTGCGCCGGACGCTGGAAGAGAGCCGGCGATCGGGCTAAGCGCGGCCGGGGTGCCGTGGCATCGCTTGACGCGCTGATCGCCGCCAGCGCTTCCACGCACAAGGCTGAACTCTGGGCCAGGAACCCGAAGCACTATCCCATTTCACGGTTTTGGGAGACATTTCCCGGCCACTTGACGTGGAGGGGACTTCACGGCATCTATCCCTGGAAATGATACGTAAGGCTCGGCGAATCAGCACGTTGGCTCCGAGCGCCGGTCCATCGCTGGTGGCATGGGGATTTCGCGACAGTTACTAAACACCGCGGCGTTGCTCGCGAGTAACCCGGATCAACTTCTCACATCCGCATCTCCGGCCATCTCCGTCCTAGCGAACCGTCTGTAGCCCTGCGCGAGGCGTCGGACTTATCAAGGGATGCCTTGAATTTGCTTCAGTGAAGTGACGGCACCGAGGGGCCACAGAAGTGGCCGTCCTGTAGCCAGATTACTCGGACACCGCGATCCTTCGTTAAGTATTCTACGTACCAGTTTGAGACCGGTGGCTGTGAAAATACAGTCCAGATCGTCGCATCATTCAGCGAGTGGAGGAACCTGTACTCGTACAGCTGACTTAGGGCGTGCCGGATCTGCTCTCGCTCATTCTGCTCATTGATGCTCTTGACCTCGAAGATCGCAGGTCCGTCACAGAGCACGGAAAAGGCGTCGATGAGTTTGCTCTCCGATACCGCGAGGCGTGATTTCTCCAAACGATCTCTGAGAGCTGCGAGGGTAGCCCGGTGAGCCGCATTGGCTTGCTCCATTTTCACTCGTGCAGCTTGCGAGATCACATAAGGATCATCATCTGGTTCCATGAGCCGAGAACCCTTCCTACGTTCCTTCGCTATCAGGGGTTTCAGCTCGAAGACGCGCGGCGCAACCGGGGAATTTTCCGGTAGCTCCTCCTGGATCGGCAGGATCACATCAGCGCCTGTCTCACGCAGTTGCTGTTGCTCACGCAGCTTCTGAAACTTCCGCCGCCACGCCTCAGCGTCTGGCAAGCCTCGCCTCTCGTGCCAGGTAATAGCTGCCTCGATTTCATCCGTGAGGAGGCTGTAGGCGTCAAAGCGATAGGCCTGTTTCAGAAAGCTAGGGAAGTCGCCGATTTCGTACATCCTGCGGAGTAGGTGCTCAACGGTATACGTGCCGAAAACCCCAGCGGTATAGTATCCGCTGAGAATCACGCCGAACGATCTGGTGCTGTAAAGGTTCTCTAAGCATCCGTCCAGATCGGCTTTGATCGTTTCAAGTCCTACCCCGCCGCCGCGGCAGGTGTGGAGGGCTTTGAGCAGGTCACGCTTGGCGAGTTGAGCTTTTGCCCTGATGACAGAGCCAACTGGCAATTCGGTGACGTCGTACTTCATCAGTGTTATCCTCCAAGCTCCGTCCTTCAGGGAAAACGCCCCAAAAACCAATCTTATCTCCTATCGGGTCCGGGGTGAGATGGGGCCAGAGCACCACCTTACAACGGCGTCGGGGTTCGCGATCGGTAGTCCACCGGGGGCGGAAGAGCGAAAGGGGACAGACGCGATTTGCGGGTGCGGCAAGAAACGCGTCCGCCACTTTCGCTCGCCTTTACTCCAAGCAGGCCGACAGCCGGCGGTCCGACCTTTACCGAGTGCTTGCCGGCTGGCGCTCCGTGAGCGCCAGCCACCCGCTCGGCGTGATCTGGTAGCCCACCGGCTTGGGGGGCATATTTGACGGGGAAGGTCTGCGGACCCGCCTGAAATAACCGATAGAGGTTAGGCCCTCCGCTTCCTGTCTCTGTTCTTCTGATCTTGGGTACAGGGTATCCGCTATGTGCGCCTCGGTAAGCAATTGGCGCTGGGCATCGCTGGGCCACATCATAACGTGGTCCCTCCTGTGGTTCAGGGGTGCCGCGAGCCTCGCGGCTTTTGCCGCACGGCAGCGGTACAACGTGGGGCGTAAGCTCCGCCCCACTTCCATCATTTTAGCACCGCGCGGCGATGAGCCGCGCTACCCTTTACCGGCCATTCGGCGCCGTGGGAAAATAACGCCCTGGAGGCACACGAATGGGCAAAGATCAGCAGCGGCCCGCTCGCAAGGGACATGCACCCTTTACCCGGTACACCCGAAGCAAAGGCGCTCGGCTGTACGTGCTCAGTTGCGATTCGAGCGGATGGAAAACCCCTCCGTGATGCAGACGGGAAGCTCCTCTACGCGCCGGCGAAGGGCTGTCCCATTCCCAACCACGCCTGAAGCCAGCGCTTTCTACGAGGACCGGTCCCGGTGTCGATGCCCCCCCGATTGCGAAAAGTAGAACCCGTGCTTCTCCGCCGCCGGTTCGGCTTTCGCCGAACGCGGCAATACCGGGCCTGCCGGTACTGGGAGTGTCTCGACGTACCCCACAGCGCCATGTGCTAGACTTCACACGGAGTAGCACCTCATGTTCGCTCTTCGATTTGCGTTGCGCTTTCTGGCGACAGCCGTCGTTGCGATCGCGCAACAGTATGTTATCTCGACAGTCGCCGGGAGCAGACCGGAAGGCACTCCGAACGGGCTTGGGAATATGGCGGGATACTGGGAGTTCTCGGCGTGGTCCAGTGTTTCCGACCTCTCGCTTTCCGTCGGCGTCCCGATGGCGCAAATTGGCAACAGTATCTCCGGGCAGTTCTATGTCGCTGTCTCCGGGCAAATCCCCGTCAGTGGGATGCCCTGCTTAACCCAATCCGGACCGCCGTACTCGGTACTCAGCGGAACACTGTCGAACGCCGGCCTGATGACGATGAACCTGATGAGCGTGAGCGGGCATGTGGTCATCGTCCTGTCCGGGATCCTGTCGGCTGACGGAAACTATGCAATGGGCACATACACGGCATCGTCAGGCGGTTGTATGAGCGGCGACAAAGGAACATGGTCGGGGCAACGCTGGCCCCCATCAAATGGCACTGCGGTCGGTGATGGTGGACCAGCAATAGAGGCCAGCTTGGATGTTCCTAACGGTGTAGCCGTCGACGGCACCGGGGCGTTCTACATTTCACAAATGGGAAGTAACGAGGACAATCCACGCATCCGCAAGGTCTCGTCCAACGGCGTCATCACCACGGTTGCCGGAAACGGCACCAATGGCTTTGCGGGTGATGGAGGCCCAGCGATCAGCGCCCTCCTGTACGCACCATTTGGCGTATGGGTCGACAGTCTCGGCAACCTCTACATCGCCGATACGGGGAACGAGCGTGTCCGCAAGGTCTCGCCCAACGGGATCATCACCACTGTGGCGGGAATCGGCCCCGGTTCAACAGGCCACCCCTACTCAATTAGCGGCGTGCCAGCAACCACCGCTCTACTCGCAAGCCCTGTGGCGTTGACAACGGACGGACAGGGGAATCTCTACATTGCCCAGGCAGCTCTGGACATCGTCAGCAAAGTTTCCTCAAGCGGAATCATCACCACGGTGGCGGGCAATGCCACCGGAGGTTATTCCGGCGATGGCGGATCTGCGCTCAAAGCGCAGCTCGCTGCCCCATCCGGCGTCGCCGTGGATAGTGCCGGTAACGTCTTCATTGCAGACTCTGTCAATGCTCGAATTCGCAAGGTCTCTCCCAGCGGAACCATCACTACGGTCGCCGGCAACGGAATCCAGGGCTATGCAGGCGATGGTGGGCAGGCGACCAGTGCGCGATTGAAGTACCCAGGCGGCATCGCGCTCGATTCCGCCGGCAATCTCTATGTTACAGATTCGGGGAACAACCGCATCCGGAAACTTGCGTCTGACGGGATCATCAGTACGATTGCCGGTAATGGCCTGCACGGCTACTCAGGCGACGGTGGAGCGGCGACGAACGCCGAATTGAACGGTCCTGATAGTCTATCTGTGGATAGTACCGGCAATATCTTCGTAGCCGACACGCAAAACAACGCCATTCGTCTTTTGCAGCCCACCGGCTTTTCGCCATCCATTAGCGCCGTCACAAACGCTGCCACGAATCTGCCCGGCGCCATCGCTCCCGGTGAGATCATTGTGCTGTACGGTTCCGGCCTTGGTCCCGCTCAACTTGTAGCGGCAGCCGTCGGCAGCGACGGCCTCTACGATCCCCAGCTTTCCGGAACGAGCGTGACGGTCAACGGCCTCCAGGCACCGATGATCTATGCGTGGGCGACGCAGACAGCGGCCGTTGTGCCGTACGGGATCACAGGCACCACAGCCCTGGTCAGCGTGGCATACCAAGGACGGTCAAGCGCCGCGCTCTCAATCCCCGTTTCTTCGTCCGCGCCGGGTATCTTCAGTGCCGACTCAAGTGGCAAAGGCCAAGCGGCCGCGATCAACCAAGATGGCTTCACGATCAACGGTGCCGCGAATCCGGCAAGAGTGGGCGATGTCATTTCGCTTTACGCTACCGGAGAAGGCCAAACGACGCCTTTCGGAGTAGATGGTAAGCCAGCCTCAGCTCCATTACCCCACCCGAATCTTTCCGTAGGCGTGACGATCGGCGGACAGACAGCGCAGGTGCAGTATGCAGGTGGAGCACCCGGAGAAGTGGCGGGGGTGATGCAAGTCAACGCGCAGATTCCGGCGGGAATTCAGACGGGCAGCACGGTTCCAGTGGTGCTTTCGGTTGGTAACGTCTCCAGTCAGGCCGGAGTTACCGTGGCCGTTCACTAGCGCCCTCGACCCTTTCGCCGATTGCCTGTGGCCTAGTTCGGGATACGCTAACAGAACTGGCGGATATGTTCGAAATCATACCCTCGGGTGATACGCCGGCCACGAAATAAACCGCGCCTGGTCGCGCAGCGTTTGCCTGTCACTGGCGGGAACAGCCCTTCCGTCCAGCAACCGGATGGACCTTGTGAACCGCCGGTCACGTTGGAAGTGGTGAGAATGGGCCCTTCCCCATTCGGCCTAGGACTGTCGTCTGACCCCAGCCGCGATGCTCCATTTGCGCTCCCAAGCCACCGCGGCCTCCCGTTCCAAAGTCTGACAGAGGAAAAACACTTGATCATAGAACAGCAAAAACCATACCGAGCGGTTTGGATCTTCGGGTATAGGAAAGGCGACCCAGTATTTGAAGACAGTGCCAATCGTTTTCGGTTCAGGTTGGCCCATCAGCTTTGCAACCGAGGGGAGACCCTGTAGAAAGACCTTCTCCTCGAACGCCTCCCGCAGGCAGGCCTGGGCTGCATAACCGTTGGGAAGGCGTTTTCCGGTTTCATGGAAAAACAAGCCGGCGACAATTCTTGCGGCGACCTTCCCCAATCGAACAGGATCTGTAGCAATGGCCGGTTTCATGCCCAAGAAGATCCCGCCCTCCGAGAATGCTGCCTTCGGCTGTATCCACTTTCCGAGCGCACCGCGCAAACCGGCAGCATTACTTTTCTGCACTGAACGGAACACCGCCGGGAGAATGCCATTTATATCAGCGCGGCCAGCGACATCTTCTCTAAGCGCAACAACTAGTCGGAAGTATTCGTCGTCCTTTGACGCCGAGTTATTGCATTGGTAGCAACTGGGGACTGTAATGAGCGGAGGTTTCGGATCTGGGAACAATGACGCCGGGGGCACATGGTCCATCGTGACCAGCCGAATCTTGCCACAGTATACACACTCCCCGGACTCGCCTCGCTTCTTGCGCATCGCCCCGTGGCCTAGCCCTGTACCAATGTTACCTTGAAAGGGGCATTCGATGCAGCAATCAACAAGCGGGTGACACAACAAAACCGCTGACAGATGGAACGTTCCTGAAGTGCACCGCGATCACTCCCGTGACACGCCGTTCACGACAGCAGCGTCGCCGGGATTCGCTCGGAGCGACCCATTGTCCGCACCTCAGGCTTCGCCCGCTGCTGGGTCGGCTCGCCCAGCCAGATCCGACTTTCCAGCTCCCTGGGAAAGCACCCTGGACACCTCCACTCCCGGCCATCGAACCAGCACCGGCGGTCGGTGCAGATCGGGCACCCCTTCAGGTTCACGAAGCCAGCGCTCCCCTTCACCAACCCCGCCCCCCCCAAAAAAACACCCCAAATTGCCCCCCCCAAAATAACAGTGACAAATTTTCGCGCGAAGTTTTCTGAATCATTTCAATCATCAAGGGGCTCAAGACCCGTTAGCCCCATTTTGGCCTGCTATACCGGGATTAGGAGGAACCCCGTGCATAATCCCTTCGCTCCCTTCACCGGTTCCTACGGCCGAGCCGCCTCAGTTCGCCCCAATGCCCCTCCGAAGGTTTCTACGTCCTTCCCGTCCGCTCCCGCTTCCTCCACGCCATCCTCAGTCGCTTGGAAGCCGGCGCCAACCACAACCATCCAAACCAGCCCTTCGCTGTCTGGCGTCGCCTCGATTCCCGCAGCGGCGGCCCCTTGTCCGCCCAACCTCGTGCGGACCCTCGCCGCCAGCCGTATCCAATTGGAATTAAATCGCTTACGCAGAGGCGCCCGAATCATCGCGCCCCCGTACCATCCCTGTGACGCAACTTGCAAAAAAGCCCTCAAGTTGCGTCACAAAATCTCGAGCCACCGCCGCATCCCATTGAAAAATAGGAGCTTACAACGTCATGAATAATAATCTCACCCTCCCCACCGAGATGCGTCACACGGGTGAGGCGCTCGGCCGGGTTGGGGAAGCCGTTCCCCGGCAGCCGCACCCGTGGTCACGGCTCTTCAACCATTCGCAGACACGCGGCATTCGAACCAGAACCGCAACCGTACGCGAGCACATTCCGCGACTAAGCCCCAAAATCCCCAACACTGTTAAGCACCCGCCCGCAGCCCCCACCCCGCCGTCTCGCGCCCCTCCGCGGGCACCACCAGCCAGTGCCGTGCGGTTGACTGGCCTTTTAGCAGGGTGTTAATCTGTTCTGCTATAAGATTGTCCGTTTCTCCTAATTAATCATGGAAGCCACGCTGCACGCCCTGGGCGGAATACTGCTGAAAGCAGTACCCACATTTCTGCTCCTAGTCCTGCTCCACTTCTACTTGAAGGGCATCTTTTTCAAGCCGTTGCAGAAGGTGTTGCGCCAGCGGTATGAGGCCACGGAAGGGGCGCGCAAACTGGCCGCCGAGAGCCTCGAGCGCGCCGCCGCCAAGACCGCCGAATACCAAGCCGCCATGCGCGCCGCACGGGGGGAAATCTACCAGGCGCAGGAGCAGTCGCGCAAGCGGCTGCAGGAAGCCGAGTTTACCGAACTGACGGAGGCCCGGCGGCGCGCCCAAGCGGCCGTCGAGGAGGCCAAGGCCCAGCTCTCGAGCGACGTGGAAGCAGCCAAGGCCGGCCTGGCGCGCGATAGCGAACTGCTGGCCAACCAGATTGTGGAATCCATCCTCCGGCGGAACGCCGCATGAAGCGCTTCGCCACGCTGGCTTTAGTGGTTTGTTTCACGGCGGCCCCCATCTTCGCCGAAGAGAAGGAAGAAGGCGGCGGCCTGCAAATCTGGAAGTGGGCCAATTTCGTGGTGCTGGCGGGCGGCCTGGGGTATTTGATTGGCAAGAAGGGCGGCCCGTTCTTCGCCGCGCGGTCNNTGCGCGCCGAGTCGGGGAAGGAAGAAGAGGCGGAAGCCGCGGGCTTCGGGCGGCACACAGCGGCGGAAATCGCCAAGACCCGGGCGCAGGCCGAACAGGAAATCGCGGCCGCCGGCAAAGCCGCCCGCATGGAATTGAAGCGCTCCTGCGCGGATCTGGCAGTGGGGCTGGCGGAACAAAAGATCCGCGCCCGCATGACGCCGGAAACGCAAGACGAACTGGTGCGCGGTTTTGTCCGCGATCTGAAATGACACTCTCTGCCGTAGCCACGCGATACGCCAATGCGCTTGCGGACGTGGTCACCGCCGGCGCATCTCCCCTCCGTCCGCAGGATGCCGTCTCCGAGCTGCGCGCTTTCGCGGCGGCGCTCGACGGGTCCACCGAATTGCAGAACGCGCTCGCTACCCCGGCGGTGCCGGCCGGCCGGAAAAGGGCGGTGGTGGGACGCATCGCGGCACTCCTGAAGCTCTCGCGCATCTCGCGGAATTTCCTGTACGTTTTGATCGATCATCGCCGCATCGCCGCGCTTTCCGGCATTATCGACAGCCTCGAGCTGATTGTGGATGAGCGCCTGGGCTTCGCCCGCGCGGAAGTCGCCGCGGCGCGCGAAATGGCCGCGCCGCAACGCGCCGCGCTGACCTCCGAACTGGAGCGGCTGACGGGCAAGCGTATCCGCATGCGGTGTACGGTGGATGAGCGGCTGATCGGCGGGGTGGTGGCGCGGATCGGCTCCACGGTTTACGACGGTTCGGTGCGCGGGCAACTGGCGTCGCTGGGACGCCGCCTGGGCGCGGAAAGCTAATCGAAAGGAATTATGGCTCAAATTCGAGCGGACGAAATCACCAGTATTCTCCGCCAGGAGATTGCGAATTACGAACAGGCGATTGACGTATCGGAGATCGGCTCGGTGATCTCCGTGGGCGACGGCATCGCCAGAATCCACGGTCTCGAGAAGGTCATGGCGGGCGAGCTGATCGAATTCCCGCACGACGTGGCCGGAATCGCCATGAACCTGGAGGAAGACCAGGTGGGCTCGGTGCTGCTCGGCGACTACACGGAAATCAAGGAAGGCGACGAAGTGCGGCGCACGCGCCGCATCATGTCGGTCCCGGTGGGCGAAGCCATGATCGGCCGCGTGGTGAACGCGCTGGGCCAGCCCATCGACGGCAAAGGCCCCATCCAAACCACCGAGTTCAACACCATCGAGCGCCAGGCGCCGGGCGTGGTGGCGCGGCAGCCGGTGAGAGAGCCCATGCAGACGGGCATCAAGGCCATCGATGCCATGATTCCCATCGGGCGCGGCCAGCGCGAGCTGATCATNNTGATCATCGGCGACCGCCAGACCGGCAAGACCGCCATCGCCCTCGACACCATCATCAACCAGAAGGGCGGCGACGTAATTTGCATCTACGTGGCCATCGGGCAGAAGCGTTCGACGGTGGCCCAGGTGGTGAAGACGCTGGAAGATTTCGGCGCCATGGAGTACAGCATCGTGGTTTGCGCGTCGGCTTCGGACCCGGCCCCCATGCAGTACATCGCGCCGTTCGCTGGCTGCGCCATGGGCGAGTACTTCCGCGACCGCAAGCG
>PLMF01000353.1 GCA_003142355.1 Bryobacterales bacterium
ACCGCCGCTTGCGGATTGGTGGCGTGGAAGCCCGATCCCTGGGTTACGAACTTGATGGCGCCGGCGGCGTCGGGGTCCGTGGCCGACTGGCTGCGATCGACACGCTGCTTCCAGCCCTGCGGCGTTTGGGCGAACAGCGGCGCAAAGGCGAGCACTGCGAGCAGAGCAACATGAACATGACGTCTCATCTGGTATTCCTCCTTGAATTTCTATCTGGCCACTATATTATACGAAAAGGGGTCAGACGCATTTCTTGCCAAACCCGCAAAATAAAATGCGTCTGACCCCTTTTCCTTGAGAACCACGGCTCGCCGCCGCCACTAGTGTTGATACAAACAATGAATCGAATCTGCTTGCTGCTGCTCGGCGGCGTCGCCCTTACCGCCGCCGAGCCGGGTGTCAAGGCGCAGTTCATGGGCGGGACGCTGGCCGGAGTCTCCGCTAAATCGGGCGCGCACCTGGACCTGAGCGGCGCCGAGGCGCTGGCGTTCCATTGCGGCTCGATCGAACTGCGCATCCCGTTCCAGAAGATCAACACGCTGGAGTATGGCCAGACCGTGAGCCGCCGCTATGCNNATCCGGTGGGTGCTGGCCAGCCTGGAGGCGCGCACCGGCCGCCGGGTCGACTATCAGGACGACGAAGCCAGGAAGGGTGACAGATGATGAAAGTGCCGCTGATTCTCCTGCTGAGCGCGGCGGCTGCCGCGGGCGCCGACGATCCGCCCTCGCCGGCCGCCATCGAAGCGGCCGGCCTCCGCCAGTTGCTCACCGTCCGGCGCGTGTATGTGGACCGGCTCACGGGAGGCGAAACCGCCGCGCAGATGCGCGACATCCTCATCAGCAGCATGGAGGGCGCCAAGCTCTTCATCCTCACGGAGAACCAGGAGCGCGCGGACGCGGTGCTGCGGGGCGCCGCCGAAGACCTGGTGTTCACCGAGGTGCACACCTCGTCGGACGGCATCAACGCGCACGCCAACTTGGGCGTGCGAACCGGCGGCAGCACGCGGACTTCGCGGGGCGATACGGCCGGCATGGGCGTGGGGGAAAACGAATCGGACCATTCGGCCGAGCGGCGTCACGAAGCCGTCGCCGCGGTGCGCCTAGTGAACAAAGACGGGGATGTGATCTGGTCCACCACGCAGGAGAGCCTGGGCGCCAAGTTCCACGGCGCCAGCGCGGACGTGGCGGACAAGATCACGGTCAGGCTCAAGGAAGATTTCGAGAAGGCGCGGAAACTGAAGTAAGCTCTTCGATCAACTCCAGCAGCAACGGTATTCCGACGGGCTTGACCATGATGCGCGCGACCATCTCCTCTTCCGGCTCGCCATAGAGATCCTCCGGCCAGCCGGAGAGCACCACCACGGGCAGCCGGTATCCGGCTTCGCGGATGCGGCGAATGAGCGCCATGCCCTCACGGGAATCCGGTTGACCGGCCGCGTTGGGAAACCGGAGGTCCATTATGAAGAGGCCGGGCGCGCTCCGCTCCAGCTCCCGAAGTGCCTCGGACGGGCATGCAGCCACAACCACTTCATGCCCGAAGGACTCGAGCAGGAGCTTTTGTACGACGAGCTGATCGAGATCGTCGTCGGCCACCAGGATCCGGGACACAAGACCTATCTTAGTAGATCTTCAAGCTGGATCTTGGTGTCGGTCCGGGCGTCCCGGTACTTCACGATCACGGGAGTGTAGACGGAGATTCCCCAGTCTTTCCCCGGGCCGCTGGAGAGCGCGCGCGAACCGGCCACTACCACGGCCGCTTCGGGCACGACGAGCGGCTCGTTATCGGTGGCGCGGTGGACGATGTTGCGAACCAGGTCGTAGACCGGGGTCGAGCGATTGAGGATGGTACCGGTGCCGAGCACGGCGCGGCGCTTGACGACGGTGCCTTCGTAGATGCCGCAATTGCCGCCCACCAGGACGTCGTCCTCGACGATCACCGGCATGGCGCCCACCGGCTCGAGCACGCCGCCGATCTGGCTGGCGGCTGAGATGTGGCAGTTCTTGCCCACCTGCGCGCAGCTTCCCACCAAGGCGTGCGAATCCACCATGGTTCCGTCGTCCACCCAGGCGCCCACGTTGATGAACATGGGCGGCATGCAGACGACGCCCTTGCCGATATAGCAGCCGTCGCGGATGCTGGAGCCGCCGGGCACGATGCGCACGTCGCTCTGCGCGGTGAAGCGCTTGACCGGGAAGGTGGACTTGTCGAAGAACGGCTGGCGTTCGGGATCGACCGACATGTCGATGACCGCGCCCATGCGGAAGCCCAGCAGGATGCCCTTTTTGACCCAGGTATTCACGCGCCAGCCGGTGCGGGTTTGGGGGCAAGGCTCGGCCGCACGCACGCGGCCTTCGTTGAGAGCGGCTTTGAACTCCGCGAACAGGCGGAAATCCTCGTCCGTGTAGACGGAGGGCTTCTGGTCGAACAGGCGCTCGATTTCAGCTTGCAAGGGAAGCCCTCCTCAGCAGGCCGGCGGCCTCGAGAACCTTCGCGATGCGCGCCAGGTTGGCGGAGCTGGGCGGCGTCATCGGCAGGCGGTACACCGGATCGAGCAGCCCCATCAGCCCCATCGCGGCTTTCACCGGAATGGGGTTGGACTCCACGAAGTTGATGTTCATGAGCGGCAGGTACCGGGCCTGGACGCGGCGCGCGGTTTCGAAATCGCCGCGCAGACAAGCCTGCGCGAGCTGCGTCATTTCGCCGGGAATCTGGTTGGCGGCCACCGAAATGATGCCGCGCCCGCCCAGCGCCATCAAAGGGATGGTGACGACGTCGTCGCCCGAGAGCACCGTGAAGGCTGTGGGGACCTCGTTCAGGATGGTGGCCATTTGCCCGATGTTGCCGGAAGCCTCCTTCACGCCCACGATGTTTTCGATGGCGGCCAGGCGCGCCATCGTGGCCGGCTCGACGTTCACTCCGGTGCGGCTTTGCACGCTGTACACCACGATGGGTAGGCGGATGGAGGAGGCGATCGCCTGGTAGTGCTGGTACAGGCCTTCCTGGGTGGGCTTGTTGTAGTAGGGCGTCACAGAAAGGATGCCGGCCACGCCCATGCGCTCGAGGTCGCGGGCCAACTCGATCACCTCGCTGGTGTTGTAGCCGCCGGCGCCGGCCAGCACCGGGACCTTNNGGGCTTTCGCCCGTGGTCCCGCAGGGAACCAGAAAATCGATACCGGCGTCGATCTGCCGCCGGACCAGCGCGCGGAGCGTCTCTTCATCGAGTGAGAGATCGCGCCGGAACGGAGTTACCAGCGCGGTGCCGCATCCTGTGAACATGTGCCACCTCCGAATACAATCTCGCCGAACTCGTGAAAGCCTTTCTTGCCTACTAACCACTGCGCGGCTTTCAGGGCGCCGCGCGCGAATCCTTCCCTACTCCGCGCGGTGTGCCGCAACGTAATCGTGTCGGCGGAAGAGTCGAAGCCGATCTCGTGCGTGCCGGGGTGCGCGCCCGCGCGGTTGGAACCGACGTCGATCGGGCGCGCGTATCCCGCCTTCTTCATCTCATCCACCAGCTTCAGCAGTGTGCCGGACGGCGCGTCCTTCTTGGTGGAATGGTGGATCTCCCAAGCCCAGGCGCCGTACTCGGGCTGCGTCGCCAGCAGGCGGGCGGCCTCCGACACCAGATGGAAGAAGGCGTTCACGCCCACGGAGTAGTTGGGGCTCCATACCACACCAATGCCGTGCCGGTCCACGGCGGCCTTGACGGCTTCGAGGTGTTCCAGCCAGCCAGTGGTTCCGATCACCATGTTGACGCCCAGGGCGGCGATTCGCTCGACGTTGCCGAGCACCGCGGGGGGCACGGAAAAATCGATGGCCACGCCGATGCCGCGGAAATTTTCCGGCGTGAGACCTTCAAAGCGGGAGTTGTTGAATTCGTCGAGCTTGAGCGCCACGGCGAAGCCGTACTCGGGGGCGAGTTGCTCGACCAGCTTGCCCATCTTGCCGTAACCTACGATGGCCAGCTCAGGCATGGACGGCCTCCCTTCGTTCGAACACGTCCGGATCAAGCTCGGCGAAGAATTCCTCATGCAGCGCCGGGACCGCGCGGAGCAGGTCCGCCTCGGCCACCACCAGGCTGATGTTGAGCAGCGACGCGCCCTGCGAAATCATGCGGATGTTGATGCCGTCGAGGGCGTTGAAGACGCGCCGGGCCACTCCCGGGGTATGGCGGATGTTGTCGCCCACCAGGCAGACAATCACCTGGTCCTTCTCGATCTCGACCTCGGCGAACTGCTCGAGCTCGGCCACGATGTCGTCGAGGCGCGCGGGATTGTCGATGGTGAGGGAAACGCTGACCTCGGAGGTGGCCACCATGTCCACCGGCGTTTCGAAGCGGTCGAAGACCTCGAAGATGCGGTGCAGGAAGCCGTGCGCCATGAGCATGCGGGTGGAATGGATGTTCACCAGCGCGATCTGGCGCTTGCAGGCGATGGACTTGACCACGTTGGCGCAGGGGACGGCCTCGGCCACGATGCGCGTGCCGGGCAATTCCGGCCGCCGCGAATTCAGGATCAGCACGGGTATGCACTTCTCGATGGCGGGCAGAACCGTGGCGGGGTGCAGCACCTTGGCGCCGAAATAAGCCAGCTCGGCGGCTTCGGCGAAGGAAATGGTCTTGACGCGATGGCCGCCGGGCAGGATGGTGGGGTCGGCGGTGAGCATGCCGTCCACGTCGGTCCAGATCTGGATCTCTTCGGCGCCGATGCCCGCGCCCACAATCGAAGCCGTGAAATCGGAGCCGCCGCGGCCCAGCGTGGTGGTGACGCCGTCTTTGGTGGAGCCGATGAATCCGCCCATGACCACCACGGCGTCGCGGGCCAGGGGAGGGATGGTGGCCGCGAGTCGCGCGTAGGTCTCGAGAAAATCGGGCGCGGCCTGGGTGTGGCGCTTGTCGGTGACGATGACGCGGCGCGAATCGAGATGGACGGCCGTCATGCCGAAGTGTTGGAACGCCAGCGTCACGATGACGCTGGAGAGGCGTTCGCCGTAGCTCGAGATGGCGTCGATGGAGCGCGGCGTCAGCTCGCCCAGCACCGCCAGGCCCTTCACCAGCTCGGTGAGTTCCTGGAAGTGCTCGTCGAGGGTGCGATCGAGCTCGGCGCGCTGGCCGAGGCCGGTCACCAGGCGCGCCTCGCGCGAATGGGTATCGCGCAGGTCGTGGATCTGGCGGATCGATTCCTCGCGGTGGCCGGCAATGGCGGCGGCGGCAATGGCCAGCAGCTTGTTGGTGGTCTTGCCCATGGCGGAGACCACCACCACGGGCCGGCGCTCTTGGCGCGCCTGGACGATGCCGGCGATGCGTTCGATGGCGGCGGCCGATTCGACCGAGGTGCCGCCGAACTTCATGACGATCATTCGTCGAGCATCCCTTCCGAGTGCATCAGCTCGGCGTTCAGCACGGCCGCGCCGGCGGCGCCGCGAATCGCGTTGTGGCACAGCGCCACGAATTTGTAATCCAGCACCGGACAGGCGCGCAGCCGGCCCACGGAGGCCGCCATGCCGCGCTCGCGCTCCGCGTCCTTGCGCGGCTGCGGGCGGTTGACCTGCTCCATGTAACTGATGGGCCGAAGAGGCGCGCTGGGGAGCTGGCGCTGCTGCGGAACGGCGGTAAACGTGTCGAAAGCGTGGCGCAGATCCTGCTCCGAGGGCTTCGCGGAAAGCTCCACCGAGATCGTCACGGTGTGGCCGTCGACCACGGGCACGCGGTTGCAGTGGGCGCTCACCCTGGCGGGCAGCGGCTCGATGTGGTCGCCGCGGAATTCGCCCAGAATCTTCTGGGTCTCCCGCTCGATTTTCTCCTCTTCGCCGCCGATGAAGGGGATCACGTTACCCATAATGTCCATGGAGGCCACGCCGGGGTAGCCCGCGCCCGAAATGGCTTGCATGGTGGTGGCGATCACCTTGGTTATGCCGAACGGCTTGAGCGGCGCCAAGCCCATGGTCAGCGCCACCGTGGCACAGTTCGGATTGGTCACGATCCGCCCCTTCCATCTGTGCTGAACCAGCTTCAGATGGTCGGGATTGATTTCCGGAACCAGCAGCGGCACATCGCGCTCCATGCGATGGTTTTTGGAGTTGGAGACCACCACGTGGCCGGCGTCGGCGAAGGCGCGCTCGATTTCGGTGGCGACGGAGGCATCCATGGCGGAGAACAAAAGCCGCGGGGCGTTGCCGGGTTTGCAATCCTCGACGGTGAAATTGGCGACGGTGTCCGGCGTGGCGCCGGCCAGGTGCCAGGTCATGGCGTCGGCGTACTTCTTGCCGGCGGAGCGGTCGCTGGCGCCCAGCCACGTGAGATGGAACCAGGGGTGGCCCTGCAAGAAGTTGATGAAATGCTGCCCCACCATTCCGGTGGCGCCCAGGATGCCTACTTCGATTCGCGTTTGCATAAGTACCTTACGATTCGTTGATAGAGTTCGACTGCTTCGGTCAATTGCGATTTGGCGACGCGCTCCTCGAGCGTGTGCGCCACGTGGATAGAACCCGGCCCGATCAGGAACGGCTCGCCCCATTGGCCGGCGAATGCCGGGATATCGGTGGTGAAGGCCACTACGGTGGTGGGGATGCCATCCACCGAGTTGAGGCGGAGGGCGGGGATTTCGAGGACCTCGCGCAACTCCGCGCGGCCCTGAGCGGCGCGCGCCAGGGCAGCCTTGGTGTCGGCGGAATCGCCCACCAGGCGGACCATGATTTCGGCGCGGGATTCATCGGCGACGACGTTGGGCGCGCGGCCGCCNNCGCATATCGGCCAGCGCGTCGATCAATTTGTGGATGGCCGAATCGCCCAGCTCGGGGTAGGCGGAGTGGGCCATCTTGCCGGTGGCGACGAGCTCGTAGCGCAGCGCGCCCTTGGACCCCAGCGCCATCCTGTTCCCGGTGGGCTCGCCGTTGACGATGTAACGCGATCCGCGCGGCGTTTGGGCCGCACGGTAGGCGCCGGCGCTGTTGCGCTCCTCGCCCACCACGAACAGCAGGCCGAAGTTGCGCTCGCCGGCTTCGAGCATCGCCTCGGCAGCCTTGATCATGCAGGCGATGATGCCCTTGGCGTCGCAGGAGGCGCGGCCCCAGATGTGCTGGCCATCGTCGCGCGAAGCGAAGAACGGAGGCACGGTATCCATGTGGGTGGAGAGCGTGACGATGAGGGAGTGGCCCCACTGAGCGAAGACGTTGAAGCGGCGCGGCTCGACCTCGATCCGTTCGAGGCAGCCATCAAAGCGATCGACGAGTGGCGAGAGGCAATCGTAGAGGTAATTGCCGACCCGCTCCTCGTTGTTGGTGATGGATTCGATATCGACCAGCGCGCGCGTGAGTTCGAAAACATTCATAAGCTGCCAGCCGGGGGAGGAGAGCGAAAGAGAAGAAAAGAACGCGCCAAGTGCACGCGGCCTTCATTCCCGATAGCGCTCCACCCGCCCGAGAAACGGGTGACAGTGAGCCGGTATTAGCCGGGCTCCCCAACCGGAAGGAATGAGCTTTCCACCCCGGTTTCGGCGGAAAAACGATCGGCCCCTTTCGGCCCAGGCTTCCGAAGCTCGATCGGAATTCCAGCCAGGCTACTGATGGCCGCCGCGCCTCTACCGCGAAAAACTCAGGATAGCGGAGGGGCGGAGGGCAAGTCAAGAAAAGGGGTCAGACGCATTTTTGCGGGTCTGGCAAAAAATGCGTCTGACCCCTTTTCAGGACTGCAAGACGACTTCGGCGGACGCTTCGCGGTGGCTGGGCCGCTTCTTCCGGCCGAGGCTGCGGAAACGCTCCATGTAAATGTAGAACACCGGCGTGATGTAGAGCGTCAGCGTTTGCGAGACCAACAGGCCGCCTACCACGGCCAGGCCCAGCGGGCGGCGCGCTTCTCCGCCGGCGCCGAACCCGAGGGCGATGGGGAAGGTGCCCATGAGCGCGGCCATGGTGGTCATCATGATGGCATTCTTCTTGACGATCCCGATCAGCATGATGATGCCGACGAACGAATAGATGTTGAGCTCGTCGTGGAAGATCAGGAGCGTGGCCAGAGCGCCCAGGCCGGCCGAGGGCAGGCCGGAGAGAATGGTGAGGGGGTGAATGAAGCTCTCGTACAGAATCCCCAGCACCATGTAGATCACCAGAATGGCCATGACGAGCAACACTCCCATGCCGCGCAACGAAGACTGGTATGCCGCGGCCATTCCTTGAAAACTGGTGCGGATGGAGGCCGGCAGGATTTCGCGCGCCAGTTCCGCGACGCTCCCGACGGCCTGGCCGAGCGCAACCCCGGGCAGCAGGTTAAACGAGACCGTGACTGCCGGCAATTGCCCAAGATGCGCGACGGTGAGCGGACCGACTTCCGTGCGCAGCCTGGATACCGAATCGAGCGCGACCAGCTTCCCCTTGTTGGAGCGGACGTAGAGCAGGGGCAGGCGATTGGGATCGCGCTGGTATCTCGGCATCAGCTCCATGATCACGTAGTAGGTGTTGGTGGGAGTATAGATGTTGGAGATTTCGCGCGAGCCATAAGCATCGTACAGAGCGTCCTCGACCTGGCTGGCGGTGACGCCGAGGGCAGATGCGCGGTCGCGGTTGATATCCACGGTAATCTGGGGGCTGGAAATCTGGAGATCGCTGTTGACGTCGGTCAGGCCCGGTATGGTCCGCACGCGTTTCTCGAAAGCGTCGGCGGAGCGGTACAGTTCGCCGACGTTGGTCCCTTGCAGGGTGTACTGGTAAAGGCTTCGGCTGACAAACCCGCCGATGCGGACCAGGGGCGGATTCTGAAGATAGGTTCGAATGCCGGGGATGGCATTCAGTTTGGGCCGCAACCGCTCGATAATCTGCTCGGGGGTGGATCGCCGCTGGCTGCGAGGCCTCAAGCGCATGGTGAAGCGCCCCTGGTTCCCCGATGAAATACCGCCGCCTTGCCCGATGCTGGAGGAGTAGGCCTCGATATCGGGATCGGCTTGGATCACGGCAGCGGCCTCCCTCTGCCGCACGACCATGCCATCGAAGGAGATGTCCTGGGGAGCCTCGGTCGACCCGTTCAGTTGGCCGGTGTCCTGGTTGGGAATGAAGCCCTTGGGAACCATTCCATAGAGATAGATGGTGGCCGCCAGCGTGCCGGCCGCGGTCAGCATGGTCAGGAAACGGTGGCGGATCACCCCGCGGAGGGTCCACCCGTAGAGGTCGCGCATCCCGTCGAACACCTTTTCGGAGGAGCGCTGGAAGGCGTTTTGCCGCTCGCCCGGGGGCTTGAGGAACCGGCTGCACAGCATGGGAGTGAGGCTGAGCGAGACGACGCCGGAGATGATGATGGCCGCCATGATGACGACGGCGAACTCATGGAACAGCCTGCCCATGATACCGCTCATGAACAGCACGGGGATGAAAACCGCGGCCAGCGAGAGGGTCATGGAAAGGATCGTGAAGCCGATCTCGCGGCCTCCGTCGAAGGCGGCCTGCATGCGCGGCTTTCCCATCTCCATGTGGCGGACGATGTTCTCGAGGATCACGATGGCGTCGTCCACCACGAAACCCACCGAAAGCGTCAGCGCCATCAGCGACAGGTTGTCGAGTGTGTAGCCCGCCAGCGCCATGACGGCGAACGTGCCGACGATGGACAGGGGCAGCGCGAGGGAGGGGATCACGGTGGCGGAGACGTTGCGCAAGAAGAGAAAGATCACCATGATCACCAGGGCAATGGTCAGGACCAGAGTGAACTTCACGTCATTGACGGATTCGCGGACGGCTTGCGACCGGTCATAAAGAATGTCGAGGTTCACCGAAGGCGGCAGTTGTTCGCGGAAAGAGGGGAGCAGTTCCTTGATGCTGTCCACAACCTGGACGGTATTGCTGCCGGGCTGCCGTTGCACGATCAGGTTGATGGTGCGCCTGTCGTTGTACCAGGCGGCGACCTTGTCGTTCTCGACACTGTCGATCACGCGCCCCAGTTCCTCGAGGCGAACGGGAGAGCCGTTGCGGTAAGCCACGATGAGGGGACGATACTCCGCGGCGCTCGAGAGCTGCCCGGTGGCTTGGACGGTGTAGGCCTGCCGGGGTCCCCAGAGAGTGCCGGTCGGCAAGTTGGCATTGTGCAAGCCGAGTGCGGCCTCTACCTCGTCAATGCCGATGTTGCGGGCGGCCAGGAGGCTGGGATCGAGCTGCGCCCGCACGGCGAATTTCTGCGCCCCGAAGACGAACACCTGCGCCACGCCGTCAATCATGGAGATGCGCTGCGACATCATGGTCTCGGCATATTCGTCCACCACCGAGAGGGGCAGCGTGGGCGAGCTGAGAGTCAAGTTCAGGATGGGCATGTCCGCCGGGTTCACCTTGCGAAACGTCGGCGGGCTGGGCATGCCAACCGGCAGCCGGCCCTGGGCCCCGGTGATGGCGGATTGCACGTCCAGGGCGGCGGCATCCAGGGGGCGGTCCAGCGAGAACTGCAAGGTGATGCTGGTGTTACCGCGGGCGCTGGTGGAGGTCATGGAATCCAGGCCCGGAATGGTCGAGAACTGGCGCTCCAGCGGCGTAGCAACCGAAGCGGCCATGGTCTCGGGGCTGGCGCCGGGAAGGCTGGCGCCCACCTGAATCGTGGGGAAGTCTACGTTGGGCAGATCGCTCACGGGCAGTGCGCGATACCCCGCCACTCCGAACAGGAGCAAGCCCATCATGACGAGCGTGGTCATGACCGGCCGGCGGATAAAGATTTCGGTAATATTCATCGCTCAGCTTACAGCATAGCTGCTTGCGCGGATCGCCGCAGGGGCCGGTTCCGTTACCAGAGCACGCGCACGGGATAGCGTGCGATCCATTCGTCCGGAGTGAGGATGGCGAGACCGTGGGCGATGGCCTGACAGATCAGCATCCGGTCGAACGGATCGGTATGGAGTGGCGGGAGTTTGGGCAGTTGCAGGACCGCTTCCTCGCTGAGATCCAGGCTGGCGATGCCGTTGGCTCGGCGGCGGCTGGGAACGTATAGGGCAGCGGGTTCCGGCAACGGAAGGCGGCCGGCCACCTGTTTCAAAGCGATCTCCCAAGCGGATACGACGCTCAAGTACAATTCGTTGTCGCGGTCCGCGCATAACCCGCGGGCGAGCGGCGATACCCGCGCGAGCCGGGAATTGAGCCACAAAAACGTGCACGTATCGAGAAGCAGTTTCAATCCTCGGCCTCGCCGCTGAAGTACCGCACGAGATCGTCGGGCAGTGGCTCAAAGAACTCGGGGGGAATCTCAAACTTGCCTTCGTCGATACCGAACCTGCGTTTCTGGGGCGAGGTCTTGGCCGCGATGGGCCGGACTTCGGCGATGGGCCGGTTGTGGCGGCAGAGGACGATGGTTTCCCCTGCCTCGACACGGTTGAGGTAGCGTGAAAGATGGGTCTTGGCCTCGTGGACGTTGAGCCTGATCACATGACTATAATACTAGTTTCAATGTGAACTAACAATATGACCAACGTGCGGCAACTTCTCCCCGAAAAGGAGCGGGAATTCTACGACGCGCAGTACCGGCAGTTCCTGGAATTGCCGGACGCGGACCTGGTATGCAACCGCGGGACGCTGGCGGCGGGTCTGGCCGATCCCGCCAACCCGAGCTATGAGCGCCGGGTGGTCTATCAGGCGGCGCTCGAATACCTGCTGCGCGAACCTCTCAGGGGCCGGACCGCGCTCGATTATGGCTGCGGCACCGGCGATTGGGGCCTCATGCTGGCCGGGGAAGGCGCCGCGGTGACTCTGCTGGATCTTTCGCCGGTAGCGATCCGGCTGGGTCTGCGGCGGGCCGCGGTCAGCGGCGTGGCGGACCGCGTGCGGGGCATGGCGCGCGATGCCAGCGACCTAGCCTGCTTCGGCGACGGCGAATTCGATCTGATCTTCGGCAGCTTCGCGCTGCATCACACGCTCAAGTATCCGCGAGCGCGCGACGAACTGCTGCGCGTGCTCAAGCCGGGCGGGCGGCTGGTGCTGGTGGAAACCTACGGCAATAACCCGCTGCTGAATGGCGCTCGCATTCTGCGGCGCTGGGTCTCGAGGGAGCCTGCCGGGCAGGGTGAAGGGATCATTTTGAACGACTCGGATCTGGATGCGCTACGCCCGCTGGTGGGAGAGCTCGAGGTCTATCCGCTCAACTTGCTGGCGATGGGAAAACGGCTATTTCGCGGGCGCTTCTCGCGGCGATGGGTGCGAGGAATGGTGCGGGGACTGGAATGGATGGACGAGCGGCTGCTGGCGGCTTGGCCGTCTCTGTGGCGGTACTGCGGGGAAGCGCTGATTATCGGGCACAAGGGGAGCTGATCAGTACTTGGGCACGCTGGGGTCCACCTTGTCGGCCCAGGCCAGGATGCCGCCCTTCATGTTGCGGACGCGCTCAAAGCCGGCCTGGCGCAGGATGCCGCAGGCTTTGGCGCTGCGCACGCCGCTCTTGCAGTGGATCACGATGTCGGCTTGCGGGTCGAGCTCGTTCAGGCGCTGGGGAACTTCGCCCAGCGGGATCAGCCGGGCGGCGGGGATGTTACAGATCCTGTACTCGTGCGGCTCGCGCACGTCGATCAGCACGAAATGGTCGCCGCGGTCGAGTTTGGCTTNNGCGGCACGCCGCAGAATTGATGATAGTCGATCAGGCGGGTGATGGTGCGGTGCTCGCCGCACACCGGGCACTCGGGGTTCTTGCGCAGCTTCAGTTCGCGGAAACGCATGGCCAGTGCGTCGTAGAGCAGCAGGCGGCCCACCAGCGGCTCCCCAATTCCCAGGATCAGCTTCACGGTCTCGGTGGCCTGGATCAGGCCGATAGTGCCGGGCAGGATACCCAGCACGCCGCCTTCGGCGCAGCTCGGGACCAGGCCCGGAGGCGGCGGTTCGGGGTAGAGGCAGCGGTAACACGGGCCGCCCTGGTAAGCGAACACCGTGGCTTGTCCTTCGAAGCGGAAAATGGAGCCGTAGACGTTGGGCTTCGCCAGCAGCACGCAGGCGTCGTTCACCAGGTAGCGCGTGGGGAAGTTGTCGGTGCCATCGACCACGATGTCGTAGTCCTTGAGGATGCCGAGCGCGTTCTCGCTCGAGAGCGCCGTCTCGTGTTTGACGATGTCCACGTGGGGATTGATGGCCTGCATCTTTTCCGCGGCGGAATCGAGCTTCTTGCGGCCGACGTCCCGGGTGGAGTGAATCACCTGGCGCTGGAGGTTGGTGAAGTCCACTACGTCGAAATCGACGATGCCTATGCGGCCGATGCCGGCGGCGGCGAGGTACAGGCCGAGCGGCGCGCCCAGGCCGCCGGCGCCTACCAGCAGGACTTTCGCGGACTTGAGCTTCTGCTGGCCTTCCATGCCGACTTCCGGGATGATCAGGTGGCGGCTGTAGCGGAGGATTTCGTCGTTCGAGAGCGCGATCTCTTGCGGCGGCGCTGCCAGGGCGGAGCCGCCGGCGATGGAGGGGACCAGCGAGATGGTGTCGCCATCCTGGGCGGCGGTGGCGTCCTGGCTCAGGTAGCGGATGTCGTCGTCGTTGAGATAGACGTTGACGAAACTGCGCACCTTGCCCTCATCGTTGAAGATCTGCTGGCGCAGGTCGGGGTAGTGGGCGGTGAGCGCGTTGAGCACTTCGCCGACCGTAGCGCCGGCGACGGTGACGGCATCCTGGCGTCCGGTGAACTGGCGCAGCGGGGTCGGAATCAAAACTCTGGCCATATCAGTAAATCAACTCCTCTTTGGTAGCTTCAGTCTGCTCGGGGTTGGGCAGGTAGCTTGCGGCGTGATGGAATTCGCCCTTTTGAATGGAGAGCACCACGAAGGAATACCACGGGCACGAATTCCGCAGATCGGTNNGGTCGGCGGCCAGCAGGTCTTGCGGGCGGAGCTCATAACGCGCGGCCTGTACGCCATCGAACACGTTCTCCAAGGGCAGCGCCACTCGCACCGTCTTCCCGGTGGCGTCAATCGATCCGAGCATGGCGCCGCAGCACTCGTTGGGATAGGTTTGGCGGGCGTGCGAGACCATCACCGCCCAGGGTTCCGATTCGATGCGGATCATCACTCGTCCCAGAAATGTTCGCTCAGGTATTTTTCGGCGCTGTCGCAAAGCACTGTCGCAATAGTAGCGGATTCGTCGCGCGCGGCGAGCTCGCGCGCCAGAAGAGTGGCGGCGTGGACGTTGCAGCCGGAGGAAATACCCACCAGCAAGCCTTCTTCGCGGGCCAGGCGCCGGACCATGCGATAGGCGTCTTCGGTTTCGATCCACAGGTTGCCGTCGGCGAGCTTCTCGTCGTAAATGCCGGGCACGATGGCGGTGGGCATATGCTTGAGGCCTTCCAGACCGTGGAAGCCGCTGGAAGGCTGCGCCGAGTAGCATTTGACCTCCGGCAGGTCGCGCTTCAGGCGCCGGGTGACGCCGGTGAAGGTGCCGCTGGTGCCCATGGCCGCCACGAANNCAGTTGGCCGGATTGTTGTACTGATCGGGGTAGAAGTACCGGTCGGGGTCGTCCAGGTAGACCTGGCGGCAAAGGCGGATGGCGCCGTCGGAACCATCGGCCGCGTTGCTGAACAGCATTTCGGCGCCGTAGGCTTTCAGGATGCGCTTTCGTTCGCCGGAGGCGTTGGCGGGCAGGACGAGTTTCACCTGGTAGCCGCGGTTGGCGCCGATCATGGC
>PLMF01000220.1 GCA_003142355.1 Bryobacterales bacterium
AAGGGGTGGGGGGTGTTGCCAGCCGGCACCTACGTCTTCAAAATCATGGACTCGCAGTCCGATCGCCACATCGTCCAGATCTTCAACCCGGCCGAAACTATGGTCTATGCCACTATTCTGGCCATCCCCAACTATCGTCTCAAGGCGACTGACAAGACCGTAGTTACTTTCCGGGAACGGCCGGCAGGCGAGCCGGAGGCCCTACGGGCCTGGTTCTATCCCGGCAGAAACTGGGGCGAAGAATTTGTGTACCCTAAGGCCAAAGCCATCGAGCTGGCCAAGGAGACCAACACGCCGGTTCTCTACACGGAGGCCGATTTGGCGCTGGAGGTGACACAGCCTATATTGCCGGTGACCGCACCGGAGGTAGTGCAATTGAGGCAAGTGCCCATCAAGGCGATCCAACCCACCGGAGAAGTGGTGGAAGTGGCCGCGGTGGTCACCCCGCCGCCCGCCGTCGAGCTCAAGCCGGACGTCGAGCCGACACAGATGGCGGCCGTGCTCCCGCAGACATCGAGTCTGCTGCCATTGATCGCGATGCTCGGACTGCTGGCTTTGGGCCTGGGTTGGGCCTTCAGAATGGTGCAAAAGCGCACTCTCTGAGAGACTTAGTCCACTAACGTGGCGCGCCTTTTTGGGGCGCGCCCGCGGCCGGAGGGCAGCTATGAGGAGAGGGCTATCGCGGGCGGGAGAGCGCGGTGCGGCGAACGCCATCGCTCTCCCGACCCTTCTTTTGATTTTGCTGATGGGCTACGCCGGACATCAGGCTCCTCCGGCGCCGCAAGATCGCGACTCCGGACCTCTCCGCATCTCGGTGGACGTTGCCCTGGTGGTGTTGCATGCTACCGTGTCCGACCGGCAAGGCGGCTTTGTTTCCGATCTGGGCCAGCGGGATTTTCAGGTCTATGAGGACGGTGTGCCGCAATCCATCCGGCTCTTCCACAACGAAGATGTTCCGGTCACCGTGGGACTGGTTGTCGACCACAGCACCAGCATGCGGCCGAAACTGGCGGAGGTGACTACCGCGGCCCGGGCCTTCGCGCGGTCCAGCAATCGGGAAGATGAAATGTTCGTCGTCAACTTCAACGAGAAGGTGTCGCTGGGTTTGCCCGGCGGGATGCGATTTACCGATAGCACCGCCGAACTGGGAGACGCGATCGCGGCCACACCTACCCGCGGCCAGACGGCTCTTTACGACGCCCTCGCCAAAGGGCTGGAGGGATTGCAGGCAGGCAGCCGGGATAAGAAAGTGCTGATCGTCGTCAGCGATGGCGGCGACAATAAGAGCGCGCGCAACCTGGATCAGGTCATGGAACTGGCCGGGCAATCCAGCGCCGTCATCTATACCGTAGGTATATTCGACGAAAGCGATGAGGACCGGAACCCGGGTGTGCTCAAGCGCCTGGCGCAGGCGACCGGCGGCGAAGCCTTTNNTCATGACGGCGCCTATCATGCCATTCGAGTACTGGCACGGGCCAGCGGCCATCACGACAAACTGTCCGTGCGCACGCGCACCGGCTACATAGCGGGCGGCGAGCCGCAGCGTAACGATAAGACCAAATGACGCTTGTATTCAGGAAAGCAGCACTGCAGCGGTTTCTGAAGTGGGGCCAGCGCGTATTTTTCGCCTGCGCCGTCCTGCTTCTGGGCTATTGCGCATTCGCTCTGGTGGACACTTGGATCTTCCAGCGGCGCGAGAGCGGGGAGCTCGACCGCTTGCTGCGCGATCGGAACCTGGCGAGCCAGGGCACGCCTCAACCGGGGCCCTCTACCGCCCTCAAGGGCGCGCCCGCCGCCGCCGTGGACGGTCTGATCGGCCGCATTGAAATCCCGCGTCTCCTGCTTTCCGCGGTGGTCGTCGAAGGGACAGGCAAAACCGTTCTCCGGCGCGCGGTCGGACATATTCCCGGCACGGCGCTGCCGGGCCAGGCCGGCAACGTGGGCCTCACCGGGCACCGGGACACGTTTTTTCGTTCACTGAAGGATTTGAAGATCAAGGACGAGATCCAATTCTCGACGCTGGCAGGCAATTTCAACTATGAAGTGGAGTCGCTCAGGGTGGTGAAACCCGACAATGTAGGGGTACTCGCTCCGTCAGGCCACAACGTGCTGACGCTGGTGACTTGTTACCCTTTCTATTTCGTCGGGCCGGCGCCCCAGCGGTGGATCGTAAGGGCCAGACAGGTGGTACGATAACATGGGCGCTTTGGATGTGAGCTTGAAACGCGCTACGGCTGTGTGCACGGCCCGAATCCTGGTCATTGAAGACAACGCCTCGGACGTCTTCCTTCTCAATCGGGCTCTGAAAAGACAGGATTTCCCGTTTGAACTGGTTCACCTGCTGAGCGGAAGCGAAGCCCTGGCCTTCATCCGCCGGCAGGGGGCCTATGCCGGGGCGGCCATTCCGAACTTGATCCTGATGGACTTGAACCTTTCCAAGTACACTGGCGAAGACATCCTGCGCGAGATTCGGGCGGCGCAACACCTCGCCGGCATCCCGGTCTGCGTGTGGAGTTCTTCTCAGTCCCGGCGAGACAGGTCTCTGCTCCAGGACCTCGGAGTTTCCCAATTCATCACCAAGCCTTCGGGTCTCGATCAATTCATGGAGATCGGCAAGACCATCAAGGACCTGCTCGCCGGCTGAAGTGGGGAAGACGCCCCGTCCGCGCGCGACCCCCTGGTCGCGCTCTGGTAGCGAGGCGGTACAATTCAGTCAACTGGCGTGCCGCCAGAATGGCACGATACGTGTTAGGTTTTCCGCGGCAAGAAAGGGAATGGTGGCGATTGGCAGAGAAGACTGGTAAGCGCCGGCCCAGCTGGGCCGCGCGCGCTGCGCGAGCGTCCGGCTCACCCCGCTCCAAGCGGCCAGCGCCGTCCGTGGCAGCCATCGTGCGGCCGGCCGCCGGGGAACCGGGCGAAGCCGGCGCGTTTCCCATGGTTGTTGGCATAGGAGCCTCCGCCGGCGGGCTGGAGGCATTCACGGAGCTGCTCAGCCATCTGCCGGACGATACCGGCATGGCATTCGTGCTGATTCAGCACCTCGATCCTAAGCACGAGAGCCATTTGACCGAGTTGCTTTCCAGGGCAAGCAAGATGCCTGTCTCGGAAGTGAATGGTGAGACTCGCACCCGGGCCAATCATATTTACGTGATTCCGCCGCGATGCAATTTGGGCATTTCCGATGGAGTCCTTCATACCCCGCCCCGGCCAGCCAGTGGCCGCAACATGCCAATCGACTCTTTTTTCCGCGCCCTGGCGGCAGACCGGGGCAGCAAAGCGCTCGGCGTTGTTCTGTCGGGAACCGCATCGGATGGGACACTGGGCCTCCAGGCGATCAAGGCCGTGGGCGGCATCACCTTCGCTCAGGAAATACGAACCGCGAAGTTCGACAGCATGCCGCGAAACGCCATCGCCGCCGGTGTGGCGGATTTTGTGCTGCCGCCGGCCGGAATCGCGCGGCAACTGGCGGCCATCGCGCGCGATTCCCGGGCCGGCATCGAGCCTCGGGAGGCGGTTGAGCCGCCGGGGGATCCGGAATTGGCCCAGATACTCCGCCTGGTAAAGAGCGCCACCGGAGTGGACTTCACGCACTACAAGCACAGCACCNNCTACAGCCGGGATCTCGAGCGGAATCGCGAGGAAGCAGAAGAGTTGTGCGAGACCTGTCTGATCACCGTCACGGCATTCTTTCGGGAACCGGCGGTCTTCGAGGAACTCAAGAAGAAGGTGTTCCCGGCCCTGGTTGAAAATAGAAGGCCCGAGGATCCGATCCGGATTTGGGTGCCTGGGTGCGCCACGGGTGAGGAGGCCTATTCGATCGCCATCTGCTTGACGGAGTTTCTGGAAGACGCGAAAGTGAGGGTTCCGTTCGAGATTTTCGCCACCGATCTCAGCGAAACGGCCGTCGAAAAAGCCCGCGCCGGCACATACAAGGACTCCGAGTTGGCCCACGTCTCGCCGCAGCGATTGGCGCGCTTCTTCACTCGCACGGAACGCCGGTACCAGATCGCGAAGATCATCCGCGACGTATGCGTTTTTGCCAGGCACAACGTAGCGCAGGACCCGCCTTTCTCCAAGCTGGACCTCATCAGTTGCTGTAACGTGCTGATCTACCTGGGAGCCGTATTACAACGCAAGGTGTTGTCGATCCTGCATTACGCCCTCAAGCCAACCGGCTTCCTGGTGCTCGGTCCGTCGGAAAGCATCGGCACGCTTTCCGAGTCGTTTCATCAAGTGGAGAAGACCCACAAGATCTATTGCATACGGCCGGCCGCGAGCCCGCCGGCGCCACGCCTGAGCGAAGGCCGCCGCGCCGCAGGCCGCGCGGATCACCGGGAGAGGATTGCCGAGGGCCGCGCGGGGCCGGACGTGCTGAGAGAAGCCGACCGGTTGGTGCTGGCCGAACATGGCCTCCCCGGCGCCATCATTGACGCCGATATGAACATCGTCCAGGTCCGGGGCCGCACAGCCCCGTACCTCGAGCTCTCGCCGGGCGAGCCGACTCAAAATCTTCTGAAACTGGCGCGCGAAGGCTTGATTGCGGGCCTGGGTAAGGCGATCGGATCCGCCAGACGAACGAACGCCGTGGCCAAAGAGGCCGGCTTTCGGATCGAAGACGGGGGCCAGTTGAGAGACGTCGCAATCGAGGTAATCCCGTTCCGGGACTCGTCCTCCGCCAAAGAACGCTATTTCCTGGTCCTGTTCGAAGACGCCGAGCCGAACAATGGCCCCAGGGAGACGCACGAGCCCGCGATGCGGGACAACGGCGGAAGCGCCCGGCTGCGGCGCGAGTTGGCGGCAACCAAAGAGTACCTGCAATCGATCGTCGAGGATAATGCCGCCACCCTGGAAGAACTTAGGGCCGCCAACGAAGAGGCCCAGGCGGGCAACGAGGAGCTGGAAACCGCGCAGGAAGAGCTGGAATCGGCCAACGAAGAATTGAACACGCTGAACGAAGAGCTGAAGGTCAGCAACGTGGAATTCAGTAAAGTCAACCGGGATCTGGCCAATCTTCTGGAGAGCATCAGCATACCCCTTATCATGGTTGGGCGGGATCTGCGCATTCGCCGCTTNNTGCTGCTCGATGCCATGGAGGGCGGCAATCGGAAACCGCGCGATATCCGCGACTCGCACGGCCGCTGGTATTCGCTGCGCATCCTCCCCTCCGTGGGACCGGATGGCAGGACCGACGGCGCCGTGCTGATGTTGATCGATATCGACGCCGCCAAGCGCGGGCTTGACTTCGCCGAAGCGATCGTGGAAACGGTGCGGGAGCCGCTGGTGATCCTGACCCAGAACCTCGAAGTCATACAAGCCAACAGGACGTTCTACGAAACCTTCCGGGCCGCGCCGCAAGAGACCGAGGGGCGTCTCATTTACGGCCTTGGGAACGGACAATGGAATATCCCCAAGCTGCGCGAGTTGCTGGAGAATATTCTCCCCGCGCACGCCACGTTCCGGGATTTTGAGGTGACCTACGAATTCGAACGTGTCGGACGAAAAGTGATGCTGCTCAACGCCAGCGAGATCTTCAATCCGAATGCCCAGGCGCGGACCATCCTGCTGGCGATTGAAGACGTAACAGACCGCAAGCAGGCCGAGGAGGAACTCCGAACCACCAACGCCGAGCTCCAGCATTTTGCCTATGCGCTCACCCACGACTTGCAGGAACCTCTACGGATGGTAGTGAACTTTACCGAGCTCTTGGGGCAGGAGTATGCAGGGAAGCTGGGCCAGGAAGCGGACCAATACATCGCCTATTCCGTGGAAGGCGCCCTGAGGATAGAAGCCCTGCTGAAGGCCCTGCTGGCCTATTGGGAGGTTGCCGAGCGGGAACCGGGCAGCCTCGCCCCCGCCGATTGCGGCGCGGTTCTCGCCAACGTGCTGTTGAACCTCCAGGCGGCCATCGCGGAGAGTGGCGCCAGAGTAACTTCCGATCCATTGCCAACCGTGGCAGCCGAAGAGGTTATGCTGATGCAGCTTTTCCAGAACCTCATTTCCAATTCGATCAAGTACCGAGGCGAGGAAACGCCGAGAATCCATATCTCGGCGGAGACAGGCGCGGAAGGGTGGCTGTTTTCGGTGCGGGACAACGGAATCGGCATCGATCCGCAATACGCCGACCGGGTGTTCGGCATGTTCAAACGCCTGCATGGAAGCGAAGTCCCCGGTACGGGCATCGGTCTTGCGATTTGTAAGAGGGTTGTCGAGCGCCGGGGTGGACGAATCTGGGTGGAATCGGAAGCCGGCCGGGGCGCTACGTTCAAGTTTACAATTCCACCCGCACGGGTTCCGAACCGTGGCGCATTGGCTGAAAATGGGAAACTCTGACCAAAACCATACGGAGTTTGAAATCGAGCGCACGCGCGCGGCGCTCGAAGCGGAGTTTGAAGAGTTTGTCTCCATGGCGGCCCACAACCTGCGCGAGTCTCTCCGGGACGTGGCTTCCTTCAGTCAACTGATGGCCGAGACCTATGCCGGCCGCCTCGATTCCGACGCCGGCGTATTCCTCGAGCGCATCCAGGAGGGAGCGGCCAGAATGCAGTCGCTGCTGGCCGACGTGGTGGACTACTGGGCTGCGGGTACGGGCGACCGGCAGGCCTCCCCGACGGACATGGAAGCGGTCCTCAGCCAGGCGCTCCTCTCGACGGATCGGCAGATAACGGTACGAAGCGCAATCGTTACCCATGACCCTCTGCCGCGAGTGTGCGGAGACTTCGAAATACTGACCAAGGTGATGCACCATCTGATTCGAAATGCCATCGAATACTGCGGCGCCCCGTCTCCGCGCGTTCACATTTCATGCGGGCGGGTGGATTCCGATTGGGGATTCTCCGTCGCGGACAACGGTCCCGGTATNNCCCGGGAACGGACTGGGCCTCGCATTCTGCCAGAAAGCGATCCAGTGGCATGGCGGTCGAATGTGGCTGGAATCGACACCCGGGGCGGGATCGACATTCTATTTCACGCTGCCGCCGGCCGATTGAGCGCTCCGCGTTTTCTTCCCGGAATCCGCAGTGAAAACTGCTGCGTGGTAGATTGTCGCGGGCGTCGGCCCGATGATTCTTCGCTTCTCGGCGGTCTTCGAGATCGCCGTCGCGTGGCAGCGCATTCCCCGTGAGTGCTCCTCTTCCGTCGGCGCCTTTTTTGGTAAAATGAAAGCTCACGCCGTGGCGCTATCGTCTAACGGTTAGGACAGAGCCCTCTCAAGGCTTAAATACGGGTTCGATTCCCGTTAGCGCTACCATGTTTTCATACACTTACGGGCTTTGCGCTAAGACGCGCCGAGAAATCACTGAACCGGTCCCGTGTGATCTGCCGGTCGGTCCTTCTGTTGGAACTCTTGCCACTTCGCCACCGCCTCATCATCTTGTCCGTGGATGGCGTGAGCGTACACGTCTGCGGTGACCCTCACCGACGAATGACCCATCCGGCACAGTTCCGCTATTCCCTGATTTGTCATCCCTACTCCTCTATTGCGTCCGGTTCGGGTATCCAAGGCAACTCGCGTATGCCTCGACGGAGGCGCGCGTTGGTCCGCCCAGCAATCGGTAGACCGGCGTTTTGAAGTAGCGTCCCCGCAGGTCCCACAGCGTGTTGTCGACGGCGCAGCAGCGTCGGCATACGGTTTCGGCCGCAGCTCATCGTAGATATCGAGCGGATTGACCCGGTACTGCTGGTCGATCCCGCGCATGGCCTCCCGATGCCCGCGGACTTCCCAGACTTCGACCGCCGCAACCATGCGCCATCTGATAGAGCCGGAGAACCGCACCTGCATGTCTAAACGTCCGGGTGCCACCCACGCTGCCGGGAGCATGGGAGGATGAGGCGTCTGAGAACTCACTTGTTTGGGAGAGCCGAAAGCCCCGTGCTTGCCATGCTCGCGGCGCGATGCGCTATTTCGGGAACAGCTTCTGCAGTTCCTCCACGGCCACTCGGCGGCCGTACTCACAGAGTTCGAAGCACTCGCAATGCTGGATCTTCTGACCCTGTTCGGCGCCATAGCGTTTTTCGAGCGCGGCCCGCACAGTGGCGGAAATCCGCCCGCCGCGCGTCTGCATGAGCCATTTCTTGCGCGCTTCGGGGTCCTTCGGGACGCGGTCGAGGTTGCCATCTACCCACGGCAGCCACTCGTACATTTGGGAGACCTGGGCGTCGAGTGCGTCGATCTTGGTTTCCCAGACATCGTCGATGCTCACGGCCACATCGGGCCGGAAGGGCGCGGGCTTCTGGAAGTGATCGTCGTAGTAAAGGAAGATGGGATTCCTGCGCAGCGCCGGCGCTTCGGGAACGATGTTGGGCACCACCACCATGTAAGCCGCATCCTGCACCAGGACGCCGGTGTAGCGATGATCGGGATGGTAGTCGTTGGAGCGCGGCGCCACTACAATATCGGCGTTCCACTGGCGAATGGCGCGGATCACCTGACGGCGCACTTCGAGCGTGGGCATCAGCTCGCCATCGTGGTTGTTCATCACCTCGTACTCGGCGATGCCCAGGCGGCGGGCCGATTCCTGGGTCTCCGCGTACCTGCGGCGCGCCAGGGCCGCGCCGCCCATCTCCTGGTGGCCGGCGTCGCCGTTGGTTACCGAAACGAATTTCACGGCGGCTCCGGCCTGGGCGAACTTGGCGGCGGTTCCGCCGAACTTGCCGTCGCAATCGTCCGGGTGAGCGCCGAACGCGATCACGCGGAGCTTGCCATCCTGCGCTTGCGCCATAGCGTGATTCGGGATGGCCAACCCGCACAGCAGCACCATGGTCGCAACAGTTCCCATCGACCGGAATATGCGTTTCGACATCGGGCCTCCTCTTCGCGAGGCGCGACGTCCCGCGGCGGCCTGCGGCGCAAAGCGCTGCGCGCCGGCCTTTTGGGATCTTAGCAGCAAGCGGGACACAGTAAACATAGCGCTCCGGTCGCGCACCCTGATAACCTTCGGAGGGGTTCCGGCCAGCGCATCGCGGCCAGTTATGACAGCAGGGTGGTAACAGCAGGTACAGGGATGACGGGCAAAGATCGCATTCTCGCGAAACTGCGCGGCGAGCCGGCCGATTCGTTGCCGTTGATGCCGATCACGATGATGTTCGCCGCCGAACTGGCCGGCGTGCGCTACGGCGACTACGCGCGCGACCACCGCGTGCTGACCGATGCGCAGGTGGCGGTGGCGGACCGCTTCGGCTTCGACTACGTCTCGGCGATTTCCGACCCGGCGCGCGAAGCCTCGGACCTCGGCGCCGCAGTGGAGTGGTTCGACGACCAGCCGCCCGCGATCGTGGAGAGCCGCGCACTGCTCGATGAGAAGCGCAAGCTGGCGGGTCTGCGCCTGCCCGACCCGTCCACGCCCGGACGAATGCGCGATCGTGTCGAGGCGGTGCGGCTGCTGGCGGAGCGCACCGGCGCGACGCGGATCGTCGAAGGGTGGGTGGAAGGGCCGTGCGCGATGAGCGCCGATCTGCGCGGGATCAACACACTGATGCTGGATTTCTTCGACGACCCGCCCTTTGTGGAAGCGCTCTTCGACTTCACGGTGCGCATGGAAGTGGAGTTCGCGCGGGCGCAGGTAGAGGCGGGCGCGACCCTGATCGGGGTAGGCGACGCGGCGGCTTCGCTGATCGGGCCCAGGCTGTATGCGAGGTATGTGCTGCCCTGCGAGCAGCGCCTGATCGCGGCGATCCGCGCGCTCGGCGTGCCGGTGCGGCTGCACATCTGCGGCAACACCAGGCGCATCGTGGAAGGCATGGGTCAGACGGGCGCCGACATCATCGATCTGGATTCTCCGACATCGCTCGGCCACGCGCGCCGTGCCATGCGGCAGACCCAGGTGCTGCTTGGCAACATCGACCCGGTGCGGGAGTTGCGCGATGGCACGCCTGCATCGGTGGAAGCGGTTCTGGCGGAATGCTACCGGCAGGCGGGCGCGGCTTACATTTGCGGCGCTGGCTGCGAGGTGTCGCGCGGCACGCCGCACGCCAACCTGGAAGCGATGGCGCGGTTTGCGCGCAGCCGCTCGTGAAGCTCGAACTCCATCCCCGCGCGCGGCAAACGCTGGATGCTACCGTTTCCACTGCTGTTCGATCTCCTCCAGGTTCTTGCCCTTCGTCTCAGGCGTGAACTTCCACACAAACCAGACGGTGAAGGCGCACATCGACGCGTAGAGCCAGAACGCCCCGGCAGCCGTGAAGGCCTTTACGAGCGAAAGAAACGTCAGCGTGATCAACAGGCAGGCCAGCCACAGCGCAACGGTTGCCAACGACATCGCCCGTCCTCGAATTCGCGTGGGGAATAGTTCCGAGATCACAACCCACACGCCAGGTCCCATCCCAAAGGAGAAGAAGGCGACGTAGAGGAGTATCAATGCAAGGACGCTGGAGGGTGTTACGGAGCCCGCCCTGAAGACAAGGCCCAGCGCCGCCAACGACACTCCCATGCCCGCGGCCGCCGCGATGAGCAGCACCTTGCGTCCGAGCCGGTCGATGGTGAACAGCGCAACAACAGTAAGGACCAGGTTCGTTACACCCACCAGAACGTTCGCCCACAGGGCCGCGGACGTGCTTCGAACTCCCGCCTGCTCCGTGAAGATGATGGACCCGTAGTAGAGTACCGTGTTGATGCCCGTGACCTGCTGAAGGATAGCGAGGGTAACGCCGATCAGCAGCGGACGGCGCATCCCGGCCTCCAGCAATTGGCGCAACGATCCGCTCTCTTCGGCGATCGCGCGCTCGATCTCGCGCAGTCGGGAGGGGGGCTCGCCCAATTTTGCCAGTACTTGTGCGGCTTCGGCGTGCCGGCCTTCTTTCACCAGCCAGCGGGGGCTTTCCGGTACGAAGAAGAGAGCGCCCAAAAAAAACAGTGACGGAACCGCCGCCACCGCGAACATCCACCTCCAGCTTTCATCGCCAAGACCGGCCAGTGCCCATCCCACCAGGTACGAAACCAGAATGCCCAGCACGATCGCGAGTTGATTCATGCTGACCAGTCGCCCGCGGATAGCCGCGGGAGAAACCTCCGCGATATAGAGCGGGGCGAGCATCGAAGCGATACCGATGGCGACCCCAGCCACAACCCGGGCGGCGACAAACGCGCCCAGTCCGTTTGGCAGCGCGGTCGCTACCGAGGAAAGCGCGAAGATCACGGCCGACAGGAGCAGAACGAACTTGCGGCCGAAACGGTCGCTGAGAGCGCCGGCTGCTCCCGCTCCGAGTGCGCACCCGGCCAACAGGCTTCCGGCGGCGAATTCGGTTTCGATCTCCGTCCACTGGAAATGCCGGCGAAGAAAAACGATCGCACCGTTGATGATGGCTGTGTCGAAACCGAACAGGAATCCACTCAACGCCGTGACCGACGAGATGCGATACGAATAGCCACGGGATGGCGATGGCGTATCCGGCGTGGGAGGCAGGTTTCCGTGCATACGGGCGCCGGCCACAATCACCAGACCTTGAGTTCCAAGCCACCCTGACCCGGGTCCTCGAAAGGCCCGGCGAAGGGAGTGGACATCTTTCGCTTCTTGCCGAAATAGTCGCTTTCGACGACCAACCGCGAGCCGTCGGCGTTTTCGTACGCAAGTCCCGAACACTTCGCCTTCCCCAATAGCCCGGTATCTACGAGTTTGGTCGCGGCAGTGTGCACCTCTGCACCCAGGGTCAAGCGAATATACACGCGGTCGCCTTCCTCGACGAGTTCGAGTTTGGGGTTTGCCCCGGGGAGGTTGAGCGCACCGTCCTCCCGGAAATAGGCGCGAGCGCCCGCGAAATACACATTTCCACCCGTTTCGAGGGGGTATTCCCGGTGATTGTAAACCCACAGCCCGTAACCACCGAAGCGCAGCGGGTTGGCGTCGGCCTGGTCGCCGCTTTCAGGTGGCCCGCCATTTCCCACAAAGATGTTGTTGTAGAAACGGTTGTCGCCTCCCGTGGTGCTGTTTAGGCCGGCGAGCGCGGTGGAGTGTGCTTTGAGATATGGCGTCGAGCGCCGGGGTTCGGACCTACTGATCAGCCGGCCGGTAATCAGATTGTGGACGTAGGCGCCTCCCTCGGAGCAGTCCTCCAAACTGATGCCGGACAGGAAAAGGTTGTTGTCCACAAGAAACGGCCCGTGATTCACCTCGACGAAGAGGTCGTCCGTACTGTTGTCGTAAAGGAGATTGCCCGTGATCCGCGTGCCCTGGGCCATCCAGTCCATCCACAATCCGCGGCCAGCGTTGTGGATGCGGTTGCCTTTGATCGCCACGTCGATCGCACCGTGCAGTTTGATGCCCGCCATTTCCGCGCCGGCGAACTGCCGCTTGACCCAGATGTTGTAGATGTGGTTGTTCGAGATCTGGCTGAACACGGCGCCGAGACTTCCGACAATGCCGGCCTGCTCACAGTTGAAGATCACGTTGTTGCGCACGACATGAGACCCGATGTTTTCCCGCGACCAGCCGGCTTCCAGGGCACGCACGATCACTTCGTTGTAATGCGTGGCGCCATCCTTCCGCGGATCGTTGATCCAGACATTGTGACCGGTCTTGCGGTCCTTGCCCAGGCTGATACCCGAGCATTTCGAGTCGCTGATCACGTTGTTTTCGATGATCCAGCCCTTGCTCCAGTGGGTGCCCACGAGCCCGATCTGCTCCGCGGTCGGGGCCGCCCATTGCGTGGCGGCCTGGCTCATGTGGAAGCCGCGCACGGTGATGTAGTTGCGGCCCGGCTGGTCCGGGTAGAAGCAACTGTTTCGCACGTTGATCTCCACCAGTTCCTCATTGGGGTTCTTATCGTGGAAGTTGGCGTAGATGTAAGTATTGCCGTCGTCGCTTTCGGTAAACCAGGTCCATGTCGAACCTTCACGATCCCGGCTGTCAGGCTGGGGCTGCGGTTTCAGGACACGCTCCAGGAGGTGGGTCTCCCACAATGATCGGCCGTTCAGGTAGACCTCGCCGGTATGGTGGGGTCGCCCTTTGTCCGTAAACCAGTCGCCAACGATCAGGTCTTTGTAGGGATTGTAGCTGCCAAAAAGGGAGTTCGGCACCGTCGCCTTCCACACGCCGGGCATGAATGGCTTCCAGCCACGGATCACCTCCGATCCCTTGATGTCGACTTTCTCGCCCGTGGCCGCCTGGTAGACGATCCTCTTTGCGTCGGACTCGCCACCGCGAGGCGGTGTCACCCGCTCCCGGTAGGTGCCCTCATGCACGGTGATCACATCGCCCGGCTGCGCGATCTGGGCGGCTGCGGAAATCGTCCTGTACGGTTTGGACGACGAGCCGTCGTTGTTGTCGTTTCCATTGACGGCGACATGGATCTCTTTTGCGGGGGAGGCATAAGCCAGCAAAGTCAACAGAATGGTTACGATCAAGCGTCTCATTTGCCGTCTCCCAGCCTTCCGAGCGCCACCATTCCAAGGTTCTGTTGGTCTGTAGCTGCCAAGGAAGCGTGGAGCCTTCATAGGTCCTTCTCCTGTGCCTACAATCATACTCCGCATCGGTTCGCGCGCTTCACGACCTGCAGAGCATCCCCAAAAAAGGCGCGGCCGCCACGCCCGCCTGGTCGCCGCGTGATAATAAAAATGCATGCGGCGGCTCTCCATCCTTTGCCTCTTCCCCTGCCTGCTGGCGGCCGACGACCATTGGGTGAAGTTCGCCGCAGGGCCGTTCGAAGTGCTCACCGACGCGGGCGCGCGCGCCGGACGCGAGACCATCGTGCGGTTCGAAGAGTTCCGCCACGCGGTGGGCCAGATCGTCGGCGAGCAGGACCTCCAAACTCCGGTGCCCGTGCGCATCCTGGTTTTCCGCAATGCCAAAGGATGGGCCTCGCCCGTGCCCCTGGCCGAGGGCCGCGACTGCTATGCTATCGTGCTGGCGGAAAAGAGCGCCGT
>PLMF01000147.1 GCA_003142355.1 Bryobacterales bacterium
GGCGGAACCGCCTGCCCCACCGCAAACACAGGATTTGTTTTGGTGGCGCAGGCGGTTCCGCCTGTGATGCGCGATCTTTTCACAGCTTCCAAGCCCTGTTTGTGTTCGTGTTTGCGCTACCCGTTTGGGGACAGGGCATTCACGCCGGATTGAAACTCGGTGTTCCCCTTACGCAGTATTTTGAGACCGGCGTCTTGGGGGCTTTGCATGAAGATGCCGAGTATTCCGCCGCAACCCGGCGCTACACGTTCGGGGCCTCGGGCGAGTGGCGGTTGACCCACGCATTCGGCTTCGAAGTCGACGCCCTGTATCACCGGATGGGGTATGTAGGGATTGTAAGCCTCTTCGATTCCGTCAATGGCAATCTCCGCACCTCTGCAATCGACGTGAAAGGCGATTCGTGGGATTTTCCGGTGATGGCCAAGTACCGCTTCGGCCGCGTGGTGCGGCCGTACGTGGCGGGCGGTGGAGTGCTCCGTTATGTTGGGCCGGTGCGTGGGCGTGGCGAACTGACCATCGGCTCCCTCGTCACGAGGACCGGCACCACCAGCCCGGTCGATACTACCGATCCATCCGACCTCAGAAAACGGTTCTATCCCGGGCTGACAGTGGCAAGCGGCATTGAAATTGGCGGAGGCCGTCTTCGTGTGCTGCCGGAATTCCGCTATACGCGGTGGACCGCTAACATTTCGGGCCCGAGTGGTGTGCTTCGCTTCGCTCCCAATCAGGTCGAGTTCATAGTCGGCGTATTATTCTGAATCCCGGTTTTGGCCCAAACCAAGACCGGACGAAACGGAGAGATCATGAAAACGCTGTTGCTGGCAATGGTTCTCGGCGCGCTGACTCTGCACGCCCAGGTGGATCCGCTGGAAGGACTTTGGCAAGGATACGACGGAGAATGGGGGCATGTTTCACGACAACTCGTCGCACTGACCGAAGCGATCCCGGCTGCGAAGCTCGCGTGGCGCCCGGCGCCGGGCGTGCGATCCACGAGCGAGGTCATCATGCACATCGCGATAACGAACTTCTATCTACCGAGTGTCACGGGTCCCAAGATGCCGGCCGACCTCACGTCCGCGGACATGGAAAAGACTGTGACCGCGAAAGCGGAAGTCATCAACTGGCTGAAGCGCTCGCTGGATGCCGTCAAGAACGCTCACGCGGGCCTGAAGCCCGCCGATCTCCAGTGCGGAGTCAAGGTCAGCGGCAGAGATGCCACCGTGGATGGCATGTATCTCCGAATCATGATCCATGCCAACGAGCACATGGGGCAATTGGTGGCTTACGCACGCATGAACGGGATTGTGCCGCCGTGGTCGGAAGGCGGCGGAAAGTAGACGCCGGAAAATCCGGTCACGGAAACGCCTCAGTCGGATCGCAACGCCCGCACCGGATCCACGGCCGTGGCCCGCCGCGCCGGAAGGTAGCTGGCCAGCGCCGCGGCTGCGATCAGGAGCGCTGAAACCACGGCGTAGGTCGCCGGATCGAGCGCCGTGATCCCGAAGAGCAGCGACGACATCAGGCGCGTCACCCCGGAGGCGGCGGCCAGACCGAGCGCGGCGCCGATTCCCGCCAGCAGCAGCCCGTGGCGCACAAACATTCCCTGGAGTCCCGCCGGCGGCGCGCCCAGGGCTATGCGGATGCCGATCTCGCGCGTCCGCTGCGAGACGGCGTAAGCGATGACGCCGTAAATCCCCACGACGCCCAGCACCAGCGCCATGACGCCGGCGATCCCGAGCATCACCAGCGTAAAAGAAGTCCGCGCCATGGACCGGTCGTAGACGTCTTCAAGCGTTCGCACCTGGAACACAGGCAGGTTCTTGTCGACCGACCAGATGGCCTGCCGCGTCTCAGCCAGGAAGCTCTCCGTGGCCGCCCGGCTGGTGCGAATCACGAATACGCCGCCGCGATTGACATTCACGGAGTTGCCCCAGAACCTGTCCATCTGGGCGGGCCAGTAGGCAAACGCCGGCGGCTTCTGCTGCACGCCGTCATCGTACACGTCGCCCACCACGCCCACAATCTCGCGCCAGGGACCGTCGAATCCCTCCCGGACCCGCTTGCCCAGCGCCGAACGCGGCTCGCCCCACATCTCCCGCGCCAGGTTCTCGGAGACCACGGCCACGTGCCGCTTCTCGTACAGGTCGGTCCAGGTGAAATCGCGCCCGGCGACCAGCACCGTGCCCGTGGCCTTGAAGAACCCCGGCGTGATGAACCGGAATCGCCGGATGGGAGGCAACTGTCCCACCGCATAGTGCTTGTCTTCCGCGTAGATTGGATCGTTGGGGTTGGACCCTTCCAGCGGAGCCGCATTGGCAAACGCGACCGAGGCGACACCGGGGATCGCCGCCAGCTTGTCGAGCATCTCGTTCTCCATGCGCATCACCCGTTCCGGTTCCCGCACCTGGGCTTGGGGAATCCAAATACGCATCATCTGGACTTGCTCGGGGCGCGTAAACCCTGGCTGGACGCTTCGTAAAGCCTGGAAGGTGCGAATCATCAGGCCGGAGCCGACGAGCAGCACCAGCGCCAGCCCCACCTGTACTACCACCAGCGTGTCGCGCGCCCGATGCCGTTCCCGGCCGTGGCTCATCGTGCGCCCGCCACCCCGCAAGGCCTCGGCCACATGCGGTCCCGCGTACTTCACCACCGGGATGAGACCGAACAGCAGGCCCGCCAGCACGGAGACCGCCAGCGTAAACCCCAGCACCAGCGGGTCGATTCCAATTTCGCTCAGCCGCGGCAGCGTTGCCGGACCCATGTGCACCAGCAGCCGCAGCGCCCCATACGCCAGCGCCAGGCCCAAGGCGCCGCCCAGCACGGCCAGCGTCACGCTTTCCAGCAGCAGTTCGCGCGCGATTCTTCCCCATCCGGCGCCCAGCACAGCCCGGACGGCCAGTTCCTGCTGCCGGCCCTCGGCGCGAACCAGCAGCAGATTCGCCACATTCGCGCAGGCGATCAACAGCACCAGCCCGATGGTGCCCGTCAGAACCCACAGCATGCCGCCGATGTCGCCCACCACCTCCTGCTTCAGAGGCTGCAGTTTGGGACCGAGGCGCGCATTCTCAAACAGGGCGCGGCTGAAGCCCGGCGGCGCAGGCCACGCTTTCAGCCAGATCCCCAGCATCCGCGCCACGTCGGCGTTGGCCTGCTGCAGCGTGACCCCTGGCTTGAGCCGGGCGATGCCTTGGTAACTGAAATTCCCCAGGAAGACCTTGTTGCGGTCGAACCGCTGCGGCAGAATCAGGTCCGCGTTCGAATTCAGAAACCGGAAATCCCGCGGCATCACGCCGATCACCGTGCGCGGCCGAGAATCCACGGTGAGGGTGCGCCCCACCACGGATGCGCTTCCGGCGAAGCGCCGCTGCCAATGGCCGTAGGCCAGCATCACCGTCTCGGGTGTGCCGGGAGTATCGTCAGCCTGGGAGAACCAGCGTCCGACAGCAGGCTGAACGCCCAGGGCCGACAGCGTGCCATAGGTCACAAACAGAGCCTGGACCTGCTCCGGCTCGGCCAAACCGGTGACGCTCGCCCCGCCGTTGGACCACAACCCGACCTCCCGAAAAGTCCGGTTTTCCTCGCGATAGGTGAAGTACATGGCAGGCGAAAAGTTGAGGTCGCCCCGAATCCCGGCCACCCCGGGCGCCACGTGCCAGACGCCCACCAATGCCTGAGCATCCGGATACGGCAGGGGCTTGATCAGCACCCCGTTTACTACGCTGAAGATGGCTGTGTTGGCGCCGATTCCGAGCGCCAGCGTCACCAGCGCAACCGCAGTGAACCCTGGAGCCCGCACCAATCGCCGAAAGGCGTGCCGCAACGATCTCATGGTGACTAATACGTGCACGGGCCCTTTTGGTTCGCAAGAATCAGCGAGCCAGTCTCTTGGCCACGCCCCGCAAAGGAGGCGCCAACCTCGAACGGCCTGTGTTAATTTGAAGACGTCGCCTCCCGGCGACGTGAATGAAACGGTAAAGACCAACCCTCACTTGTTTGCAGCCGCGCAACGGCGGCACTGGAGGTGTTATGTCTTTACTGGCCGTGTCCGAGCTATCCTTTGAATACTCGTCTGGTCCTGTCCTCTTCGAAAATGTCTCGTTCTCGGTGAATCCGGCGGATCGCGTAGCCATCGTTGGTCCGAATGGGTCGGGCAAATCAACCCTACTTCGATTGATTGCGGGAGATCTGGAGCCGACGCGCGGCCGGATCATCCGCCAGCGCACCTTTCGGATCGCGGCAGCCGACCAGGAGGTCCCGGCAAGACTTCGCCAGACGCTGTTTGACTTCGTCTTCAGCGCACTTCCACTCTTGGCGCAACTGCGTGCCGACCTTCGAGAGCTGGAGCAGCGCCTCTCCAACCCATCGAGCGCCGCCGAATACGCCATCCGGGTCAACGAATACCAGGAAAGGGGCGGATTCCTGGCGGAAGCCGGGGTAACTCGAGCGCTCAGCGGCCTGGGGTACTCTGCGCAGGATTTGGACCGGGATGTGCGATCGCTGTCGGGCGGCGAGCGCACCCGTGCCGGGCTGGCCCGCGCACTCTCGATGGAGGCGGACCTGCTGGTTTTGGACGAGCCGACCAATCATCTCGACATGGCGGCGCGGGAATGGCTCGAAGTCAGTCTCGCTGCGCGCACCTCGGCCTGTGTCATTACGTCGCACGACCGCGCGCTCTTGTCCGCATTCGCCAACCGAATTGTCGAAATCGAGCGCTCGAAGGTATCCGCTTTTGAAAGTGGTTACCCGGATTACCGGCGTGCACGGGCGTTGCTCGACCGGCAGGCCTGGCTGGCTTACGAAGCATTTGAGCGCCGGAACGCGACTTTGAATCGGGCCGCCCACCGCAGGGAGCAACTCTCGGCGCGAGTTGCGGCTGCTCGCCTGCCTGAAGCTGCGCCCGGATTGTCTCAATCGGCCGCTCCATGAATTGAGTGGAGGGGAGCGAACCAAAGTGGCGCTGGCCCGCATTCTTACGAGCGGAGCGAATCTGCTGCTTCTCGACGAACCGACCAACCACCTCGAAATCGAAGCACAAGAGGCGCTGGAACAGGCGCTGCAACTGTATCCCGGCACCGTCATCGTCGTGTCACACGACCGTTTCTTTCTCGATGCGCTTGGTCCCGAAGCGACAACTTTGAAGCTGAGCCATGCGCCACAACTCCCGCGCCGTTGATGACCCACCCGGACGCGGGGGACAGACGGCTCAGTACCGCCAGCTTGTCAGGTCTGCTCCGGCCGGCGCCGTGGCTTGAATGCGCGCCATAATCCGCGGCAAATACATCTGGTTGTAGTGCAGGCGCGAATACCAATTAGGCTGCGCCGGATCGCCATTCCAGCAATGCTCCGCGCGCGGTCCGTAGCGGACCTCGCCTTGGTAGGGCACGCCGTGTCCGGGGGTGCCGGTCTGCTTCAGGAAATCCTCCATCAGATAAACCGCATTGTTCAGGAAATAGGTGTCGTCCGAGCCGACATAGAGGTGGAGTTTGCCCTGTAGCTTCGGCCCGAGTGTCGTCCAATCGCGTTGCAGTATGGCGTCCAGGTCGTAGTGCTGGCGCCAGTACTCGGCCGTGCCGTGGTCGATGGCGCCAGTCTGCTTGTCGAAGATGGGTCGCGGATAGCCGTCCTCGGCGGTTGGAGAATAGACCGCTTGCCAGATGTCGAACTGCTCGCCCGACCGGCCGCGATCGCCCAGCGCGGCTTCATAGGCGACATTGTCGCGCATGGAGATCAGCGTATGGCCCAGATAGTCCCGCATGGCCGGCTGCGCGACCTTCTTGTTCGCGCCCTGAATATAGAACATGTTGTCCTGGTTATACAGGTCGACCGTCATGTAGGCGTGGAAGTCGACAGGGTCCGGACAGGCGACGAACGCGCCGTTGTAGTGGTCGGCATAGAAAATCTGCACGGCGAGCGATTCCCAACCGCCGGTCGAGCCTCCATAGACAAATCGCGCCCAGCCCTGGCCGATGCCGCGAAACTGGCGCTCGATAGCCGGGATCAGCTCGGTCTCGATGGCGTCTCCGTACGGGCCCAGATTCGACGAATTCACCGCATACGAGTCGTCGTAATAAGGATTTGCATGCTGCAGCTTCACGATCAACATGCGTGGCGTGCCCGGCGCAATCCACGCCTGGTAGTTCTTGTATGCCTCCTGCTGCTGTATGCGGTTGTAGCCCGCAAGGTGAAAGCGTTCGGAGTAATCGGGCTTCAGGTCGGGGTCCGGTGGAGTCTCGCCGAAGTCGGTGAAGCCGGTTACGAAGTGGTCGTGGAAGACGACCAGGGGATAGTGCGCCTGCGGATGGGTGTCGTAGCCTTCCGGCACGAGAACCACCGCCGAGAGATAAACCGGCCGGCCCCAGAACTTCGTCAGGAGCGCCGACTGGATGCGGATGTGGCGAATGTACTTTGTATCCGGCTCGGGGTTGACAGGCGGGATGGCGTCATCGAGCGAGACCGCGATGGGCGGCGCCGCCGGGCCTATGTGAACCAACCGCGGCTTGGACAGCAGATTGCCAGGCGCGAGATTCCAGTGCTGGCCTTCGCCGCGATCCGGCGCCAGTTTCACCGTCTTGCCGTCCGACCGGTGAAAGGTCTCGTAAATGTTCAGCACGGCCTGGACCGTATACTCTCCGGGCGGCACGTCCTTCAGTTTCGCCCGCGGATAGCCCTGGGCGTTGTCGCCGATGGTGAGGGGCTCGCCGGGTTTCCATCCGTCCACCGTTACCCCGAAGATCATCTGCGACTTCGGCGTATCGTCGATCTGCATACGCGGCTCGGCGCTGGGATCGTTTGAGAGCAAGAGCAGCAGGCGGCCGTCCAGAGGCTTGTCGGAGCGCGAGGCCGGAAAGCGCACCGTGATCGTCTGAGCGGAAGCGGCGGCGATCCATAGCAGGCCGGCGGCCAGCAGAGAGGGTAAGCAAACAAGCGGGCGCATACTGAAGTATAGGCTGATTCGGGCTCCGGTCCAGCAGTGTAGTTAGCGTTCGACGGGCTGCGGTTGAATCTCAGGCAAGCACCGTAATGCCCTGGGCAATCGCTGCCCGCCGAAGCGGTTCATCCGACGTGGCGAGGGGGAGACCGGTACGCGACGCAAGGTCCAGATAAGCGGCGTCGTAGGCCGCGACATCTTGACGGCGTGCGAGGGACTCCAGAACACGCTAGGCTAGTGCTATGACCGCCTGAA
>PLMF01000319.1 GCA_003142355.1 Bryobacterales bacterium
GAGGGCGTTGTCGGAGGCGCGTTGTTTCCCTCAGGGTGATCGGGCCTCGGGAGAGGGCTCCGTTGGCCCGCGAAGAATTGATTCGTCTGAGTGAACTCATAGCATCCAGTCACAGGATACTACGGAGACCACTCAATGAACATGTTAACTCGTTTAGTTTCAACGAAAGATTGTTGTGAATGGAGTTCGGATCAAGGGGCATTTCGGACTGTTTTTGAGGGCGCCCATGGTAGGGTGGGGGTAGAAAGCTCGCTGTGCTCGCGGGGCCAGGGGCCAGGAGGGCGACGAGAAGATATGGAATGCTACGGGCAGGGACCAAAGCGGAAAGGGGGATGTGCGAGGTAAGGAAGGGCCTGCTCAGCCGCGGGATGCGGTGGAGTGGGGGAGAGAGCAGCTTGGATTCGAGCCGGACCGGGAGCAGTGGCTGGTGCTGGGGTCGGCCAGCAAGCGGGGACTGCTGAACTGCACCAGGCAGTGGGGGAAATCGACAATCGCGGCGGCGAAAGCGGCACACCATGCGTGTACCGAGCCGGAGACTACAGTTGCTGCTACAGCGCAGGGGGCTACAGATAGCGGCGGGGATGAAGTTCGGGCCGGTGCTGGCACGAGAGATGGCGGAGATGCGGGTGAAGATCACACCCAGCGGGAACGAGCAGTACGGGGCCTGGCGAGAAGGTGAGCACGACGACTTGGTACTGGCGGTGGCGCTGGCGTGCTGGGGGGCGCGGAAGGCGTGGCCGTGTGCGCCGCATGGGGAAGAGGGGTATTGGAGGGGGCCGAGGACGGGGTGGTAGGGCTGGTGGTGGTTTCCCGAGAGAGGGATAATGGAAGCCGGCATGAGCAGAGACGAGACGCTTCAGGAACTGGTGCGGCGGCTGGCGGAGTTCTATCACCCGGAGCGCATCTACCTGTTTGGGTCCGCCGCCCGCGGCGAGGACGGCCCGGACAGCGATGTGGATTTGTGCGTGGTGCTACCCGACGATGCTCCCGAAAGCCTCTACCGCGACCGGAGCGTTCATGGGCGTTTTTGGGGGCTCGGAGCAGCAGTGGATGTAGTCCGGTTGGCGAGCAGCGATTTTGACGCGCGCGGGGCGTACGTGGCAGCTTCTCTACCGGCCACGATCTTGCGGGAGGGGAGGCTGCTCTATGAGGCCAGACGAGTTGCCGCGTAGGGAAGCGGCGAAGTGGCTCCGGCAGGCGGCGAAGGACCGAAACGCCGCGCAGGTCCTGATCGGGGCGGAGCCATCGCGCTCGGTGTTTCACAGCCAGCAAGCAGCCGAGAAGGCCATCAAGGCGTTCCTGACGTTTCACCAAATTCCGTTTCGTAAGACGCATAATCCGACGGAGTTCAGTCCGGCCAACAGTGTAACAGCGCGAGATTGTGGCTTACATCGCCGCAGAAACCACGAAGCTGGACACCCTGCACGCCGCCACCCAGCGTACCATCACCCTCCTCTGCGAACGCCGCGCCGCCCTTATCGCCGCCGCGGTGACGGGCGCGATCGGGGCCCGGAATGCGGATAGTACTGCCGCCGTTGAAACGCCAACGCAGTAGTGCGAGAGTTAGAACAGAATGCGCGCTGAGGTAAAACCCGACTTGCTGCGCTGGGCACGCGAGCGCGGCGGCCTCCCTCCAGCAGCGCTGGCCCGGCGTTTTCCCAAGTTGGAAGAGTGGGAACGCGGCGAGGTTGTTCCGACGCTCAGGCAAGTCGAGGAGTTCGCGAAGGCGACGCACACGCCGGTAGGTTTCCTCTTCTTCCCGGAACCGCCTGAGGAGCGCGTTCCGATCCCGGACTTCCGCACCCGAGCTGGCGCGAGTCTTGAGCGGCCAAGCCCCGGCCTGCTCGACACCATCTACCTCTGCCAGCAGCGTCAGGAGTGGTACCGGGAGTTCGCCAATATCGAGAGCCAGACGCCGCTTCCGTTCGTGGGATCGGCAACTCTGGAAAGCAGCATCGAAGAGACCGCGGCGGGCATCCGGGCGGGCCTGCGGCTCAGCCCGGACGAGCGCGCCCAAGCGCCGAATTGGACCGAAGCGCTGCGCCTCTTCATCGCCAAGGCGGACGAGGCGGGCGTCCTGGTGATGGTGAGCGGCGTCGTGGGAAGCAACACCCACTACAAGCTCGACCCGCACGAGTTCCAGGGCTTCGCCCTGTGCGATTCCTTAGCACCTCTCATCTTCATTAATGGAGCCGATAGTAAGGCTGCCCAGATGTTCACCTTGGCGCATGAACTGGCGCACATCTGGCTGGGGCAATCGGGGGTGTCCGACGCGCAGGCCTCGGCCGCCCCCGGCCATCGCGTGGAGCGCTGGTGCAACCAGGTTGCGGCTGAGTTCCTGGTTCCCCTTGCCGACATTCGCAATGAGTACCAAAGGGGAACCGATTTGCAGACGGAGACGAACCGGCTCGCGCGACGATTCAAGGTGAGCACGCTCGTGGTCTTGCGCCGTATCCATGACGCGGGGGGCCTCCCCACGGACCGCTTTTGGGAGGCTTATCGCGCGGAGGTAGCCAGGATCGCCGCCCTGCCGAAGGGCAGCGGGGGCGATTTCTATCTCACGCTCGGCGCCCGCGCCAGCAAGCGATTTGCGCGGGCGCTCGTCGCCAGCGCGCTGGAGGGCCGGTCCCCGTTCACTGAAGCCTTTCGTCTTCTCGGCCTCAAGAAGATGGCGACGTTTCACGAACTGGCGCAGAACCTCGGGGTGGGTTTCTGATGGCGTACCTGCTGGACGCCAACGTATTCATTGCAGCCAAGAATCTGCATTACGGCCTCGACTTCTGCCCTGCGTTTTGGGATTGGCTCGTCGCACAGAATGGCGCCGGCATGGTATTCAGCATCGAGAAGGTAGGGGATGAAGTCCAGGCCCTCGCGGACGAACTCTCCGCGTGGGCCGGGGCGCGCGGCGTCGGTTTCTTTCTGCCGGTGGGCGCACCGGATCTTCCGGCGCTGGGAGCCGTCGGCGCATGGGCACGTGGCCAGCAATATGAACCGGCTGCCGTCAATATGTTCCTTCAGGTAGCGGACTATTACCTGGTAGCCCAGGCGCACGCGGGAGGGCACACGGTAGTCACGCACGAGATTCCCTCCGCATCGAAGCGGAAGATCAAGATTCCAGATGCGTGTATCGGCCTTGGCATAAGATACGTGACGCCGTTCGAGATGCTGCGGCGCGAGCGCGCCCGGTTCATCCTGGGACCGCAGGCATGAATATCGCATCAGAAACTCTCCAAACAGGAAGCGATTGAAGAAATCACGCGCCGCCTGGTGGAGTTCTACAGTCCGGTCCGCATCTACCTTTTCGGGTCCGAGGCGCGGGGAGACGCCGGGCCGGACAGCGATTTGGATTTTCTGGTAGTGGTGCCGGACGATGTTAGCCCGGAGAAGCTCAAGGCTTGTGGGGTCTACTCTTTCGTCTCCGGTACGGGATACGCAAAAGACATCATTGCCTTGCGAAAAACCGACTTCGAGGCGAGGGCCGCCCATGTTGTCGCTTCGCTGCCTGCGACGGTGGTGCGAGAGGGAAGAGTCTTGTATGACGCCCGATGATTTGGTCCGTATCGGACTAACGGGTCCGTTGCGGGGTGTATTCCGTTCCGACTTTCTGTCACAATAACCGAGTGGTGCAGTCCGTCAACGAGGCCGCCGGTCACCTTAGGATCGACACGATTTACCGCTGGATTGAACGCAAGAAGTTGCCCGCCCACCGCGTGGGACGCCTCTGGAAGTTCAAGGGTTCGGAGGTGGATGCTTGGGTTCGCTCCGGTGGCGCCGGCGGGACCAGGGAGACTGGCAAACCGTGAAGACGTTCGACAAATCTCTGCTCGATTCGCTGGTTGGCAGTCGGGTCAGGTTGCCGGGCCACTTCGAAGGACAGGTCGTCATCGAATCGGCCCGCGCTCTCGGCTCCGGAGTTGAGATACGTGTCAGGCTTGCGAGTGGCCATCTCGACGAAGCCGTTCTCTCCAGCGATGACGTCGCCGGGCTACTCGAAACCCAGCCCGGCCAGCCCGAGGCTCTCCGGCCGGTTGATGCCGATAAGCTCCGGCTACTGGTGGAGTCTGCCCGCGTCCGCCTGGCCTACACCTACGACCGCCAGTTTGCAGTCAGCCTGTCTGGAATCCGCACTCTTCCCCACCAGATCGAAGCGGTCTATCTCAAAATGCTCCCGCAGCCGCGCCTGCGATTCCTGCTCGCCGACGATCCCGGCGCAGGCAAGACGATCATGGCGGGCTTGTTGATCAAAGAACTGAAGCTTCGCGAAGCCATCGAAACCTGCCTGATCGTGGTACCCGCTCCGCTGACCATCCAATGGCAGGACGAGATGATGCGCTTCTTCGGCGAGACGTTCCAAATCATTCATACCGGCAACGACCAGCAGCAACTCATCAACCTCTGGCAGAGGGAATCGCTGGTGATCACCTCCCTCGACTACGCTAAACAGGATGATGTACGAGAGCGCATCTGGCAACAGCGTTGGGACCTGGTCATCATCGATGAAGCGCACAAGTGCAGCGCCTACACGAAGCGCTCGGCGAGCCGGGGTGACGAGGTGGATAAGACCAAGCGCTACCAACTGGCCGAAAAGCTGGCCGCGGCTGACAATCATCTACTTCTCTTGACAGCCACCCCGCACCACGGGGATGAAGACCGCTTCAACCATTTCATCCGCCTCATCGATCCGGATCTCTTCCCGGAACCACATAAGGTGGGGGAGGAAGCCGTCAAGCTCATCCGCCGGGAGATTCTCCGTCTGGGGCCGGATTGCCCGTGGGCGCTCCGGAGACTCAAGGAAGACCTGCGGGATATGGATGGGAATCGGCTCTTTCCCGACCGCCACTGCCACACCGTGACCTTCAAGCTAAGCCGTGAGGAGTTCGATCTCTACAAGGCCGTTACGTCCTACATCAATGAGTTTCTGCCCCAGGCCACCGGCAAGCGCAAGAACAGCGTGGCGCTTGCCCGTACCGTTTTTCAGCGGCGTCTCGCGAGTTCCACACGGGCGATTCACGAATCGCTTCTGCGGCGTCTGAAGAAGCTGCAGGAGATTGACCGCGAGCTTCAGGAACTCCCGCCTGCGCAACGTGGGAAACGCCTGGCCTATCTGCAGGGCCGGATAACCGACGTTGAACAAGATGAGGACGACCTCGACGATGAGGCGCGCGATCACCTGTTGGATGAAACGACTACCGCGCAGGGCCTCGATCAACTCCAGGCCGAACTCGCCGCCCTGAGCGAGTTAGAGGCGCGCGCGGCGAAGGTTCGCGCACGTGGCCAGGATTCGAAGCTATCGGCACTGAAGGAGTGCCTGACCGAAGCTGAATTTCAAGAGCTTCACGACGGGCGCGGCAAGCTGCTCATCTTCACCGAACATCGGGACACGTTGAAGCATCTCCAGGAGCACCTCCAGTCCTGGCGCTTTGCCGTCTGCGAGATCCATGGCGGCATGAATCCCCACGAGCGGAAGAAGGCGCAAGAGGAGTTCCGGACTTCTGCGCAGATCTGCGTGGCGACTGAAGCGGCCGGGGAAGGCATCAACCTTCAGTTCTGCCATCTGATGATTAATTACGATCTCCCCTGGAACCCCACACGGCTGGAACAAAGGTTAGGCCGCATCCACCGCATCGGGCAGAAAGACGACTGCCACGCGTACAATTTCGTGGCCAGCGAATCCGAAGACGGCCAGCCGATTATCGAGGGGCGCATCCTGGAGCGCCTGCTCCATAAGCTCGACCAAATGAGAGTGGCCCTGGATGACCGCGTCTTCGACGTTATCGGCGAAGTGCTTTCTCTCAATGACGTGAACCTGCCGGAAATGCTCCGCGAAGCGGCGTATGAACCGAGGCGGCTCGAAGAGTACCTCGACCGCATCGACCAGATGGATCCTAACCGCCTGAGACAATACGAAGAGGCGACGGGACTCGCACTGGCGCGCGCCAACGTCGATTTTTCGTCATTCCTGAAATCGAATGTCGAGGCCGAAGAGCGCCGCTTGATGCCGAAGTACGTCGAGGAGCAGTTTTTGAAGGCGTCTCAGGAGATCGGCCTCAAGGTGGAGGCGCGGGCCGACGGCCTCTGGCGCGTCGAGCATGTTCTCGCCGACCTGCGCTCCGAGCGGCGCGAGAGCGTTCAACGTATCGGCAAGCCCGAGCCTTCCTATCGCAAGCTCACGTTTCACAAGGAGCACCTCGACCAGGACGCGCACATCGACGCGGTTCTCATCGGGCCGGGGCACGCTCTTTACGCGGCAGTAGATGAAAAGCTCAACGAAGCCCTCGCTGGTCTCCATGCCGGCCAGGCCATCTACATCGATACACAGTCCGAAGTCCCCTACAGCCTCCACTTCTTTGAGATGTCCATTCGCGGCCAAACGAGCAAGGGAAAACTTGTCCCGATCAGCGCCGAGTTGGTCGCCGTGCGCGAGGAATCGGGAGCGGGGGTGCAGCCTGAAGACAGGTTCTCGGTGCTTCCGGCCGACGTTCTCATTGACCTTCCCGCGCACCCCTCGCCGCCGGAAACGGTTTGGCCCCTGGATCTTGGTCCGGCCACGGATTTCCTCAAGACCACGCTTCAGATGGAAAGGCGCGCAGCCAGCCAGGAAGAGCGGAGGCATTACGCGCAGGTCTGCCGGGACTACCTGGAGAAGTCCTTCAAAGCCCGGATTCACGCGGCGGAGGCCCGTGTCTTTGCGCTTCGCGCCCGCGAGGCGGAATCGCCGGAGGTGGGTCTGGCACGCCAGCGGTCGGAGCAGGATGTCGCCGACCTCCAGCGAACCAAGAAGGACCGGCTGGCCGGCCTGGATCGTCTGACTATCGCCCGGCACGGTCCGGTACGCCATATAGCGACTGCCCTCGTTTTGCCGGCGACCGCGAGCTCGGCTGCTCAGATCAACGCCTTACTCGAAGATATCGATCCCGTTCTCCACCGGCGCATCGAGCAGGCCGCCGAAGACGTAGTTCTCGCCTTTGAATCGGCCCGCGGGTGGGAGTCCGAAAGAGTCGGGCATCTGAAGATAGGCTTCGACATCCGCAGCCTTGGCCCTGCGAATCCCCAGACCGGCTACCGCGATCCCGTTCATGGCGTGCGCCGGATTGAGGTCAAAGGGCGTAAGAAGGGTCAGCCCATCCGCCTGACTACCAACGAATGGTACAAGGCCCAGCAACTGGGCGATTCCTTCTGGCTCTACGTGGTTTGGGACCCCCTGCACAACCCCGACTCTACGCCTCTGATGATCCAGAACCCCGGGAAACATCTTGAACACGCGGCGAAGCCGGTGGTGTCAGCGAGGTTCTATGATATATCGGCGGATGCGATACAGTCTGTCGCGGCACGAGCAACAGGAGACCCAACATGATCACAAGAATCGTGCTTGATAGTTTCAAACGATTTCAGTCGCAATCGTTCGATGTAGATGACGACGTGGTTCTGGCTGGTCCAAACAACTCCGGCAAGACGACGTTGCTGCAAGCCGTAGCGGTCTGGAATCTGGCGTTGCAGCGATGGATGGCGGGGCACGCGGAGTCGTCCAAAGCCAAGCAGAGAACCGGCGTTCCCATTTCCCGCGGTGACTTTACAGCCATTCCTTTGCGCGAGATGGACCTGCTGTGGTTTGATCGCGATACGGCTTACAGCCAAGGAGAGAAAGATGGGATGGCGCCCGGTGCACCAAAATTGGCGGCCATCACGCTCTATGGAAGGAATCCGGGGCAAGACGAATGGCACCTGACCGTTACTTTGCGCTACACAAACAAAGAGCAGATTTACGTCAAATTGGCGGATAATGCAGGCAATATCATCAGCGATGTTCCGGCGGCGGCCCGCGATGTCAAAATCGTCCATGTGCCACCCTTCTCCGGTATCGGCGCGGAAGAGACCGGACTCCAACTAGGGTTTCAGAATCGCCTTGTTGGGCAGGGGAAGCCGGGAGACATACTGCGCAACCTTCTTCTTGAAGTCTATCGCACAGACCAGCAGGAGAAGACCGGCCACTGGCGGGCCCTGACCGAGGACGTTTTCGGCCTTTTCAGTTATCGAATCAAGGAACCTCAGTACGCAGAGGCAGCCGACCCTTTCATCCGGGTCGAATACACTCACGGCGAGACAAAGACGGCCTTCGACATTGCCTCCGCGGGTAGCGGGTTCCATCAGGTCCTGACATTGCTTGGCTTTTTCTATACACGGTCCGCCTCGGTGCTGCTGCTCGATGAGCCAGACGCTCACCTCCATGTGATCCTGCAACGCCAGGTGTACGACCTTCTGCGCACCGTCGCCCGCAAGCGGGCCTGCCAACTTCTGATCTCTACGCACTCGGAGATTCTCCTGGAGGATACAGGGCCGGAGCAAATTCTCTCTTTCTACGGCCACCCACATCGTCTGGCCATCGAAACCGACCGCGACCAGATACGGGAGGCGCTGAAGCGGCTCTCCTCTCTGGATATCCTGGCCGCGGAGAACGGCCGGCATATTCTCTACGTCGAAGACGAGACCGATTTCAAAATTCTCGCGGCGTTTGCCCGCATTCTCAATCACCCCTTCGCGCGCTTCGCGGACTCCCCTTTTGTCTGCCCCATTCATGGGCGCGATGCTCGTGAAGCAAAAGCTCACTTCTTCGGCCTTAAGGCGATTTCACCGGCGATAAAGGGTGTTCTACTGTTAGACGGGGACAACCGGAACCTGCCCGACCGCGAGATTGCCGCGGACAACCTTACGCTCTTGCGGTGGCGGCGCTACGAGATCGAGAACTACCTTCTCTATCCAGAAGCTCTCTCGCGGTTTGTTGCCGGGCCTAAGCCGGATCTGTTTTCCATCGATAACCGGATGTGGGCGGAGGAGTTCATGAAGGAGAACTTTCCCCCGCCCACTTTCAAGGACCCACTCAAGGACAGCGATTACTTGATCTCCACCCCGGCCAGCAAATCCATCCTGCCCGGCTTGCTGGAGCGGGCCGAGTGCCGGCTGTCAAAAAAGGACTACTTCCAGATTGCGGCCCAGATGAAGGCGGAGGAAATCCACCCCGAGGTCATTGAGAAGCTCGATGCCATGGCCGCGATCCTGAACGAAGGACTTGCCAATGGCGGATGACAAACGCCTGATCGAAGACTACCTGCCCATCGAGGCTATTTCCGCCGAGGCGTCGGGAGAACCGCGAACTAAGGGCCATATCTCAACGCTGCACATTTGGCGGGCGAGACGGCCGCTGGTTGCCTGCCGCGCCGCCGTCTATGGCGCGCTGGTCCCGGCTTCGCGGTTTGTGCCCAATAACGGGTCGGATGAGAAGAAGAAGTCTCTTGGCCGCGCCAACTCCGCCAAGTTCGTGAAATCCCTCTGCCTGTACCCCGGCGAGCCGCGAATTATTCAGGAGGCTCAAAAGCATATCCTGATCGCCCATGCCGAACGGCTTTCGCGTGAACTTGGCAAGGCGGTTTCGCCAGACGACATCGCATCCGGTCACGCTCCGCGCCCACGTGTTCTCGATATGTTTGCCGGCGGCGGCGCGATCCCGCTGGAGGCGGCGCGGCTCGGTTGCGAAACCCACGCCCTTGAACTGAACCCTGTTGCCCATATTATCGAGCTTTGCTCCGTGACCTTTCCACAGCAGTTTGGTTCGGGATTGACCGATGACGTGGAGAGATGGGCACGCAAAGTTCTGGATGAGACCGCCAAGAGCGTTTCCGACCTTTTCGCTCGCATCCCCCGCTCGCCAGCCAGTCCGAGTTGGAAGGAGCAACGCCTCTTGCCGCCCGAGTCCTCCGCGCATCCGAGCGAGGATCTTTCCGTCGTTGCTTACTACTGGACACGCACCGCGCAATGTCCCAATCCTTCTTGCCGCGGAACTGTCCCCCTGTATCGGCAGACATGGCTCCGAAGGAAAGAATCTGGCTACGTGGCCCTCAAACCCGAACCAGATCATCAGCACAAAGTCGTGCGTTTTCGTGTTATCGAAGCGGCTTCCGAGGCCGGGCTTGGCTTTGATCCGACCGAGGGAAGCGAAAGCTCCGCGACAGTCTGTCCATTCTGTAAGGCAGCGCTGGAAGGCGCGTATGTCCGCGCTTACGGCGACAACACCGGGTTCGGACAACAATTGATGTGCGTGATTGCGCTCAATCCGGAAAGCAGCGGAAAGCTCTACTTCACCGACGAGTCACTTGGAGCCGACGAAGTTGAACGACAGATCATCGCCGGGGAACGCGCCCGTTTGTTAGAAGAAGAGCTGGGCGATAGCAGTCTTGACGAACAAATACAGCCCACGGGCAACGCCGGTCTCGCTACCGGGAACAGTTATCTTTACGGTATCCACACGTTTCGCCAAATGTTCACTCCGCGCCAACGTCTCACGCTGTTGACCATGGCCCGCGAGATTCGGCGCGCATATGAGTTTATGCTCAAAGGCGGGATGCCGGCAGAACGTGCGAAGGCAGTCACAACCTGCCTGGGCCTTTGGCTCAGTAGGCTGACCGACAAATTCAACACACTGTCTCGCTGGAACAGTGTGGGCGAAAAAATAGAAAGTATTTCGTCGATGAAACGGTTCGCGATGATGTGGGATTATCCGGAGGTAAATATTTTTGGCGGCGGCAGCGGCGACGGGTGGAGTAATCTTATGTTCATCACAGCTGCTATCCGGCAAGAAGGCACATATCGCCTACCCGCAAAATGCACCCGCGGCTCCGCAACACAGTTACCTTTTGGCGATGTCTTTTTTGATGCTGTCATTACAGACCCGCCGTATTACGACAATGAGAGCTACTCCGAGTTGTCCGATGTCTGCTACGTCTGGCTCCGCCCAGCCATCGGCTTTTTGTACCCGGAGCACTTTGCTGGGCAATTGACACCCAAGAAAAAGGAATGTGTCGCCGCCGCCTACAGGCAAGGCGGCAAGGTCGCCGCAAAGACATTTTACGAGGACTGCCTGTTCCTGTCGCTCCAACAGGCTCATCGCGTCACCAAGCCCGGCGGCATCCTAGTCATGGTTTATGCCCACAAGACGACTCTCGGCTGGAGCACGCTGGTTGACGCCATTCGCCGTGCTGGATACGAGGTCAGCGAAGCGTGGCCGCTAGACACCGAGAAAAGAGGTCGCGCTGCGCATCAAACCGATGCTGCGCTAGCTTCCAGTATTTTCCTGGTCGCTCGTAAGCGGGGCGGTGTAGAGTTGGGCAACTACGAGGCAGTCCGATCCGAATTAGAAGAAATCATCCGCGAACGTGTGGAGACCCTTTGGGACATGGGCATCTCCGGTGCGGACCTGGTGATCGCTTGCGTCGGGGCAGGGCTGCGAGCGTTCACGAAATATGCCCGCGTGGAATATAGTAACGGCGAGGACGTCCCCGCCGAGCGGTTTCTGGCCGAGGTCGAAACGGCGGTCCTCGAAACCATCTTGGGCAAGCTCTCCAAGACCGTCGGCTCCAAAAGCGGCCAGACGAGCCTTGCCGGTCTCGACCCTGCCACACGGTTCTATGTTCTCTGGCGCTACACCTACGGCGCGACGGAACTGGACGCCGGTGAAGCGATCATCTTCGCCAACGGAACACACGTTGAACTGGATGGGCCGCATAGCCTTACCCAGGGCACCCGCGCCCTGCTGGAGAAGAAGAAGAGCAAGTACCGATTGCACGACTACACCGAGCGCGGCGACGAAAACGCCCTCGGCCAACCCGCTGAGGACGGCACTTCCGCACCGACCGTAGACGCTTTGCACAGGCTCCTATGGTTCCTGGAGCACAGGCCGCTCAAGGTCCCGGAGTTTCTGAACGAGGCCAAACCAAACGTGGAACAACTCCGGCTCGTGGCCCAAGCTCTTGGAGGTCCGGCGTTGAGCGGGAGCGAACTAGCCGATGTGTCGTCCACCGCCGAGCAATCGGCGCTGGGCAAGCTGCTGGCGAACTGGAGCGCGGTTATGGTCGGCAAGGCGGCAGTGGAAGATCGGCGCACAGGACAACAGCCACTCTTCAAGGCATAAGAGGAATGACATGAGCAACAATCCGAAGCCATGGATCGAGTCGGTGCACCTGCACCCCGACGTGTTGAAAGAGAATGCATCGACCGACATTTTCGCCCTGGATCTCGGCCCTCTGGCCGACGGGTCGGGAACGGTCGCGCCGGTGTACCGGGATGCCGAATCCTTCTTTCGGGCGTCGTGGGTGACCGCCGGGCTGAAATCGCTGCTCGACGAGGTACTGAGACGTCTGGCGGGCAAAGGCGGCGCCCCTGTTCTGAAACTGATGACGCCGTTCGGCGGCGGCAAGTCCCACACCATGGCCGCCTTGTTCCACGCGGCTGGAAATCGGAAGGCGTTGGATGTGTTACCAGAGGCGAAGGGACTGGAGAGTCCAACTGGAGTCCGGGTCGCCGTGGTGGATGGGCAGTTCTTCAACGCCCAACAAGGCAAGGAGTCCGACGGCGTCAGGGTGCAAACCCTGTGGGGTTGGCTGGCTCTCAAACTCGGCGGGAAGGCTGGATATGAGGCCATGCGCGCCAACGACGAAGCGCGCGTGTCTCCCGGTGGCGACGACCTGCTCAAACTTTTTGGCGACAAGCCGAACCTCATCCTTTTAGATGAAACGCTCGAATACCTCATCAATGCCGGTGGCGTGAAGGTCGTGAAGACCGATCTCCGCGAGCAGACTCTCAACTTCCTGAAGGATCTCGCGGTCGCAGCGGCCAACGCGCCGAGGACGGTGGTCCTGTTGTCCCTGCCATCCAGCCAGCCAAGCGAGACGCTACAGCACAGCCAACTTCTGCAGACACTGGATCACTTTGTCGGCCGCAAAGACGCTCTGCGCGAGCCAGTTGAACAAGACGAGGTCTTCAGGGTCATCCAGCGCCGCTTGTTGGAGGAGATGCCCGAGGATGCGGTTGCGGGTGCTGCGGCGGCTGCATACCAGCAGATTTTTACGCAGATGCGGAAGGCCTACGCGGGAAGTGCGGCGGAGGAGCAACAGGCCGCGGAAGAAGGCATCCAACTGCGGGACCGGATGCGGCTGGCCTATCCATTCCATCCGGCCTTGCTGGACCTGATGCGCCAACGCTGGGCCTCGTTACCCGAGTACCAACGGACGCGAGGCGCTTTGCGGTTTCTCGCGGCTTGTTTGCGGGCACACAGCAAGGTCGGCAAGAGCGGCGTCGTACTCGGCCCAGGCGATGTGATGCTCAACGACCCCGAAGTCCGCAGGGCCTGCATCAAGGAACTCGGCCTGATGAACCGATTTGACGCTGTTTTCCAGTCCGACCTGGTGGGCGCAAACTCGAAAGCCGGTAGCATCGATAAACTTCGCGCCAAGGCCAACCCGGCGGAAGTCGGGAAATCCATTGCCAGCCGTCTGGCCACCGCCATCTTTCTCTATTCGTTCGGCGGTCTGCGTCGTGAGGGCGCGGGCACTACGGAAGTGCTTCCTCCGGGCGTTTCGGAGTCCGACCTTCTCGCGGCCTGCGTCGGCCCGGACCTCGACAGTCTCACGGCAAAGGCGTGCTTGGGCGAACTCAGACAGGCGTGCCTTTATCTGCATTTCGACGGCGTGCGGTACTGCTTCAAGCAAGACCCGAACGTAACTCTGCTTATCGAACAAGAGGCGGATGCTGTCGCGCGCGATGAGGGCCTCGTGACCAGGCAGATCAAAGAAATGCTGGAGGAACGGCTGTCCGGACACCTTGCTGCTGTCCCCTGGCCTGAGACATCCGGAGGCATTCTCGACGAAGAGCCCCGCTTCCAGATTGCCTATTTACCCCTGGATTTCGCCACCAAGCCGGCTAAGGAGAAGGACGCTCTGGCGAGCGAACTTCTTGAGAAGTGCGGAAGTAAGCCGCGTATATACAAGAATGGCTTGGCCCTGGCGATTCCCGCCACGGACCAGACGGAAAGTCTGCGCCGCGAAGTCCGCTATTTTATTGCCGTCGACCGCGTCGGCAAGGCGGGTAAGAAGCACCAGCTCACCAAGGAACAGACTGACGAACTGCGGGAGCGCAAAGCCACGCACGCCAGTGCCGCCGAGTCCGCTTTTGTGAAACTCTACCCGGAAGTCTGGCTTCCCAAACTCGACCAGGGCGCGATTACCGTTGAGAAGATCGCGGTGGGCGGCCGGCCCCTCACAACCACTGTCAGCGAAAAGCACTTTGCCATGATCTTCGAGCGGAGCATGGAACTCCTGACGGTAGTGCAGTCGCGGGTCTTTACAAAGCTGAATCCGGTGAAGATCGTGGAACTGTTTAAGCTCGGAGAGGGGCAGCCGCCGCGGCTCGGCATTCGCTGTGCCGACGTGGTGAGCGGGTTTTACTCGTTTCTAGGCTACACACGGCTGACCAGCAAGGAGGTCGTGCAGAAGGCCATCGCGCGAGGCGTGCAGGAAGGGGTATTCGGGTATTGCGCCGGCGCCGTGCCTGCGCTTGATGCCGCCGGAAAGTATCAGGTTGCCCGAAACAAGGTGCGCCTTGATGTCTCCGTCGCAGATGACGAGGTCGACCTTGAATCCGGTTTCTTGATGCTCCCCCAGGCGATCCCAGCCGAGGCTGTACCTCCGCCCGGTCCCGGTCCCGGTCCTGTACCCTCGGGTCCAACACCCCCGCCAGGGGTCACGCCCCAGCCGGAAGCGGGATCCCAGTCACCACTACCAGCGCCCGCCGATAAGGTCGTTCAATTGAGCTTCACCGCTAATCGCGACCAGCTTTACAACGCATGGAGCGCGGTCGCGAACCTTGCGGAAATGGCGGGAAAGGTTGAGGTTAGCATACGGGCTGAGTCGGAAAAGGGTTTTGACAAGAGCAAGCTGCAAAACGGCGTTCTTGAACCGCTGAGGGAAATCGAGTTGATCGACTGAAGTGCTATGCTGCCCGATTTAATCGATCCGGTTCGCCGGATCTGCCGGCGCACGCCGGAAGACAGGAAGCCAACCCTGTCGAGTTTCGGCTGTTCGTGAGGTGAACGCTGGACGTTCCGATCAAATATGGCTCCCATTCACAACCCGAGACCGGACCTCTTGGACGGCACGTACGAGGTCTTGCGCGTGTTGGGCGCCGGAGCTTTCGGAACAGTTCTCCTCGCGCGAGATGTTTTGGTCACCCGCTCGGTCGCCATCAAGGTTCTCAGAGACCCGCGAGCAAACCCCGACGACCTGACACGCGAAATGCAGTTTCTTGCGTCCTTGAACCACCCCGGCGTGGTCACCTTCCACCACCATTTCCAGCACGAAGGCAAGCTCCACTTGGTAATGGAGTATTGTTCCGGTGGAAGCCTCCGGCGACGATTGGAGGCGGGCCCTTTGCCACAGGAAAAGGCAATCGAGTGGGTGAGGTGTCTGGCGGACACGTTGGGTTTTGTACATGCCAAGGGGGTTGTCCACCACGACATCAAGCCGGACAACGTTCTTTTCGGGCCAGACGATTCTCTGAAGATCGGTGATTTTGGAATCGCAAATCAACTCGGTGGTACGCTTTTTTACCTGGCGCCCGAACTTCATTTAGGGCCGGTGTCGGAAAAGGATCAGCGTGTCGATGTCTATGCGCTCGGAGTGACCCTGCTGGAACTTCTCCTCGGTTCTTTGCCGTTCGACGGCCTGGCCCGCCACGAGATCCTGGCCCGCAAGCAGATTCGAGATTTCGTCCCCATCACCCTCGATTCATGGCTTCGAGAGGTTGTGTTCAAGGCCATTCAACCCACCCCGGAACTTCGCTTTCAGAATATGGCGGAGTTCAAAGAGGCGATCGAGACGCACCACGTTCGTTATGTTGTCGATGCCGATCGCGTCAGAGCCCACGCTTTGGCAATGGAGGCGGAACGCCTCATGGGCCAACACCGGCTCAGGAGCGCCAGCAAGCTTGTGGATCAGGCACTTCACTATGGGAAGGACAGCGTCCCGGCTCGGGTGGTTGCTGGTAGATATAACCTCCTGCTAGGGCGCGTTGAAAAAGCGACGGAGTACTTCAGCGAAGCAATTCGCTTGAATCCCCGGACCCAGATTCAGAAAGAGTTGGCGTGGCTCGCGTTGGAGAAAGGCGATTATTCCTACGCCATTTCAATGTTGAACGACCATCTGCAGAGACACTCCTCGGACTACGAAGCAGCGAATCTGCTGGTACAGTGCTTCTTCGACTTGGGCCGGTTTCAGTACGCGAGGCAACTCTGCGAGATGATGCTGAAGACCCACCCAAAGAACACCTGCTTCTCGAATAACCGCTACATCTCAGCGCTGCTTGAGACTGGCGATCCAGGCAGCGGTCTCGAAGAACTCGGCACTAGAGATTTGGCGAATCCGTTTATACAGTATAATCGCCGGATCGTGGAACTTGATCCGGCAGACATGAAACGCAAGCTGCTCTTTCAGGATCATCGATTTGGCGACCCCGGACTTGCCCGGTCATCGAATACGCTGGTCCTCCGAAGTGGGGCGGAATCCGCCACATTCACCGTCCCCATCGTAACCATCGGCCGAGACGCGGCAAACGCCTACGTAATTGAACAAACCGACGTGAGCCGCTGGCATTGCGCCGTGGTGAACTTCCGCGGAGATGTGTGGTTGTACGATTTGAACAGTACTCACGGAACCGCGGTTGACGGTGAGCGCCTAAACAAGCGAGCCCGAATCGACGGCGTGCATGAGATCAAAGCGTCGGGCGCGGCTTTTACGATTGTGTCGGAGGAGGGCCGTCTGGTTTAGTCGGTGACTGGGGAGGATCAATTTTGTACGGGCGAAGTGGGGGGCGGGTGTCAAGAAAACGGGTGCCTGAAGTTGGGCCAGAACACACAAAGGTGGGCCTATGAACTGGCCCGATAATGCCCGCCTGACGCTCTTCGAAAACGGCCGGAGTTGCCGCGTGGTAACCGGCTGGAGGTCATTTGATGCCGGTTCCTAACCAGATCACGCTATACCGCCTGGTGCACGTGGAGACGTTGGAGACACTGCTCACTCGCGGCGCTCTCCACGCGCCGAATTGGACGCCGGACGACGGCCTGGGTTACCGGACTATTCACAGCGTGAGCGTACAGATGAGCCGGCACAACTGGCCGATCCCCTGTGGGCCGGGCGGTACCTGCCACGACTACGTTCCGTTCTACTTTGGCCCGCTGTCGGTCATGTTGCTCAATCTCAAGACTGGCCGGGTTGCAGGATACACCGAAGGCCAGGACCCGTTGATCTATCTAACGACAACGGTTGCGCGCGTGCGGGATGCCGGCTGCCGGTTCGTTTTCTCCGACGGGCACGGGCCCGCAAGGATCACCGACTATTACGATGACCTGGGCAAGCTCGACCAAGTGGACTGGGATATTGTCGGCGAGCGTTATTGGCTGGACTTGCAGGACGATAATGACCGGCAACGGCGCAAGCAGGCCGAGTTCCTGGTCTGGAAGTTGCTGGACTGGTCGCTGATCGAGGGCATCGGCGTTCTCAACCAGCAGGCGAAAGCGCGGGTTGAAGCCATCCTGGATCGGCATCCGGATCGGTCGAGACCCAACGTGCAAGTAAAGGGACCATGGTATTACTAGTGAAAAGAGCCAGACGATGATTGAGATCGCCAAAGGCAATATCCTGGAGGCCGATGCCGAGGCACTGGTCAATACTGTGAACTGCGTCGGCTTTATGGGCAAGGGCATCGCGCTTCAGTTTAAGCAGGCGTTTCCGGCGAACTTCAAAGCTTACGAGACCGCCTGCCATGCGGGCCAGGTTGTGCCGGGGCGGATGTTCATCTTCGATAACGGCCGTCTCATCAACCCGCGGTATGTGATCAACTTCCCTACGAAGCGTCATTGGCGCGGCAAGTCCCGCATCGCCGATATTCGATCGGGTCTGAAGGCGCTCCTCGACGACGTTCGCCAGCTCGGCGTTCGATCCATCGCGGTGCCGCCCCTCGGGTGTGGGCTCGGCGGACTCGATTGGCGGGAAGTGCAGCCGATAATCGAAGACGCTTTCTTGGAACTGCCGGACGTGCGCGTCCTGCTGTTCGAGCCGGTTGGAACGCCCGAGGCCAAGGCCATGCCGGTGGGCACAGCGCGTCCTCGCATGACTCCAGCGCGCGCCCTGTTCATCAAGCTGATGGACGTCTATGCCGCCCTCGAGTACAGCCGCACACTCCTGGAGGTCCAGAAGCTCGCCTACTTCCTTCAGGAGGCCGGGGAACCGCTGCGGCTCAACTATGAGGCCAGCCACTACGGTCCCTATGCGGCCAATCTGAACAAAGTGCTGGAACTGATGGAAGGCCACTTCATCCGCGGCTATGGTGACAGCCAGAAGCCACACGCGGAGATCGAGTTGTTACCCGGCGCCGTGGAGGAGGCCACCGCTTTCCTAGCCGACAAGTCCGAATCGCTGGCTCGTCTCGAACGGGTGGCCGATCTGATCGAGGGCTTCGAGACACCTTACGGCATGGAACTACTGGCGACCGTCCACTGGGTAGCTCATCGCGGCGGGCCCAAGAGCGACACGCGGGCATCCGACGTCGCGGCGGCGGTCGAGCAGGTCCACGCGTGGAACCCGCGCAAACAGCGGGTTTTCAAGCCGGAGCACGTTCGCACAGCCTGGAGCCAACTTTCCCGACAGGGCTGGATAAATGGCTAGCGCCTGTCGAGGCGGTTCCTCACACACAGAAAACGGGCTTCATCGGTAGCCGAGGGCCAGGATCACCTCAATGCGGTAAAATTCGATTTCCCGGGATACGGGCCGGATGCCCTCGGTTTGAACCGACGCTGCTGACCGCGCTCGAGGCGCTGCTGAACGTGTTGCCGCCGGGGGGCGCTTCGGCGGGCCGGAAGAAACCCGACGCCAGCCTCGCCGGCGCGGCCAACGACTTCGAGGCGCTGGAGCGGCTGCGCAAGCTGGCCTTCTCGGAGACGGTCCCAGCGCCGAAGATACCGGAGCAGATCCCACTGGAATTGCCGGACGCGTCGGAAGATAATGAGGAAGTGTGAAGACACCTCTGCGTGTATATGCGGATACGTCGGTGTTCGGCGGGTGCTTCGAGGAGAAGTTCGGCGAAGCGAGCACCCGGTTTTTCGAGCAGGTGCGCGACGGGGCTTTCGTACTGGTCGTCTCGGACGTGACAATTCGAGAACTCGCTCCGGCGCCTCAGGACGTTAAGTCCCTGCTGGAAACCGTTCCCGCCGAACACGTGGAACGAGTTGTTTCGTCGGATGACTCCAGGAGGCTGCAATCGGCTTACCTCTTAGCCGGAGTCGTAGGGCCGGCGTGCGAGAATGATGCGGCCCACATCGCGGTAGCCACCATTGCGTTGGTGGACATCATCGTCAGTTGGAATTTCAAACATATCGTGCACTACGAGAAGATTCGGGGGTACGAGGGCATCAATACCATCAATGGTTATCGCAGCCCACGCATCTACTCTCCCTATGAAGTGATCGGCCTATGAAACCAATCAAGGGGTTTGACTGTGTACAGATGAAGTGGGACATCCAGCAGAAGCTCCTGGAGGAAGAACGCCTGCTGGGGCGGGAAGAGGCTCACCGAAGGCAGGATGAGCGGGTACGTAACGACCCCATCCTGGGGCCATTCCTCCGGCGCATGGAAGCGCAGGAGCGCCGGAGAGCCACGGAACGCCTGGAACAGATCGCCGGTAAGGGCTGAGATGCCCGGCGGCGCAGGCGGGCCGGTGCTGCGCTCCCTTACGGTCGCGGCTCAGTGCGGTGCTGAGCTCGCTTAGTCCATTGCAGAGCAACAGGTACGCCTCCAGCGTGCCGGAGCGCGCGCGATGAAGAAGACGTTGGCGGGGCGCTCTGCGCGAGAGCGGCTGCCGCTTGCGCCCGGCCCCCGTTGCTACGAAACTAAAGATAGGGAGCGGAGTCTAAAGAGTATGCGCTACTGGGCCTATCTCGCCGCCAAGCTGCTTGCGGCTGCCGCGGCGCTCTACGGCTTGCTGGCGTGGATCATCCGTCAATTCCCCGCTGAGCACGATCCCCCGCTCATGGCGCCTCTGCGCGACGGCGGCCAGATTCTGCTCTTTAATCTGGTCGTTCTGGGCTGGTTTTTGCTGTGCGCCGGAGCTCTTTACATCGTCGTCTGGGACCAGCGGTACCGCTGCCGCATCTGCTTGCGCCGCCTGCGCATGCCCGTCGAAACCGGCTCCTGGGGCCGAATGCTGCAATTCGGACGCCCGCGCATCGAGTACATCTGCCCTTACGGCCATGGGACCCTGAAGCAGGACGAGCTGCAAATCTCGGGACTGGAAAACCCGCGGTGGACGCCCAATTCCGGCGATATCTGGGACGAGCTCTGCGCCGCCAGTAAGGAATCGGACAAGCAGCCGTGAGCCGCGTGCCGCGCTGGCGAATCGCGACCGCCGCCATCGTCTTGGCGGGCCTTCTGGCTTTCACCGCCATGTTCGCCCCCATCTATTACCGCAACCTCGAATTGCAGAATTTCGTGTCGGGAGTGGCACAGCGTGTCGAAAATCAGACGAATTCCGACGACGTCTTGCGCACCTGGGTGCTGGATAAGGCCCATGAGCTGGATCTCCCGATAAAGGAAGACAACGTGCGCATCATCCGCTCGCGGGGGGGCGTGCGGATCGACGTGCGCTATTTCGTGCGCGTCACCCTGCCCGGGTACACCGTCGACCTGCATTTCTACCCCGGCGCCGGCAGCCGGTAATTCGCAGGGGCGAGGCATGCCTCGCCCCTACCCACGCTTCGATCACATGCGAGAATCGTATGTAGTGCCGAAACGAGCGTCCAGGAAAGACATGAAGGTCCGGGTCCCCCAAACCGCGGGCCTGGCCCGGTTCGTGTTGGGACCGGTAGGCCGCCTGCTGGTGATCGGGTTGGCCCTGTTCCTGATCCTGGGGCTGGGCACCTTCACCTATTTTTACGCCAAGTATTCGCGCATGATCGACGAGAAGCTGCGCGCCGGCCCCTTCGCCAATACGGCCAAGATCTTCGCCGCTCCGGAATCGGTGGCCGTGGGCGAAGCCGCCACCCCCGCCGGCATCGCCGCCGAGCTGCGCCGCAGCGGCTATAACGAATCGCGCGGCAACCCCATCGGCTACTACCTGCTGCAGCCGAATTCCATTGAAGTCTTCCCCGGCCCCGAATCTTACTTCGACCAGGAGGCCGGGGTGGTCAAGTTCGCCGGCGGCAGGATCTCGCAAATCGTATCGCTGCAGGACAACACCGCCCGCAGCCAGTATCAGCTCGAGCCGCAGCTCGTCACCAACGTCTCCGGGCCCAACCGCGAGAAACGCCGCATGGTGAAGTTCGCGGATATCCCCACGGTGCTGGTCCAGGCCGTCACGTCGGCCGAAGATAAGCGCTTCTTCCAGCATGCCGGCTTCGACCCCATCCGCATCGTAAAGGCCGCGTACATCGACCTGAAGGAAGGCCGCAACGCGCAGGGCGCCTCCACGCTCAGCCAGCAGCTCGCGCGCATGTTCTGGCTGGATACGGGCAAGCGCTGGACGCGCAAGCTGGCGGAGATGGTGATTACGCTGCAGCTCGAACAGAAGCTCTCCAAGGAAGCGATTTTCGAGGATTACGCCAACGATATCTACCTCGGCTGGCGCGGCTCGTTCCGCATCCACGGCTTCGGCGAAGCGGCCGAGGCGTACCTCGGAAAGGACCTCAGCCAGATCACTCTGCCCGAGGCCGCCGAGCTGGCCGGCATGATCCAGAGGCCCGCTCTCTACGACCCGTTCCACCATCCCGACCGCCTGGTGGAGCGGCGCAACGTGGTTCTGGGCTTGATGCGGCAGAACGGGTTCATCGACGAACACGATTACGCGCTCGCTCTCCAGGCGCCCTTGACCGTGGCCAAGTCGGCCGCCCAATCGGTCGAGGCGCCCTACTTCGTCGACATGGTGAACGACACGCTGCTGGCCCGGTTCCAGGACACCGACTTCCAATCCAACGCCTTCCGCATCTACACCACGCTCGATATGCACCTGCAGCGCGCGGCGGTGGAAGCCATCCGCATTGGCATGCAGAGCGTGGACGAGCAGATTCACCACCAGCGCCGTTTCCGGGGCCAGACACCGCCCGATGCGCAGGTGGCTCTAGTCGCCATCGATCCGCGCACCGGCGAAGTGAAGGCGCTGGCCGGAGGCCGCAACTACGGCATGAGCCAGCTCAACCACGTGCTGGCCAAGCGCCAGCCCGGCTCCATCTTCAAACCATTCGTCTACGCCGCCGCCCTGGATACCGCCGTGGGTGGCTCGCCCCGCGTCTTCACCGCCAGCACCATGGTGGTCGACCAGCCGACCATCTTCTGGTTTGACGATAAGTCTTACACCCCCGCTAATTTCAAGAACGAATACCATGGCACCGTCACCCTGCGCGAGGCGCTGGCCCATTCGCTCAACAACGCCACCGTCAAGCTGGCCGAAATGGTGGGCTACGACAAAGTGGTCGACATGGCCAACCGCGCCGGCATGAACTACAAGATCCAGCCGACGCCGGCGGTGGCTCTGGGCTCGTATGAAATCACGCCGATGGAAGCCGTCGGCGCCTACACCGTCTTCTCCAACCAGGGCGATTACGTCAAGCCCAGCTTCATCTCGCTGGTGCGCTCGCAGGATGGCAAGGTCGTGTTCAGGAAACAGATCGAACACAAGCAGGTGCTGGACCCGCGCGTGGCGTACCTGATGACCAACCTGATGGAAGAGGTGCTGCGCAGCGGCACTGCCGCCGCCGTCCGCGCGCGCGGCTTCAACGTCCCGGCGGCCGGCAAGACCGGCACTTCGCACGACGGCTGGTTCGCGGGCTATACCTCCCAGTTGCTGTGCGTGGTGTGGGTGGGGTTCGACGACAACAAAGAGCTGGACCTGGAAGGCGCGCACTCGGCCGCGCCCATCTGGACCGAGTTCATGAAGCGCGCGCTCGAATACCGCGAGTATCGCGACGCCAAATCGTTCCAGGCCCCGGATGGCATTGTTTCCATCGATATCGATCCGCAATCCGGAATGCCCGCCACGCCCTACTGCCCGGTCAAGCGGCCGGAGGTCTACATCGTGGGCACGCAGCCGGTGGGCGCCTGCCCGCTGCACGGCGGCCGGCAAGGCGTAACCAATGTGGCCGGATGGGAAACCCCTTCGCCGGCCAAGCCGGCTTCACCCGCGGACGATTCCCCGCGCGTCACCGGATCGGGAGAGGTGTCGGAGGCCGCCGTGGCGCGCCGCGCCGCGCGCCAGAACCGGGCGAATGCCGCCGCCACCGCTCGACCGCAGCCACCACCGCAGCAGCCCAAGAAGGAAGAGAAGAAAGGATTCTTCCGCCGCTTGTGGGGTGTGTTTAAATAAGGGGTTGGAGGCCCTCATGGTTTCCCGAGTTCTGGCCATCGCACTTGCGGCAGGCTTGAGTTCCGAGTTCGCTTTTGCCCAGGTAGCGGCCGAAGCCCCCAAAACCCCTCTTTCCTTCGAAACCCGCGGCGATATCTTCATGGCGCGCAAGATGTACCGCGAGGCCATCGACGTATTCCGCGAGGATAAGTCCAAGAACGCGGTCATCGCCAACAAAATCGGCATCGCCTATCACCAGATGCAGCAGCTCGAGAACGCCAGGAAGTCCTACGAGCAGGCTGTCCACCTCAAGCCCGATTACCCCGAGGCCATCAACAACCTGGGCACGGTTTACTACGCCCGGAAAAGCTACGGCAGAGCCGTCCGGTATTATCAAAGGGCGCTGAAGTACGCTCCCAACTCCGCCTCCATTTACTCCAACCTGGGCACGGCTTATTTCGCCCGGAAGAAATATAAAGAGGCCATGGAGACCTACCAGATCGCGCTCAAGCTCGACCCCAACGTCTTCGAGAACCACGGCAGCTACGGCATCCTGCTGGAGGAGCGCAACGTCGAGGAGCGCGCCAAGTTCCATTTCCACCTCGCCAAGTTGTACGCCCAGGCCGGCCGCAACGAGCTCGCGCTTCAGTATCTGAGGAAGGCGCTGGAAGAGGGCTTTAAGGACAAGAAGAAGATGGAGGAAGACGCCGACTTCCAGGCCCTGCGCGACCTGCCGGAGTTCAAGGAGCTGCTGGCCCTGGAGCCGCGTGTACTGTAG
>PLMF01000048.1 GCA_003142355.1 Bryobacterales bacterium
GACGGAACGTTTCCCGGTTTTCCGATAGCAGCCGCATCACCCGGGTGGGGTGCTGTTCCGGCCTCTGTCGTGCCACAATTATGTCGTGAGCGTGCGCACCACGATTGACATCCCCGAGGACCTCTATGAAGCGCTCCGCCGCCGGGCGGGCAGTGCGCGGACTTCGATGCGCTCGCTGGTGATCGGCGCCATCGAACGGAAGTTCGGCGGGCGGCGGCGCTCGTTCGGGTACTTCGTCGGCTGTCCTCCAGGGCAGAGGGGCCGTGCGAAGGAATCGCCTGACCCACGTGGCCGCCGTGTCCCCATCTCGAACAAGGATTCTTGCTGAAAGACCCGGATGAAAGCCTCGCCACGACGTTCCCCCAACCATCAAACTACGGATCAAACAATTCTTCTCCATTTGGAGTAGAATTAAGGCATGGACGGATATACCCCCGCACAAGCCGCCGCAGTGACAGGTTTGCCCCTGGCTGCGGTCCATAAGGCGATCGACAGCCGCTTGATACGCCCCCGTACCGCGCGCTCGGGTGCAAGCGTGCGCCGCCTGCTCACAAAGGAACAGTTGATCTTCCTACAGCTTGAGGCGGAAGGCCTTCGGCTTCTGCCCGTGGGGACCCGGCGAGAAATCGCGGAGTCGATCCAACGGTCGCCGAAGACGGAGAAGCTTCGTGTCGCGAATGGAACCGCGCTTGTGATCGAAATCGGGTCTGCAAGGCGAAGGATAGAGCGCCACTTGAAGCAGCTCGCCCGTATCGAAGAAATGGTGGTCGGCGATCCGGAGATCATGCGTGGAACACCGGTCTTCAAGGGCACGCGGATTCCTGTAGACCTGGTCGCCGATATGCTTGCCCAGGGAGCGACGGCCGAGGAGATTCTTGAGGGCTATTCGACGCTGAACAAGGAGAAGATCGCCATCGCGCCGCTGTATATGCGTGCGTTTCCAAGGCGGGGACGTCCCAGCCGCCGCCCCTGGCAGGGAAAAAAGGCGCGGGCCACGAAATCCTTCCGGCTGAGCACTCTGCTCGGGAGTGCATGAGGTTCCTGATCGATGAGTGCCTGCATGAGTCGCTGGTCGGGCTGGCCCATGCCGCGGATCTCGAGGCAACCCACGTCAATCACCTCGGCTTGAGCGGCCAGCCGGACTGGGCGCTGGCCAAGCGGATCGTCAAAGACGAATTCACGTTCGTCACAAACAACCGTGTGGACTTCATCCAGCTCTTCGGGAAAATGGAGCTTCACCCCGGCCTTGTCGTTCTGGTTCCAAACGTGGTTCCGGCCTTGCAGCGGGCTCTCTTCGAAGGGGCGATTCGGTACCTCGCGGGACGAGACTTGGTTAACACCGTGATCGAGGTGAGCCTTGAGGGCGAAACCGTGAGGTGCGTGGAGTATCGACTACCGGAAGGATGAGTGGCACCGCACTACGAACAGCCCGGCACAAGCGTTCGCCCCCCTGTCCGCCATTGTCGTGCCATAATTATGTCATGAGCGTGCGCACTACGATTGACATCCCCGAGGACCTCTACGAAGTGCTCCGCCGCCGGGCGGCGAGCGAGCACACCTCGATCCGCTCGCTGGTGATCGGCGCCATGGAACGGAAGTTCGGCGCCCGCCGGCGCACTCCCGTTCTTCAGCCTCCCGTGCCTGGAACCGGCAAACCAGGTCCCCTGTGCCCGGACAAGGAGAACCCGTACGACGTCTTATTTGGCTGACATCAACGTCTGGCTCGCGCTCAGTTGGGGTGGCCACCCGCATTCCTCGACCGCCTGGAACTGGTTTCGCTCGCTGGTAGATGACGACGTTTTATTCTGCCGTTTCACGCAGATAGGCCTTCTCCGGTTGTTGACCACCAAGGCTGTGATGGGGCAGGACTGCCTCACAGTGAGAAAGGCCTGGGGAGTTTACGACGGGTGGCTGCGCGATCCGAAGGTCGAGTTCCGTAACGAACCGGCCGAGGTGGATGGCTTGTTCCGGCGCGCAACGGTCCCCTTCTCGTCAACATCCGCCCCTAAGGCGCTTGGGGACTGCTATTTGCTGGCATCCAGTCAGGCCTCGAGTGCCACTCTTGTGACTTTGGACGGCGGCCTCTACCATCTGGCCCGCAAGACGGATCAAGATGCCGTCTTGCTCACTTGAGGCAAGGCAACCATTCACCCCACTCCCCCGTGGTGCTAACCTGATCTCAGGGAGAGGCGCTCATGATCATCGGCGTTCCCAGGGAAATCAAGGACCACGAAACGCGCGTCGGGCTGGTGCCCAGTGGCGTCATCGCGCTGTGCGAGGCGGGCCACCAGGTGCTGGTCGAGACGCGTGCCGGAGAGGGCAGCTCCATCACCGACCGGGAGTACGTGGAGACCGGCGCTGTCATTCTCAAAAGCGCGGCGGAAGTGTGGCNNCTGGCGCCGCTGCCGGAACTGACGGACAAGCTGCTGGCCGCCAAGGTGAACGGCGTGGCCTATGAAACCATCGTGGAGAAGGACGGTTCGCTGCCCTTGCTCACCCCCATGAGCGAGGTGGCGGGGCGCATGTCCGTGCAGGTGGGGGCCCAGTATCTGGAAAAGCCCAACGGCGGACGCGGCATCCTGCTGGGCGGGGTACCGGGCGTGGCGCCGGCCAACGTGGTCATCCTGGGCGGCGGCATTGTGGG
>PLMF01000217.1:0-2216 GCA_003142355.1 Bryobacterales bacterium
GGATTTCGGCATCGCCAAGATCACGGCGTCGGACCAGCTCACCGTGACTGGCAACATCGTCGGCACGCCCCACTACATGTCTCCCGAGCAGGTGCAGGGCCAGCCGGTGGACGGGCGCTCGGACCAGTTCTCGCTGGCGGTGATCGCGTTCGAAATGCTCACCGGCGAGAAGCCCTACTCCGGAGAGCACCTGACCACCGTGGTCTATAAGATTGTGGCGGAAGAACCGGCTGCGCCACACCGTCTGAACCCCACGATCGGCGTCGCCATCGAGAGCGTGCTGCGCAAGAGCCTGTCGAAGAAACCGGACCTGCGCTACCCCACCTGCCAGGAGTTCGCCAGGGCGCTGGAGCAAGCGTGCGCGGCCAGCAAGGGCTGGAAGACCATGCCGCGGGGCGGCAGTTTGAACGAACCGACGATGGTGGATTCGGCCAAGCCGGTGGTAATGCTGCCGCCGGCACGGCGCGCCAGCGTCGAGCAACGGAGGACGGGGTTTCTGCCGTTTCTGCTGGCCATCCTGGTGGCGGCCGGCCTGCTGGCGCTGATCGGCTGGCAGGCTGCGCCGTGGCTTTCCAACCAGGTGCAGGCGACCAAGCCCCCGGCTCCGCCTCCGGCCGAGGCCGCGCCACCGGCAGTCGCCGTGGCTCCGGCTCCAGCTCCGGACGAAACGAAGCCGAGCCCCATGCCGCCTCCCGCCACCACCCCGGCGGAAGAACACCCCGCCAAGCCCGCGCCGGCCATCGCCGCCACCCAGCCGGTATCGATCATCAGCAGCCCCGCGGGGGCCACCGCGACGTTGGACGAAAATCCGCAGAAAGCCTGCAAGGCGCCATGCTCGCTCGACGCCCAGCGCGGCCGCCACACGATCTCCATCACCATGCCCGGTTATCAGATCGAGCACCGCGACGTGGACGTGGAATCGAGCCCGGTGGAAACGCTTCCGGTAGTCTTGAGGCCGCTGGGGGGCACCCTGCTGCTGGCCAGCGTGCCGGCGGGCGCGACGATTTCAGTGAATGGGCGCGCTATCCCGCAGGTCACTCCGGCGCAGATCCCGCTCTCGTCGGGGACCTACACCATCGCCATCGAGAAGGATGGCAAACGGGGCAGCGCCACGGTGGAGATCCGCAACAGCGCCATCACCCACCAGAGGATTGTTCTTGAGTAGTGAGCCCGGCGACGCCCGGGCCGGGCGACACCAGGGGAGCGGCCCAGTCCCAGTTGCGGCGTTCGATGATGGTGCGCGGCTCGTAAGTCTCGCCTCGGGCCAGCCGCCGCTCTTCGCGCCGCACGGACCATAACAACACCGGCCCGATGGCGCGGCTCACCACGCGGCTGAGCAGTCCGAATTCCCGGCCCACGTCTTTGCGCAGCTCGCGAATCCGTTGGCTGACCGCTTCGTTGGTGCGCCGGAGATGCTTCTCCATGGCCCACAGCGCCGCGGCATAGCCGTCGCGGAGCGAGCGCGCCTCCCACTGAAAACGCGCCCGCACGCGCGGATCGGGGTCGTTCTTGTAGCGCAGCCAGCCTTCCAGAGTGGTCCGGCAGATGCGGTAAATGCTGGGCCCATTGAGTTCGAAATCGCGGCGAAAGGCCCAATCCAGCCAGCGCTTGGAATCCTCGCGCGAAATGGCCGCGTGCTGGAAATTGAACTGGTCCTGGCCGTGAATGTCGGCCCAGTCGATCCCCGGCAGCATGCGCCCCTGCTCGGTCATCTCGGCAAACAGCGGCGTGCCGGGCACCGGCGTGTAGAGCATGAACTGGTGGAAGTCGGTATTGTGCGCCACCGCGTGCTCGAGTTCGGCTTGGATGTTCTCGGGGGTATGATGTTCGAGGCCTACGATGGTGGAGCCCAGCGCCTTGATGCCGTGCTGCCGGAGTTGAGCGGTGAGCTTACGCGTGTCCGCTCCGTCCAGTTTGGCGTACTGGGAATGGGGCGATTCCAAGCCCATCCAGACCCACGAAATCCCCAGCTCCACCAGCTCCCGCATGGAATACTGGCGGATGGCGTTGGCGGATGAGAAGACGTACAGCGACCAGGGTTTCTGGCCGTCCTTCATGAAGCCGAGCAATTCCATGGCGCGCCGTTTGTGCAGCAGGAAATTCTCGTCCATCACGAAGAACGATTTGACCTTCAGCTTCGATTCCATCTCCGCCATGACGCCGAAGAGTTCCTCGCCGGTGTTGTAGAAATTCAGGAACTTGCCCTTGCCGCCGAA
>PLMF01000217.1:2223-15746 GCA_003142355.1 Bryobacterales bacterium
ACCGGCGCATCCAGGAGATGCCGTCGCCGCGCACGAACTGGTCGGCGTCGACCATCGCCTCAATGCCGGGAAGAGCGGCCACGTGCCCGCCGATGACGATGACGGATTTCGGCGACACGCGCCGCACCGTCCGGCACATCTCCCGCACTTTCCCCACGTTGATGATGATGGAAGAAATGCCGACGATGTCGTAATCGTTGGCGAGCAATTCCGCTTCGAAGGTCTCGCGCGTCGGAAAATCGAGGACCGTGGTGGGCGCCGAGATGTTTTGCTGGATCATCAAGATGCCCCACGAGCGGTGAAACATGCGGAGGGAGAACGGCCCCTGCTCACGCGTCACCTGGTTGTGATAGAGCTCCATGGGATTGATCTTGCGGCTGCCGAACTCGTCGTCTTGCGCGTACGGACCAAACACGGAACTGAGCAGAATGCGGGCGCGAACGCCCTTTGGATGGGTCTGCATTTTCGAGATTGAGTGCCGAGACCATTATACCACCGGCGGTTATAATCGAAGATTGTGAACACGTTCTCGCTCGTTGGAAAGACCGCGCTGGTGGCCGGCGCGAGCCGCGGCATCGGCCTCGAGATCGCGCGCCACATGGCGGCCGCGGGCGCCAGCGTGATTCTGGCCGCGCGGTCGAAGGACGCGCTGGAGGCGCGCGCCGCGGAAATCGGCGGGCGCGCGCTGGTGCTCGACGTTGCGGACCCGCAATCCATCGCGGCCGCGGTGGACAGCATCGAAACGCCCGACATCCTCGTCAATGTGGCGGGCATGAATATCCGCAAGCGGGCCGAGGATTTCACCCGCGAAGAGTACGACCGGATTCTCGAGACCAACCTCAACGGAATCTTCACCCTCACGCAAAAGATCGGCGCCAGGATGATCGCCCGCGGAAAGGGCGGGAAGATCATCAACATCGGGAGCATACAGTCGCTGCGGGCCCTGCCGTATCTGGCGGTCTACGCGATTACCAAGGGCGGGCTGGCGCAGTTGACCGAAGTTCTGGCGGCGGAATGGGGACGCTACAACATTCAGGCGAACTGCATCGCGCCCGGGGTGATCGTGACGGATTTGAACCGCGAGATGTGGCAGTCGGAGAAGTTGCTGAACTGGCTGAGGGGCTGCCAGGCCAACCCCAACCCCGGGACGCCGGCGGACGTCGCGCCGCTGGCGGTGTTCCTGGCCGGGCGCGGCGCGGATTACATCACCGGACAGATCATCGCGGTGGACGGAGGATACACAACCACCGCGGTGTGGCCGTTCGAGCCGTAGCGGCGGCGGGCCGCTGCCCGAGGCCGTTCTAGCGCCCAGGAGCCTTGAAACAGCGCTCGGCAAACGCGATAAAGGTCGGCCAGTTGGGCGCGGGCGTGTGCCCGCTGCTGTGCTGGCGGAAGGCTATGTCGCCGTCCATCAGACCGGTCTCGATGGGCGGGAACTCGGTGGTCCCCATGTCCTTCTTGCCCAGCAGCTTGTACACCGGCCCGGCGCCGGCCGCGGCCAGGAAGCTGCCCTTGGCGTCCACCCACCCGTCCCCCTCGGTCGCGCCGGCGCTGATGAACACCGGACGCGGCGCGCACAGAGCCACCAGTTCGTGCGAGTCCACGGGCAGATCGTTCCAGTTCAGTGGACCGGCGTATTTGAGGAAGTTGCCGGCCATCCAGTGGTATTCGCTGGTGGCGGCTACATTTTCCACCAGCTCGCCAAAATTGCGCCGGTGGACCTTGGCCCCGCCTTCGCCGGAGGAGCTGACAAACGCGATCGCGAAACGCGGGTCGTACGCCATGGTGACGATGGCGGCCTTGCCATAGCGGGAGTGGCCCTCGATGCCGACCTTCCTGGCGTCCACGGATTTGTCGGTCTCGAAATAATCCAGAGCGCGGCTGGCGCCCCAGGCCCAGGCCCGCAAGGAACCCCAGTCGTCCGGCTGGCGCGGCTGGCCCTTGTTGACCAGGCCGATGATGCCCCCGGTCAGGCCCGCACCGTTGTCGGCCTGGATGCTTCCGGGGACCAGAATGGCGTAACCCCAACCCTTGGCCAGAACCTGTTCTTGCCAACCGGGTCCGGTTGGGACCGGCGGCCCGCCACGGCCCGCAGCCGGTCCGCGCCCGGCTGCACCCGGTCCGCCGCCGCGGGCGCCGAAGCCGACGAAGCCGAATTCCATGATGACCGGCACCGGGCCCGTCGCGCCAGCCGGGGTGGTCAGGGCCAACTGGATGTCCACGGTGACTTGCGGGTACGAGGAATTGTCCACGTGGCCCACGAGATGTTTGGCGATCGCGGCCACATCGCCGACCTTTTCATTGCTTGTGCCGGTCACTTCCCATTTCACCTTGGGTGTCGCCTTGGGCATCCGGCCATAGATTTCGCGATCGAAATCCTCGACGATTTCCGGGCGGCGCTGCTCCCACCACATTTTGGCCGAGGTAACCTTTTTCCCGTTTTTCAGCACCAGCGGGTCGGGCAGTTTGGGATACGGATTCGCCTTGGCCTCATCGTAGTTCACGAAATTGGGCGCCTGGGGGTCTCTGGTAGTCGCTCCGTTCCGGAGCGAAGCGATGTGCAGCAGATCGAGCATTTTCTGGCGATCCTGCTGCGAGGCTTGCTGTATGGCAAGCTGCGCCGGCGAAGGCGGCGGCGGGCCCCCCGCGGGCGCCTGAGCGGCCTGAAAGGCCCAACTCACCCCGGGGACAGCAACCGCTGCCGACAAGATCAGGCCGGACAACCTGTACCTAAAGTACGCGTTCCTCGACATTTGTCCAAGTATATAACCACTCCATCGCCGACGCGTCGGCTGGGGAAGACGAAGGGCAAGCTAAAGCATGCCCCACCAATAAGGAACTGCGTGCCTGCCCCTTTCATGTCGTGCACCCGAAATCTTCAGGGACATTGACTACGCTCTCGATTTCTGGTAAATAGGTCTGAACATCCTGAGAATCGAGTATTCAAGATTTTGATGTTGTGTATTCAGAATTTTGATCGGGGGCATGCATGATAGACCGGAAACGGAGTTTAGCGATGACGAAATCTATTCTGAGAATTGCACCCTTCCTGTGTTTTTCCGCGGTCCTGTTCGGGCAAACGACGTCTCTTACCGGGACGGTAGCGGACCCATCGGGGGCCGTAATTCCAGGGGCCACAATCTCGATCGTCAATACCCAGACGGGCGCGGCGCGCGATGCGGTGAGCGATACCCAGGGCCGCTATACGATGCAGCAGTTGACGCCGGGAACGTACAGACTCACCGCCAAGTCGCCCGGCTTCGCCGACCTGGTGATCGACAGTTTCGACCTTTTAGTGAACCAGCCGAAAACTCTGGCGATTACCTTCGAAAAAGTCGGCGCGACCAAGACCACCATTGAAGTCGCGGCTACTACGTCCCAGGTGAACACTACCGACGCTTCGCTGGGCAATGCCATCGGCGGCACAGCGATCGTGGAGCTGCCGTTCTTTGCGCGCAACGTGGTCAACCTGCTCCAGTTTCAGCCGGGTGTCACCTCCACGGGCGGCGGGTCGACCGACGAGCGCGATGGCGCCGTGAACGGAGGCCGCTCGGATCAGTCCAACGTCTCGCTGGACGGCGTGGATGTGAACGACCAGAACGCGCGCACGGCCTTCACCAGCGTTCTGCGCGTCACGCTCGATTCCGTCGAGGAATTCCGCACCACCACCAGCAACGGCTCGGTGGATGTCGGCCGCGGCTCCGGCGCCGACGTCTCCCTGGTGACCAAGTCGGGCACCAACGAGTTCCATGGCTCGCTTTACGAATACCGGCGCGGCACCGAGACGGCCGCCAACGATTTCTTCAGCAACAGCGCGGGCGTGCCCATCGCGCCGCTGCTGATCAACGTTTTCGGCGGCTCGGCGGGAGCGCCGATCAAGAAGAACAAGGCGTTCGTCTTCTTCAACTACGAGGGCCGCCGGGACGCCAGTTCGAGCAGCGTCAACCGCACCGTCCCCTCGGAAACGTTGAAACAGGGCATTGTCCAGTACCACGATAAGAACGGCGTGCTTCACCAACTCACGGCGGCCGACGTCAAGAGCATCGATCCTTCGGGGATCGGTATCAATCAGGCCGCGCTCAAGATGCTACAGGCGTTCCCGGTGGGAAACAGCACGGTTGGAGACAGCTCGGTGTTCACCCCCGATGGGATCAACACCACCGGGTACCTCTTCAACGCGCCGACCCACTCCGACCAGAACACCTACATCGTCAAGTTGGACTACAAGCTGGACTCGGCCGGCAAGCACAACTTCTTCGCGCGCGGCAACCTCCAGAACGACAGCAAGGACGGCACCCCGCAGTTCCCCGGGCAGGCGCCCAACTCGGTGACGCTGGCCAACAACAAGGGCTTGGCGGCAGGCTACACGGTGGTGCTGACACCCCGCATGGTGGCCACCACCCGCTATGGCTTCACGCGCGCCGGCGGAGAGACCACCGGCATTCTGGCCGGCAACTATGAATGGTTCCGCGGATTCTCCACCCCCTACGGTATTAGCACAGGGTTGGCCCGCATCATTCCGGTCCAGACCATCTCGCAGGACCTCTCCTGGAACAAAGGCGCCCACGACTTCCGCTTCGGCGCCAATGTCCGCCTGATCTCCAACCAGTCCAACAGTTACCGGCACTCGTTCAGCAGCGCGTCGTCGAACCCCAGTTGGATCAAGGGTACCGGCAGCGATTTCACGCCTGCCACGCTGAATATTGCCAAGAGCGACAACACCAGCTACCAGTACTCCATGGCCGCCGTGCTTGGCCTGGAGAGTCAGGGGACGGCCGCCTATAACTACAAGACCGACGGCAGCCTGATTCCGGCGGGCGCCCCGGTGGCGCGCGACTTTGTGAATCACGAAGGCGACATCTACGCGCAAGACACCTGGAAGGCCACCCGCAGCCTCACCGTCACGGCGGGCCTGCGCTACTCCCTGGCGCCGGCGGTCTACGAGGCCAACGGGCAGCAGGTTTCCCCCAGCATGCCATTCGCCGATTTTCTCAACAAGCGTGGCGCTTTGGCGGACCAGGGCCTCTCGCAAATGGGCGTCGGGCTCATCAGCTTCGTCGCCGGGAACGGCTCCGGGGGAAGACCGCTGTACCCCGACCACAAGAACTGGTCTCCACGTTTGGGTTTGGCCTACTCCCCCAAGGCCGAGAGCGGCCTTTCGAAGTTCCTTTTCGGCGGCTCCGGCAAGACATCCATCCGCGCCGGCGCCGGCATGTACTACGACGAGATCGGCCAGCCGCTGGCGCAGACCATCAACGCCAACGCCTTTGGCTTGGCCACCACTCTCACCACTCCACCTAATGTCCTGACCACCGCCCAACTCCCGCGGTACACGACGTTTTATACAGTGCCGAGCGCCATCGTGCCCGCCCCTGGTCCCTCCGGATTAGGAGCGCCCTACCCCACCTCCGGCGCCGGCTCGTTCGCCATCACCAGCAGCCTGGACGACAAGTTGAAGGCGCCCTACACCATGAACCTGAACTTCAGCGTCGGCCGCGATTTCAGTCATGGGTTTTTCGTCCAGGTGTCTTACGTCGGCCGTCTCTCGCGCAACAGCCTGACCAACCGCGACATGGCGGCGTACACCAACCTCAGGGATCCCAAGAGCGGTCAAACCTTCTACGAAGCGATGCACCAGTTGGCCGTCGCGATGGACTACCAAGGCGTTCCGATTGCGAACCTGCCCAAGATCCCCTTTTTCGAAAACATGTGGCCGGCCGCCGCGGGCCATGGCCTCAGTTCAACGCAGGTGTGGGCCAAAGACTACTACGACTACTATACCCAGGGCGATTTCTCGGATGTGCTGAACGATTTCGACAACGCCGCCAACTGTAACGTGGGGGGCACTCTGTTCAACTCGAGCGGGGACATCAGCCAGGCCGCCTGCGGGGCGCAAGGTCCCTGGATGATGTTCAACCCGCAGTTCTCCGCGCTGGCCGCCTGGAGCTCCATCGGCAAGGGCGCCTACCACGGCATGCAATGGACCATTCGCAAGAGCTTCAGCAGCGGGCTGCAATTCGATCTGAACTACACCTGGTCGAAATCCATCGACCTGGGTTCCGCCCGGGAAAGCGACGCGGGCACCGGCAACTCCAATTTCGCGGGGGACCAGGATTTCGTGCAGAACGCCTGGAACCCCAGTCAAATGCGGGGTGTGTCGGCCTATGACACGGCCCACCAGATCAACGGCTTCGTGGTGTACCAGCTCCCCTTCGGCCGCGGGAAGAAATTCGGCAGCAGCATGAGCAAAGTGCTGGATGCTTTCGTGGGTGGATGGCAGATCAGCACCGCGTACCGGCAGACCTCCGGTTTTCCGACCAGTGTGATCAACGGCCAGCGGTGGCCCACGGACTGGGAAGACGATGCCTTGGGCACTCCCAACGGGAAACCGCGTCCCCCCATCACCAGTAACAAGAATGCGCCTGGACCCCAGTCGGGCGTGGCCGGCGGACCCAACCTGTGGTCCGACCCGGCGGGAGCCTTCGCCTCCTACGGCGAGACCATGGCCGGCGAGACGGGAAGCCGCAACACGCTCCGCGGCTCCGGCATTTTCAACATCGACACGGGCGTCAGCAAGACCTTCACGATGCCATGGTCGGAACACCAGAAGTTCCAGATTCGCTGGGAGACGTTCAATCTGACCAACACCGTCCGATTCGATCCGAATTCGTCGAGCACCTCCATGACTTCGCCGTCGAGTTTCGGCCAGTTGACCGAACAGTTCGGCTCGCCGCGCCAGATGCAATTCGCCGGACGCTTTACCTGGTAGCCCCTGGATCAGCCGGCACCAGCGCCGGGAAAGCGCACGCTGAGGCACTCGCAATGGCGCGAGCGGCGGCCCTTAGTACACGATTTCGCAAATTCGGTTGCGTATCCTATGGTGGGGCAGGCGGTGCCGCCTGCCCGCGGCCGAGCGAAGCTCGCCGCGTCCCGCTGCGCGGGACGTCGGCGCAGGCAGGTGGCACCACCTGCCCCACCAAGCCTTCGGAATACGTCACCGTAATTTCGAATCAGGGCACTTAGCCCATTTTCCGCACTTTTTTGGGGGTCTGTGTGTGTTGTCAGGGGGTTAGGAGCCAGTTCGGTTACTTTTTGTCACTACAACCGTGACGTTCTCTTCCAGCTTCCGGTAGCGGCAGGTCCTGCCACCCCTCCCGACGACCCGAGCTGCGTAGAAACATGGTTGTCACCCGAGCTGCGACTCATGACTCAGGACAATAATGGCATAAGCATCAGGACAGATCAATGGGTCAAATACGATTTGTCACTACAAGCGTTTTTCTGGATTTTCGGAACGTAACTGCAATGGCTGCAACGTCGGGTACCCCAAAATGGTCGAACTACTACATCTGTTTGCGGAAAACGGGTTAGGCGATATCCGAGGGTCTTTCCGCGGATTCGTCTTCCGCTTCCAGCGCGCCCTCGCCCTCGGGGTCCACGGCCCCTTGAAGCTGGTAACGGGCGATGAGCCGCTGGATGGTGCGGCGGTCGAGATCGAGGACGGCAGCCGCGCGGCGGCGGTTCCATCCGGTCTCCTCCAGCACCAGTTGCAGGTAGCGGCGCTGGAACTCCTCCATGCTGGGACGGTCGGCGATCAGGCGATGCTCGGGATGGCCGCCGCCCGCGGCTTTCGACCGGACGGCGGCGATCTCCGGCGGCAGGCAATCGATGGTGATCAGCCCGCCCGAGGAAAGCGCCACGGCGCGCCGCAAGGCGTTCTCGAGTTCCCGGACGTTGCCTGGAAAGTCATGGGCGGCGAGCGCCTCCATGGCTTCGCGGCTGAGGTGCGGCGGCGGCTGATCGGGGTTGCGGAAGACGCGCAGGAAGTGCGCGGTGAGCAGTTCGACGTCGCCCGTGCGCGCCCGCAGCGGTGGCAGCTCGATCGAGAGGACGCTCAGGCGGTAGAACAGATCGGAACGGAAGCGGCCCGCCGCCGCCATTTCGCGCAGCGGCGCGTTGCTGGCGCCAATCACCCGGACATCGACGCGGCGCGTCTCGGTGGCGCCGACGCGGCGCACTTCGCCGCTCTGCAGCACGCGCAGCAAACTGGCCTGAAAAGCCGGGCTGGTGGAGGCCAGCTCGTCGAGAAACAAAGTGCCGCCGCCGGCGGCTTCGAAGAGGCCGGCGCGCTCGGTGGCGGCGCCGGTGAACGCGCCGCGCGTGTGTCCGAACAACTCGGCCTCGAGCAGGGTATCGGTGAGCCCCGAGCAGTTCACGGAAAGGAACGGGCGGGCGGAGCGCACGCTGAAATCGTGGATGGCGCGGGCCGCCAGCTCCTTGCCCGTTCCCGATTCGCCCATGATGAGGACCGTGGCGTCGGTGCGGGCGGCCTGGGCGATCAGCTTGTAAACCATCGCCATGGGCGCGCTGCGTCCCACCAGTCCGGAATGGGAAAGTTTCGTCTCGGTCGGTTCCGAATCGGGGGACGCCGCGGCCTCGCGGCGCGCGTCGAGGAAACGCCGCAGCAGCGCCACCACGGCCGAAATCTCGAAGGGCTTGCCGATGAAATCGCTGGCGCCGCGCGCCACCGCTTCGACGGCGGCCTCGAGCGAGCCCTGCGCGGTCATGAGGATGATGGGCAGGCCGGCGCCGGCCCCGCGCAGCGATTCCACCAGCTCGAGACCGCTGAGGTCGGGCATATAGATATCGCTCAGCACCGCGTCGAACTGGCCGCTGGAGACGGCTTCCAGCGCCTCGCGCCCGGTCCGGGCGGAGGTCACGCGGAAACCGTTGAGGGTGAGCCCGGTTTCCAGCATCAGCCGGATGGAGCGTTCGTCGTCGGCGATCAGAATGTGTGGTTGTTGAGACATGCGTCAGACCAGGCGCCCTGAATCAAGTGTACTCTCGGTGGCTCTCGCGGTCTCCGCGCGCGGGAGGCGCAGGGTGAACGTGGAGCCGGCGCCCACTTCACTTCCGACCGCGACCGAGCCGCCGTGCAATTCCGCGATTTCGCGGACCAGCGACAGGCCCAGGCCCGTGCCGGGCACGCCGGCGTCTTCGACGCGCGATACGCGGTAGAATTTCTCGAAGATGCGCGCCAGGTTGGCTTCGGAAATCCCATAGCCTTGGTCCGCCACCTGGATGGAGACTGAAGCATCGTCGCTCGAAGCGGAGACCGTGACAGCGGTTCCGCCGGGACTGTACTTGATGGCGTTGGAAACCAGGTTCTCGACGGCCCGCGAGAGCAGGTCGGCGTCGCCGACCAGCGTGGGCAAGCCGTCGGCGAAGTTGCGCACCAGGCGGATTCCGTGCTGTCCGGCCACGGGCTCGAGCAGCAGCAGGATGCGCTCGATCAGCGTCTCGACGCGCAGCGGAGAGGGCCGCAACACGATTACGCCGGATTCCAGCCGCGTGATATCGAGATACTCGGCGATCATGCGGGCGAGGCGCTTGACCTCGTCATTGATGGCCAGATTCATCTCGCGGCGGCGTTCCGCGCCGACGTCGTAATCCGCCAGTAACTCGGTCATGCCCTGGATGGCGGTGAGGGGCGTGCGCATTTCGTGCGAGACCAGCGAGATGACGTCGTTCTTGGTCTGTTGCAGCTCGTGCTGGCGCGTAACGTCGGAGAGCGATGCCACGATGCCGAGCACCGGCCCGTCGCCGGCATCGCCGGCCGAGACGGGGGCCATGCGCAAGGTATAGTGCCGCGGGCGCGCGCCGCGGACCACGATTTCACGGTCGATTCTGACGCCATCGCGCACCAGCCGCGAAAGCGTATCGTCATCCAGCGTTCCCGCCAGCCGCCGCTGCAGGTTCTGGCCCACCAGCCCGCGCGCCGTGGATCCCAAAATGGCGCCGGCGCTGCGATTGGCGAATGTGATGCGCCCGTCGGGGGCGGCGATGACGAGGCCATCTTCCACCGAGCGCAGCGCCAGGTCCACGAACTTGGCGCGCTCGAGCAGGCGTGCGTTGAGTTCGCTGAGCGTGCGGGCTTTCCACTCCAGGCCCTTGGGCAGCCAGCCGCGCGCCAGCGTGACGGGACCGCCCTTGACCCAATGATGGTAGGGGCCGGCGATGCCGGAACCGGCCGGCGCCAGCAGGTCGCCCGAATACGCCAGCTCCTCGATGTTGGCATCCAGGCGCGCGCTGGCGTCGAGCGAACGGAGCAGCAGTCCCAGGACGCCGGCGGAGGCGAACGACACCAGGCCAGGCGCCAGCGGTGGCAACACCAGGAACCGGGTAAATGCGAAATAGCTGGCCAGTAATACCGCCCCCGCCACTCCTGCCAGTACCGCAAGCTGGCGGAGCAATTCGTGTCCGCCCTGGGCGGCCTCCAGCAGCCCCACGGTAACGGCGGCGATCAGCGCCGCCCAGAAGAACGCCGTCCAATCCGAGGGGTCGGAATAGAACCGCGAGCGCAGAATGGTGCTCACCGTGTTGGCCAGCACCTCGACTCCCGGCGTCAGCGACCCGTGCTGGTCGGCGCGCGCATCGGTGTGGCGCACGAACGGGGAAGCGATGCGATCGCCCAGGGAGGGGGCGGTGGCGCCGATCAGAACATACTTGCCGTGGAGCTTCTCGCGAGGCACACGGCCTTCTATTACGTCCGCCAGGCTGTAGGTGTGGGGGCCGAACGATCCAGCGGGGCCTATGAAGTCGATGGTCATGCGGCCGCCGCGCATGACCCGAGCCAGGTTGGCGCGGCCCTGCGCCAGCACAATCAAGACGGGGGACGCGGAGGTGTCCAGCGGAATCGTGCGCGCACCGAGCTGCAGCGCCCGAGGCGTGAGGGTGACGCCCTGTTCCGGAGTGCCATCGGCGATGCGTACGGCTTCCACGGCCATGGCCCGGAAAGCCTGGCCGGCATCATCGGCGGCGCGAACGGAGATCTGCCGTGCCACGCCATCGAGTTCGGTCTCGACGTCGACATGGCCCACGGCGGCGGCCGTGCGCTCGATCTCGGGCAGCGGCCGAAGCCAGCTCGAGGGGCGCCCGTGCACCGGGGATTCGGCCAACTGCGCGGCCACCACCACGTTTCCCGCGCGGCCGATCGAGCGGGCCAGGGCATTGTCGTCTTCCTGGGTGGTGGAGTCGGACAAGAGCACGTCGACCGCGATGACCTTGGGTCGTGCGGCCGCGATCGCGTCGATGGCGCGGGCCATCACCTGGCGCGACCAGGGGAATTGTCCAAAACGCGCGAGGCTCAGTTCATCGATGGCGGCGATGACAATGTCATCCGGCTCTGGAAGCGGCCCCCGCGCGCGCATGAGCCAGTCCTCGGTATAGCGGCTGATGCCCGATGCCCGCCAGTCCACCAACATGCCGAGCGACGCGGAAACGGCCACCACCACGAGGGTCCCCGCGATCTTGCCGGCCTTGCCTTGAGTCGTCAGCATGGGGTCACCGAATCAGTTCCGCGAGGTTATTGGGCAAGCCGAAGGCCACCTTTCGTAGGATATAGACTATTTAGAATCAGATCAATGCATTCGGTCGCGCAGAGACAGGGTGGCAAATTGCCGCACTTTGAGGCGAAACCAAGCGCCCCAGAGGCCACCCGGTATCCGTCCACCTTTACCACCCCCGTAGGGTAACATCCGGGTGTCGGGGGACGCCTTTTAGTTACTATGACCAAAAAGCTGCTTTTTGTAGTTACGATTCTGCTTGTGGTAGCGTTCGCCGCGATGGCGGCGGATGTCACCGGCAAGTGGGTTTATGAGCAAGCCGGCCGCGGCGGTGGCAACCCCACCCAGGTGACCCTTACCCTTAAGGCCAGTGGAAGCACGCTGACCGGCAGTATGGTGCGGCCTGGCCGCGGCGGCGATCCCATGGAAAGCGCGATCTCCGAAGGCAAGATCGATGGCGACAACATCTCCTTCAAGGTCACCATGCAGATGGGCGGCAATTCGATGACGACAGAGTACACCGGCATGGTTTCCGGCAACGAGTTGAAGTTGAAGATCACTCGTCCGGGTCGCGATGGTGCGCCGATGGTCACCGAAGCCACAGCCAAGCGGTTGGCAGATTAACATTCACCCGAGTCCGGCCGCTGTGCCGGTAAGGTAAGATCAGGCGGCCCTTCCCGCAGTTCTGCGTGGGAGGGCCGCCTTTCGTTTTTCAGGGGGGCGGGAAAGCCCGCAAATACTGCACGGGCGGGTTGATTTCCGCGCCGAGCGTCCCGGCGGCGTCGAGCGGGAAGTAGGGATGGCGCAGGAATTCGCGCCCCAGCAGCACCAGGTCGGCCTTCCCCGAACGGATGATCTCATCGGCCTGCCGCGGCGTGGTGATCAGCCCGACTGCTCCGGTGAGAATGCCGGCCTCGCGGCGGATGCGCTCGGCAAATGGAACCTGATAGCCCGGAGCGAGCGGCACCTTGGCGTGGGCCGCCGAACCGCCCGATGAGCAATCGATGAGATCGACCCCCAGCGGCCGCACACGGCGCGCCAACTCGACGGACTCGTCGGGAGTCCATCCGCCCTCGACCCAATCGGTGGCGGAAATCCGCAGGAACAGCGGCAGGTCGAGCGGCCATGCCCCGCGCACCGCCTCGGCCGCTTCCAGGGCGAAGCGAATCCGGTTTTCGAAGGACCCGCCATATTCGTCGGTGCGGCGATTGCTGAGCGGAGAAAGGAACTCATGAATCAGGTAGCCGTGCGCGCCGTGGATCTCGACTACCTGGAATCCGGCCCGGAGCGCGCGCCGCGCGGCCGCCACAAAAGCCTCGACGATGGAATGAATCCCGGCGTGCGACAGCTCGACGGGGGCGGGATCTTCGGGCTGGAACGGGACCGGGCTGGGCGCCACCGTGGGCCAGCCGCCGGCCGACTCCGGAATGGTCCCGTCGCCTTCCCACGGGCGGCGCGTACTCGCCTTGCGGCCCGCGTGCGCNNGCATCGGCCGGCGAGATGCGCCCGCGCGCCTCCACGGCGGCGGCTTCCGTCATCACCAGGCCGGCGCCGCCCACGGCTCGGCTGCCCAGGTGGACCAAGTGCCAATCGGTGGCCAACCCGTCCACCGAGGAGTACTGGCACATGGGCGAGACGGCGATTCGGTTGCGGAACGTGACACCGCGCACCGTCAGCGGTGTGAACAGGTTGGTCCCAGCCGCGGCGCCGGCCCCGGACGTTTCGATGGATTGCGTTGCACTCATGACGCCTCCGTTAGTACCCTGATTCGGAATTACGATGACGTATTCCGAAGGCTTGGTGGGGCAGGCGGTGCCGCCTGCCCTCGCCGACGTCCCGCGCAGCGGGACGCGGCGAGCTTCGCTCGGCCGCGGGCAGGCGGCACCGCCTGCCCCACCACAGGATACGCAACCCTATTTGCGAAATCGTGCATTTGGTCTACCGCAGCAGCGCCGAGGCGCTCCACAAGACCGGCGCCTGGCCGTGAAAGTCGCCGGTCATGCGCGGCCGGGCCAGGTAGTAGGCCAGATCGTTGAGCTTGTTGGTGCCGGCGCAAACGCTGGTGACGTCCGCATGCTGGTCTATATACCCGATCAGCGCCAGCCAGGCTTGGCGAGCCGCGGGGCCGTACGTCTTGGCGTCGAGCCAGCCATTCTTGACGCCGGTGACCATCGCGAA
>PLMF01000030.1:0-6171 GCA_003142355.1 Bryobacterales bacterium
CAACGACAAAGTGAACAGTATTATTGCTAGCCCGCATTACTCACACCCCGAGAGCGTGAGTTTACGTATCGGGGTGAAAACCCCGAGGAGTCGATTGTCCCTGGAGGAATGCAGCCCAGCGTGCGAGGTAGTTCTTCCCAATATCGTATGCGGCCATCTCCAGGCTGAAATAACTCGCACTCCGGTACAAAAGCTTCCCTTTGAGAGCCGCATCCATGATCGCCTTCATCCGGGAGTCACCGATTCCAGGGTCATTTACAGCTTCCAGCCTCCCAACGGGCAACCCTGTGAAGAGGGCCCGTGCCGGTGACCAAGCTTCCGCGGACGCTGAGAAAGCCACATGTTTGCACAGTCGCCTATTAGGACACTGGATCCGTCCGCCGGCGACAGACCGAGCTTCCGGATCGTAGTCCGGCCGGAAGCCAGGGACGGCCATGGCAGGCGCGGCGATCGGATGCGACTCAGTACCAGACCGGGACCGGCTCGCCTTTGATCTTCAGGATCGCCTCCTGGGCGGCCTCGCTCACGCGGTGCATTTTGAGCGCCTGCTCCAGGGCGGGCAAGGCACTGGCGGCCGCGGGACCGATATTCCCCAGGGCAGTGGCCAGGCTGCGCAGCACGAAGACGACTGGTTCGTCGGCGCCGAACAGGTGCCGGCTCAAAGCCTCCACCACGGGTTTCGCGGCGGGTCCGAGGTTGCCCAACGCGTCCGCCGCAACGGCGCGCACGGAGGGGGAAGAATCGTCGAGGGCCTTGACCAATCCTGGAATCGCCTTCGCCGCGGCCGGTCCCATGGCGCGCAGAGCTAAGGCGGACAGGCTGCGCAGGCGCGGGTTCGGGTCCGACAAAGACCGTTCCAGAGCGGGGACGGCGGGCGCGGCGGCGGTCCCCATCTGCGAGAGCGCCCAGGCCGCCGCCTCGCGCACATCGGCGGCGGGATCGCCGAGCGCCTTTGCGACGTCGTCCACGGCGGGGGCGGCGTCCGCACCAAAGGCGCCGATGGCTCGCAGGATCGCGGGGCGGCCGGTTTGGGATGCGCGCCCGAGCTGGCGAAGGTAGCCCTGCAACGGGACGCCGCGATACACCGGCGCCACGCCCGCGGCGCGACCTTCCGGCGGCGGGATGGGGAGAAGCTCCGCCTGGGGCTCCGGGGCATCCGGCACGCGTTCCAGCACGACATCGTTGATGCCCAGGTTATAGCCCGACGACTGGCCGTCCTTGCCCACGCAGAGGAAGCTGAGGATGTGGCGTCCTTTGGTGAGGGTCAGCCATCCCAGCGGTTGATCCACGGCGACGAAGATTTCGGCCAGATAGCCGTGAAACACCGGCGCTCCGGACGATGGGATCTCCGAGGTGGCAGCCTGGCGGTTATCCAGGTTGGCGGGTTTGTCGTCGATGAGCGCGATATAGTTTCCATAGTCGGGCGCCTGGGCGAGGCGGCTGAGGAGCTCGTAACGGCCCGTCCGGCGAACATCGATGGGGATATCGATGCGGGCTCCGGCATCCTGCGCCTGGAAGAACAAAAGATCTCTGCCCCAGTCGACTTCGCGCTGCACCGAGGCTTTGCCTTTCAGGGTGGCGACCTCCGGGAGCGAGTCCTCCACGGCGATCTGCTCGGCGTTGCCCAACGGCAGACGCGCTTCGCCGTAGGGCGGCTCGGGCAGCCCTTCGTTGACGTCCTTCTGGTACCAGAAGGCGGCACTGGAAAAGTAATCCGGGCGCTCTTCAAATCCGGAACGCAGGGAGCCATCCGCATTGTAGGTCCAGCCGGCGTGCTCGATGCCGGCCCACAGCGAGCTGGTAAACGGGATGGGGTCGGGGATGTGCCAGCGGTAACCGGTCAGGCGGGCTCCCACGAGCTCGCCTTCCGCCACCGGCGTGCCGCTCCAAAGCCCGCATGAGACGCGCAGCCCCCAAGCCTCGTTGACGTAGTCTTCCGTACCCGTGCCGAGAATCTGCGGGCGATCGGCTCCGTCCACATAAAACAGGTCGTCCCCTTCTCCGAACCATCCGACCCCGGCCTGAATGACGTTCAGGACCGTGCCCACGTAGTGCCCGGCTCCCTTGATGTTCAGGAACTCGTAATTCCTGCCTTTGGCGGCGGGCCGCTCCTGGCGGTAGTAGGCATGCAGGTAGGCGGTGTCGCCGGGCAAAGACTTATGGCGCTGCCAGTCGACGTGATAGTAGAACATGGTTACCGGGCGGTTGCCCTCGTCCGTCACGGTGATCTTGCACGATACGCGAAACGGCATGGGCCAGTAACTATTCCTGGCTCTTCCGAAGGAGCTGTTGCGGACGACCATGGAATCGAGGTTTCGCTCGTAACCGTGTCCTACGCCGAAGAAATCGCCCAAGGGGACGTCCACGCTCGGCGTCTTGCTGCCGTCGTAATAGACGCGCAAGCGGAGCAGGCGGGGCCAGGAGAACTCATTGTCGGCCACGGTGAGCCAGATGTGGCTCACGACGCCGGGTCCGCGGAGGTCCGCCATCACGAAGGTTTCGCCGGGCATGATGCGCTTGCTGTCGTCGTTGCTGCCCACGAACCGGTTCCCACTGGAGACGCGCTGGGCGGAGAAGGTCTTCATTTGGGGGAGATCGAGCAGACCGAGCGGGTCTCGATCGGGGACCTGGGCAGCGGCGCAGCCCGTGAGCAGAAAGATGAACCAACACGGTTTCATAGAGTCTGCATTGTACAGGCCGCCGATGTCGGCAGCAAGGCCGGCTGGGGCCGGTGAGCGCCCTGAAAATGGAGGGAACGCGGGGGAGGGACGCCGCAAGCGACCCTGGCCCGCATTTCTCAGACTCCGAGAGCGAGGGTTTGGGTATGAAGGCGAAAACCGGGGGGGGGCGAAAACCGGGGGACAGACGGATGTGTCCACGCGGCGGTGTGACGACACGGTGTTTGGCGAGGGGGGGGCGCGCGCCTTGGGACACATTCGTCAGTCCCCAGGTTTTCGCAGACCATTCGGGCGGCTTGGCGGGCGTGGCGCACGCCGTTCACTTCTTGCCTTGCGTCAACTCCTGCGCTCTGGTTTTGTCGGCGTCCGCTCCGGGCTTGTCGCCGGCGGCGCGGCGGGTGGAGCCGCGGTTCACGTAGGCGTTGAGGTAGGAGGGATTGAGCCGGATGGCCTCGTCGAAATCGGCGAGCGCCTCGGCGTACCGCTTGAGCCTGACGTAGGCGTAACCACGCGCATTGTAAGCCAGCGACAGCGCAGGATCCAACTTCAGAGCCTCTGTGAGTTGGTCGATGGCCTCCTGGTAATGATCTTCCTGAAGGAGTTTGCGGCCGCGCGCATGATACTGCGCAGCGGTGGCAGGGGGAACTTTTGCCGACGGAGGCGCGGGTTTGGGAGCGGGCGCGGGTTTGGGAGCGGGCTCGGATTTGGGCGCTGGCTCGGATTTGGGAGCGGGCTGGGGAGCGCCGGGCAGCAGCAGCCTGGCGGTTTCAGGCGCAGCCTCTTTGGCGCGCGCCCGGTTCACAAGCGCGTCGGTCTTGGCCTGAGCTTTCGACGCCAGATCTCGCGTTTCCACGTTCTTGGGATCGAGTCTCTGGGCCTGGAGCAAGTCCGCCAATGCTTCGTCGTAACGTTCGAGCAGGTAGTACGCGTTGCCGCGCGCGTCCCATGCCAGCGGCGATTGCGGATCCAAACCGATGGCCGTGGTGCGGTCCGCCAGCCCCTTCTCGTGTTGTCCCAGGGCATGGTACGAGCCGCCGCGCGCCACGTAGGCGTCGGGGTTTTTGGGATCGAGCTCGACCGCCCGATCGCGATCCCGCAGGGCATCCTGGTGGCGCGTCAGGCGCGAGTAAGCCGCGCCGCGCGCCAGGTACAGCCGCGGGTCCTTGGGATCGCGCTGGATGGCTTCGCTGTAGTCCGCGGCGGCTCCCTCGTCGTCGCCCAGCCGTTCGCGCACAGCCCCTCTCACGCGCCAGGCGCGCACATCCCCGGGCTGAAGTTTCAACGCCCAGGTGAGGTCCTGGCTGGCGCGCACATGATCTCCGGCGCCGACGTAAGCCAGAGAGCGCTCCACCAGAGCCTCCTCGTAATCCGGCTTGAGGCTGAGACAGCGATCGAAATCGTCGATGGCGTCGCGGTACTGCCGCAGCTCCGCGTGCGCCTTTCCACGACCCAGATACGGCTCCGGATTGTCGAGCCGGAGTTTAATGGCCTGCGTGAAGTCCTCGATGGCTTTGTCGTACTGGACGGTCGCCAGGCAGGCGTTGCCGCGCGCGGTATAAACCTCGGTACGCTCGAGTTTCAGGCCGATGGCGATGTCGTAGTCGTGGATGGCGCGCTGGGGCTGATTGGTGGCGGCGAAGAGGCGGCCGCGGGTGGCGTACGATTCGGCGTCGGCGGGCTGAAGTTTGATGGCCTGATCGAGATCGGCCGCGGCCTTGTCGTGGTCGCCCGCGGCCAGGTAGTCTTTGCCGCGCGCGAGCCATGCGGCCGCGTTGGTGGCGTCCGCCTGGATGGCCTGCGAGTACGTGGAAATGGCCTCATCGCGCCGGCCGGCTTCGTCGGCGCGAAGCCCGCGCTGATACTCGGCCTGCGACCTTTTCTTGTCCGGCTTGGCGTCCGCGCCGTTAACGGGAAGGAACAATCCCGATATGACGATGGTGAATACGATCCGCGCGAGGCGGTGGGTTGAGGTCCACATCGGCTTCTTGAATTAGTGTACACTCGGATGGTAGTTGAAAATCCGCTGGTGTACGGGAAGCTGGTGAAGATCCAGCACGGCCCCGCCACTGTAAGCGCGGAGGACGGGTCAACAGGGCCACTGTTCCGGAGACGGGATGGGAAGGCCGGCCGGTCCGGAGATGCGCGAGTCAGGAGACCGGCCAGCGAGGCTCAAACAGATTCAGCCCTCGAGGGAGGAGCTTAGAATGCGCATCTACGTTTCAGGCCCGCTGGCTTGCTGCTGGCTATTTCCCGCCCTTCTTTCCGCCGCCCAGATCAAAGGCACGGTGATCGATCCATCCGGCGCGCCCATTGCGGGCGCGCAGGTGTCCGTGGTCAGCCGCGTGGGAGTGGAGGCGCAAACGGCGTCCTCACTCAGCGGCGGTTTCGAACTGAACACTGCGGAAACTCCGGGCGCGAAGCTGGTCGTCACCGCGCCTGGATTCAGCACCCAAACGCTGCCGCTGGAACGCGAAGTTTCCGTGCGGCTCGAGATTGCGCCGCAGATCGATTCGGTGCGGGTGGTCGGCTCCGCCATCGATGTCTCGGCCAGCGAACAAGGCGGCAGCGTCAGCATTATTTCGCGCCAGGAGATCCGCGAGCGCAACCAAGCGCTGGCGATCGACCTGCTGAGGGAAGTGCCGGGCCTGGCCTTCAGCCAGACGGGCGCCACCGGGGGGCTGGCGGGGCTGTTCATCCGCGGCGGATATCCGACCTTCAACCTGGTGGAGATCGATGGGGTGCCGGTGAACAGCTTCGGCGGCAACTTCGATTTCGCGCACATTCCCGCCGAGGCGCTGGACCGGGTGGAGGTGATCAGCGGCCCGCAATCGGCCATCTACGGGCCATACGCCAACAGCGGCGCGATCAATTTTGTGACGCGCGAGGCGGACTCGGCGCCCGCCATCGACATCCTGGCGGAGGGTGGCAGCAACTACGAACGCCGCTTCGGCATTTCGGGCGCGGGACGGCTGGCGGGTTTTGGGATTGCGGCCTCGGCGTCGCGCCTGGCGACGGACGGTCCCGTCACCAACAGCGGTTATCGCAACCAAGGCCTGTTGCTGAACGTCTCGCGGCACTTCCGCCGGCAGACACTCGCGCTGCACGGAGATTTCGATTCCAACCAGACGGGCGAGCCCGGCCCGTGGGGCTCGGACCCCAAGCACACGTTTACCGGCATCGACACCGTCAGCCGCAGCAAGAACAACTTTTCGGACTACCTGGCGCACTACCAGGCGGACCTCTGGGGACGCGTCCGCGAGGAGGTGTTCGGGACCTTCTTTCTGAATAACAACGGGTACCGGAGCGGGTACGGGTTTGCCTTCAACCGCGACCTCCGCGCGCAAGGCGAGGCGCGGACGATCGTGAGCGTTACGCGGCACTACACCGCCGCGGTGGGCGTGAGCGACGGGCTGGAGGAGGTCGAGAACAGCTACATCACGAACGCCGATTACCAGACGTTTCCCATCCGCCGGCGCGACACCGCGGTATACCT
>PLMF01000030.1:6264-6451 GCA_003142355.1 Bryobacterales bacterium
GGCGTGGAGCAGACGCTCTTCCACGACCGGCTGGCGCTGGACGGGACATACTTCTATAACCGTTTCTACGATCTGATCGTGACCCTGGGCGGCTCGCTCTCGAAGCTGGGTCTTTATCAGACGGACAACATCGCCAACTCGCGGGCACAGGGCGTGGAGTTCGCGGCCAAGCTGCGGCCGGCGCGAT
>PLMF01000386.1 GCA_003142355.1 Bryobacterales bacterium
TTCGGCAACCTGCGGCGCACGCAACCGGCGTACACCGGGTCGGTATTCCTGGACGTGGCCAACTCGGTGCTGAACGCGGCACCGTTTTCGCTGAACGGCCAGGCTGCGCCAAAACCGTCGGCCGGCTCGGGCAGGTTTGGTTTCAACGTCGGCGGGCCGCTGCGGATTCCCAAGCTGATTACCTCGGACAAATACCTTCTTTACGTGAATTACACGGGCCGGAGGGCGCGCACCGGAACCAGCCTGACGTCGTCGGTGCCGACGCTCGCCGAGCGGAATGGCGACTTTTCGCAGGCCATGACCAGCACGCCGCTCACGATTTACGATCCGCTGAGCGGGGCGCCGTTCCCGGGCAGTGCGATACCCGCCGCGCGATTCAATCCGGCGGCGGCGGGGCTGCTGAAGTACTTCCCGCTGCCTACCTACACCGGGATCGTGCAGAATTACCACCTGGCGGCGTCCACACCAACGGCCAGCGACAGCCTCGGCGTGCGGTTTAACGCGCCGTTGACCGCCAAGGACCGCCTCAATTTCAACGAGCAGTACAACCGCAACGACGCGACGGGCCCGCTGCTTTTCGGGTTTAAGGACACGACCAGCGGCTACGGCTTGAGCGCGTCGGCGGGCTGGAGCCACAGCTTCAAGCCGCGATTCAACAACAGCCTGAACATCGCCTTCAGCCGGAACATCAGTAAGCTGGCGCCATACTTCGCGGACGGGGACAACGTGGCGGCGGAACTGGGGATCACGGGGACCTCGCAGGACCCCATCAACTATGGCCCCCCGAGCCTGTCGTTCACGAACTTCGGCAGCCTCTCGGATGGGTCGGCGTCGGTGAGCCGCAACCAGACCACCAACATCACGGACAGCATCACCTACGTGGTGCGCCGGAAGCACAACCTGACGTTCGGGGCAGGGTACCGGCGGCTGCAGCAGAACAGCCTGTCGTATGCCAATTCGCGCGGGTCGTTCAGCTTCAGCGGATTGCTGACCAGCGAAATCGACAGTCACGGCCAGCCGGTGGCGGGGACGGGGTTCGACTTCGCCGACTTTCTGCTGGGGTTGCCGCAGACCAGCTCGTTGCGGCTGGGCAGCGAAAACAACTACTTCCGCGGTTGGGCCGCCAACTGGTACGCGCAGGACGATTGGCGGGTGCGGCCGGGCTTGTCGTTCAACGTGGGTCTGCGCTATGAGTACTTCGCCCCGTACACGGAACTGCGAGGGCACTTGGCGAACCTCGACCTGAGCCCGCAGAGGAACGCGGTGGCGGTGGTGACGCCGGCCAACAATGTGGGGCCTTACTCGGGCAATTATCCCTCCAGCCTGATCGCCCCGGACAAGAACAATTACTCGCCGCGGCTGGGCTTCGCGTGGCGGCCGTCGCAGAAGCACGCACGCGTGATCCGCGGCGGCTACAGCATTTTCTTCAGCGGCTCGGCGTACGGCGGGTTCGCGGCCAGCATGGCGGCGCAGCCGCCGTTTGCGAAGAACGCGTCGCTCACCACCAGCACGGCGAATCCTCTCACGTTGCAGAACGGATTCCCGACGCAGCCGTCGCAGACCATCACCAACACGTACGGCATCGACAAGAATTACAAACTGGCCTATGCACAAACGTGGAGCTTCGCGCTGCAGCAAACCTTCTCGCACGGACTGCTGGTGGAGCTGGAATACATCGGGACCAAAGGCACGGGGCTGGCCATTACGGAGCAGCCTAACCGCGCCGCGCCGGGCTCGTCGCCGCTCAATGCGCAGCAGCAACTGCAAATTGGCAACGCCACCGGGTTTTCGTACCTGACCTCGCAGGGGGATTCCATTTTCCACGCGGGACAGGCGCGGATCACGCGGCGCTTCGGGCGGGGAGTGTCGGCCAACGCGCTGTACACCTTCTCGAAATCCATCGACGACGCTTCGAGTTTTGGGGGCGGCGGCGGCGTGGTGGCCCAGAACCCCCAGGATTTGCGCCTGGAGCGCGGCCTGTCGAGCTTCGACCAGCGACACCATCTGACCGTGGGCTACGTGCTTTCTTCGCCGGTGGGCATACATGGTTTGTGGCGCAACGGCGGCTGGAAGACCAAGGCCTTCACCGGGTGGACGCTGAGCGGCAACTTCACGGCCACCTCCGGCACGCCGCTGACGGCGCGAGTATCGGGGAACCTGGCGAACACCGGAGGGACCGCCGCGTTCGGCTCGGGGCGCGCGCAAGCGACCGGAGCAGACATCAACGCCGGCAACTTTCCGTACTTCAATCTCAACGCCTTTACCACGCCGCCGCCGGGCCAGTACGGCGACGCGGGACGGGACACCATCCCCGGCCTGTTCCAGATCGGCCTGAACGGTTCGCTCAACCGCGCGTTTCGATTTGGGGACACCCGGCGGCAACTGCAGTTGCGCCTGGCGGCCAATAACGCGCTGAATCACGTGGTGGTGACGAACATCGGCACTACGTTTAACGCGTCCAACTATGGGTTGGCGACGGGGGCGTCGGGGACGCGGAACGTCACGCTGACGCTGAGGTTCAATTTCTAGGTATGAGGATCTACGGTCTCACGGCGCTCTTGGTGCTCGCGGCGGCGGGGCAGCAGCAGCCGGCCAAGAGAGTTACGTTCACGGCGAACGCCAACCTGGTGATCGTGGACGTAACGGTGAAGGATAAGTCCGGCAAGGCCATCGACAGCCTCACCGAGAACGATTTCACGGTGCTCGAAGACGGCAAGCCGCAGAAGATCTCGGTCTTCGAAGTTCAGAAACTCGCCATGGAGCCAGCGCCGCCCCCCCCGCCGCCGACGCTCGACGATGTGAACGCCATACCGGAGCCTCCCAAGACCACCATCACCACGGAAACGCCCGGCCAGGTTCAGTATCACGACAAGCGCCTGATGGTACTGTTCTTCGATTTCTCGTCGATGGGGATTCCCGAGCAGTTGCGCGCGCAAGAGGCGGCGCTGAAGTTCATCGACACCCAGATGACGACGGCGGACCTGGTGGCCATCATGCTGTACTCGACGGTTCTCCAGGTGAAGACCGATTTCACCGCCGACCGTGCGCAGTTGAAGGACATCATCCATGCCTTGCCGATCGGCGAGCTGAGCGAGCTGGCCGACATGGCGGACACGGGCGCCGACGACAGCGAAGACACCGGCGCGGCGTTCGTGGCCGACGAGACGGAGTTCAACATTTACAACACCGACCGCAAGCTGGCGGCCCTCGAGGACGCGGCGAAAAAGCTGGCGGCTTTGCCGGAGAAGAAGGCTCTCATTTACTTCGCGGGCGGCGTCGCCCGGACGGGGGTGGACAACCAGGCGCAACTGGAGGCCTCCATCAACGCGGCCACCAAAGCCAACGTCGCCATATATCCCATCGATGCGCGGGGATTGATGGCGGATCCTCCCGGAGGGGGCGCCGGCAAAGCGGCCTCGCGCGGGAGCGGCATCTTCACCGGCTCGGTATACAACTCGCAGCGCGCCAGCATCAACAATTCGCAGGAGACGCTGGCCACCCTGGCGTCGGACACCGGCGGGAAGGCTTTCCTCGACAGCAACGAGCTTTCGCTCGGAATCGTCGAGGCGCAGCAGGAGTACCGCAGCTATTACGTGCTGGGCTACTACTCGACCAACCTGGCGGTGGACGGCAAGTATCGCAAGATCACGGTGAAGCTCAACAACAACCAGTCGGCCAAACTGGAGTTTCGCCAGGGATACTACGCCGGCAAGGTGTGGGGCAAATTCAACGGCCAGGATAAGGAGCAGAAGCTGCAGGAGGCCATGAACGCCGGCGACCCGGTGACGGACATTCCGCTGGCGGTGGAGGCGGACTATTTCCGGATCACGCCGACGGCGTACTTCGTTCCGGTTTCGGTGAAGGTTCCGGGATCGGTGATCGACCTGGCGCAAAAGCGCGGCGGCGGCGAGACCGAGTTCGACTTTGTGGGCCAGATTCTGGACGACCGCAAAGTGGCCGTGGGCACCGTGCGGGACTACATCAAGGTCAAGCTCGAAGCCGGCGAAGCAGCCAAACTGAGCCACCGGAACTTCCATTACGACGCCGGTTTTACGCTGGCGCCGGGCAAGTACCGGATGAAGTTTCTGGTGAGGGAAAACCTGAGCGGGAAGATGGGCACGTTCGACATGCGCTTTGTGGTGCCCGACCTGGCGGCCGACTCGGCGGTGCTGAAAACCAGCTCGGTGATCTGGAGCAACCAGCGGGAACCGTTCAAAGCCGCGGTGGGCGCGGCGGAGAAGGAGAAGGCGGTCAGGAAAGTAGCGGTGTCGAACCCGCTGGTGGTGGGCAATGAGAAGGTGGTGCCGAGCATCACCAAAGTATTCCGGCGCGACCAGAACATGACCATCTCGTTCGATGTTTACGATGCGGCGCCGGACCCGGCCAATCCGCGCGCGCGGCGCATCGCGGTAAGCATGAGTCTGTTCAACGAGAAGGGCGCGAAGGCGTTCGAGGCCGGTCCGCTAAAGGCCACGGAACTGGCGGCCACCCGGCCGAACGCAGTGCCCGTGCAATTGCAGGTTCCGCTGAAGGGCCTGGCGCCGGGGCGCTACACGTGCCAGCTCAACGTGATCGACGAAGTGGGCCGGAAGTTCGCGTTTCCGCGGCAGGCACGAGTGCCCGCGCCACCCGGCCCGGTGAGCGGGGCGGCGCGCGCTATTTCTTGCCCGGCGCGGGCAGCGGCGTGTCGGCGTTCCAGATGTCGGCCACAGCCTTCCAGGCTCCGTCGGCTTGCTTCTTATAGACCGTCACGTACTTGCCCTTGTCGGTGACGGGTTTCTTCCATTTCGGGTCCGTCACGGTCGCGGTGTAGGCGCCTTGCGTATAGGCCAGATCGCCGGACTTGGCGACCTCGACGCGCGACCCCTGGAAAGTAATCGCGTCATTCGGGTCATCGAAAATCGGCTTAATAGCCGCTCGAATCGCGTCCTTGCCGCTAGCGACCGGCGCGTCGGGCATTAGCACCGACGCATCATCGGCGTAATAGCTCACGCTCTATTCGAGGTCCTTGGCCGCCCAGACCTTGGAAAAGGCCGCGTCCGTATCTTTGAGCGATTGAACGTCGGCGGCGTGGGTATCCGGGGGCGGCGCCTGGGTGCAGGCGGTTGTGAAGGCGAGCAGCAAGAGAGAAACCAGCATGGAAAGTCGTAGATGCATCGGTTTGTCCTCCAGTCAACGGAAGCAATTATACACGAAGCCCCGCTGGGGGGCTACCGTTTGCGGAAGGCCAGCACCGACAACGGCGGCAGCGTCACCGCGATGCTGTAAGGGCGGTTGTGCTTGGGCACGGGGCGCGAAGAGACGCAGCCGCCGTTGCCCATGTTCGATCCGCCAAACAGCTCTGAATCGGTGTTCAGAATTTCTTCGTAAAAGCCCTCTTCCGGCACGCCGGACTCGTAGCCCTGGCGCGGGACGGGAGTGAAGTCGCAGCAGAAGAGCTTGCAGCCGCTACTTCTTGGTGGGGAGCGGCATGTCAGAGTTCATGATGTCGGCCACGGCTTTCCAGCTCCCGTCGGCCTGTTTCTTGTAAACCGTGACGTACTTGCCCTTATCGGTGACCGGCTTCTTAGCCTTTGGGTCCGTCATAGTCATGCTGTAGGCCCCTTGGGCGTAGCCCAGCTCGCCCGACTTGTCAGCTTCGACGCGTGTCGGCTGGAATGAGATCGCGAAGTTCGGGTCGTCGAACATGGGCTTGAGCGCGGCGCGAATGGCGTCTTTGCCGGTGGCCACCGGCTCGTTGGGAGCGAACACGGAGGCGTCGTCGGCGTAAAAGCTGATCGACTTGTCAAAATCCTTGGCCGTGCTGGTGGCCTTCGTCCAGGCGGCTTCGGTGTCCTTGATCGCTTGAATGCTGGCGTCGCGCAGGTCCGGCGCGGGCGGCGGGGCCTGTGTGCAAGCGGTGGTCAGAGCGAACAGCAACAGGGAAGTTAGCAGCAGGACACGAATGTGCATGTGAAAATCTCCTTCGGAGTGCCATTATACATCCGGCGCTACCGTTTGCGAATTGGGGGGCTGTGCAGTGTCGCCGCCGTGCAGTAGGGTCCTTATTTGCCCGCGGGCAGCGGTATGTCGGAGCTGTCCATGTCGGCCACGGCCTTCCAGGTTCCGTCGGCTTGCTTCTTATAGGCGACCAGGTATTTGCCCTTATCGGTGACGGGTTTTTTCGTTTTGGGGTCCGTCGTGGTTATGGTGTAGGTGCCTTGCGCGTAGCCCAGGTCGCCGGACTTGGCGACCTCGACGCGCGACGGCTGGAACGCGAGCGAGGAATTCGGATCGTCGAAGACCGGCCTCAAAGCCGCTCGAATCGCGTCTTTGCCGTTAGCGGCCGGCGCGTTGGACATCAGCAGCGATGCGTCGTCGGCGTAATAGCTCACAGTCTTTTCGAAGTCCTTGGCCGCCACGACCTTGACCCAAGCCGCTTCGGTATCTTTGAGCGACTGAACGTCGGCGTCGTGGGTATCCGGGGGCGGCGCCTGCGTGCAGGCGGTTGTGAAGGCGAGCAGCATGAGAGAAACCAGCATGGAAAGTCGTAGGTGCATTCGTTTGTCCTCCAGTCAATGGAAGCGATTATACACGAAACCGCTTGTGAGACAGGGCGGCTGGGGGCTGCAGCGTCGCCGCCGTGCAGTAGGGTCCTTATTTGCCCGCGGGCAGCGGCATGTCGGAGCTTTCCATGTCGGCCACGACCTTCCAGGTTCCGTCGGCTTGCTTCTTATAGGCGATCAGGTATTTGCCCTTGTCGGTGACGGGTTTTTTCGTTTTGGGGTTCGTCGTGGTCATGGTGTAGGTGCCTTGCGTGTAGCCCAGGTCGCCGGACTTGGCGACCTCGACACGCGACGTCTGGCACGCGTGCGCGAAATTCGGGTCATCGACGAGCGGCTTGAAAGCCGCTCGAATGGCGTCCTTGCCGTTGATTTCCGGCGCGGTGGGCACCAGCAGCGACGCATCATCGGCGTAATAGCTCATACTCTTTTCGAAGTCCTTGTCCGCTATGGCCTTGGCCGAAGCCGCTTCGGTATCTTTGAGCGACTGAACGTCGGCGGCGTGGGTATCCGGGGGCGGCGCCTGGGTGCAGGCGGTGGTGAAGGCGAGCAGCAGGAGAGAAACCAGCATGGAAAGTCGTAGGTGCATCCGTTTGTCCTCCGGGGAGCAATTATACACGAAACCCCGCTGGGGCGCTATCGTTTGCGGAACGCCACCACCGACAATGGCGGCAGCGTCACGGCGATGCTGTTGGGACGGTTGTGCTTGGGGACGGGGCGCGAGGAGACGCAGCCGCCGTTGCCCATGTTCGATCCGCCGAACAACTCCGAATCGGTGTTCAGAATCTCTTCGTAGAAGCCCTCTTCGGGCACGCCGAACTCGTAGCCCTGGCGCGGCACGGGAGTGAAGTTGCAGCAGAACAGAATGAAGTCGCTGGGGTCCTCGGCGCGGCGCAAGAAGGCGATGACGGAGGCCTCCCAGTCGTGGAAGTCCACCCATTCGAAACCGGTCGAGTGGAAGTCCACCTGGTAGAGCGCGGGGCTCGAGCGGTAGAGGCGGTTGAGCTCGCGCATCAGGGTCTGGAGCTTGCGGTGACAGTCGAATTCCAGCAGCTCCCAGCGCACGCTGGTGTTGCAGTTCCACTCCTCGCGCTGGCCGATCTCCTGGCCCATGAACAGTAGCTTCTTGCCGGGGTGGGCCCACATGTAGGCCAGGAAGGCGCGCACGTTGGCGAACTGACGCCATTCGTCGCCGGGCATTTTGTTCAGCAGCGAGCCTTTGCCGTGGACCACCTCGTCGTGCGAGANNTAGATGGGATCGTTTTCGAAGTAGGCCAGCATGTCGTGCATCCAGCCCATGTTCCACTTCATGGTGAAGCCCAGTCCGCTGAGGTAGACGGGCTTGGAGACACCGGGGAAAGCGGTGGATTCCTCGGCCACGGTCATGGCTCCCGGAACGGTGTGGGCGAGCTCGTTGAAGCGGCGGAGGAAGTCGATGGCTTCCAGGTTTTCGTTGCCGCCGTACTGGTTGGGGATCCACTCTCCGGGCTTGCGCGAGTAATCGAGATACAGCATGGAGGCCACGGCGTCCACCCGCAGGCCGTCGATGTGGTACTCCTTCAGCCAGAACAGGGCGTTGGAGAGGAGGAACGTGCGCACTTCGTTGCGGCCGTAGTTGAAGACGAGCGTGCCCCAATCGTGCTGCTCGCCCTTGCGCGGGTCGGCGTGCTCGTAGAGCGCGGTGCCGTCGAAGAAGGCCAAGCCGTGAGCGTCCTTGGGGAAATGCGCGGGGACCCAGTCGACGAACACGCCAATGCCGGCTTGATGGCAGCAATCGATGAAATACCTGAAATCGTCGGGCGTGCCGAAGCGGGAAGTGGGCGCGAAGTAGCCGGTGATCTGGTAGCCCCACGAGCCGGAAAACGGGTACTCCATGATGGGCAGCAGCTCGATGTGGGTGTAGCCCATCCGCTTGACGTACTCGACCAGCTTGACGGCCAGCTCGCGGTAGGTGAGCGTCTGGCCCATGGGGCCGCGGAGCCAGGATTCCAGGTGCACTTCGTAGATGGCGATGGGCGATTTGAGCCAGTCGGTCTTGGCGCGCGATTCCATCCAGGCGGCATCCTGCCACTGGTAGGCGGCGATGTCCCAGACCACCGAGGCGGATTTCGGCGGCGTCTCGCAGTAGAAGGCGTAGGGGTCGGCCTTGAGTTGCTGGTACCCGGCGAAGCGGGAACGGATGTGGTACTTGTACGCCGCGCCCTGGCCGAGCCCGGGCATGAAGATTTCCCAGACACCACCATCGCGGCGGCGCATGGGATGGCGGCGGGTATCCCAATCGTTGAACTCGCCGGCGACGGTGACACTTACGGCGTTGGGCGCCCACACGGCGAAGCGAACGCCGGGGACGCCGTCGGCCTCGGTGATGTGGGCGCCGAGGGTGCGCCACGCTTCGTGGAGCGTGCCCTCGGTGTGGAGGTAGAGGTCGGCATCGGAGATCCGCGGGCCGAAGCGGTAGGGATCGTCGAGGGCCACTTCGCGGCCGTCCCACAGGCGGGCGCAAATCGCGTACGGCTGGGGGTCGCCGTTCAAAGTGGCGCAAAAGAAGCCTTGCGCATGCATCTTGGCCATGGCGCAGCGCCGTCCGTCAACCAGAACCTCGGCCGATTCCGCTTGGGGGAGGAACGCGCGGACCTCCCATCGGGCCTGCCCGCCCTTCTTGCGGATGGCGTGCGGCCCGAGAATGCGAAAGGCATCCCCGTGATATCCGCCCACGATCGCTTCAATCTCTTCCAGAGTCATGAGAGCCTGATAATCAAGTATGGCCGATTTCTTGCTGGAATTGCCCAAAGCGGAGCTGCACCTGCACCTGGAAGGTTCGGTCGAGCCCGAGACGCTCCAGGAACTCGACCCCTCGACACCGCTCGCAGAACTCCGCGCGCTCTACTGTTACGCGGATTTCGAGGATTTTCTCAAAGCGTTCGGCGCGGTGGGAAAGCGGCTGCGTACGCCGGAAGATTACGCGCTGATCACGCGGCGGCTGCTGGAGCGGCTGGCGGCAGGGAACGTGCGCTACGCCGAGATCATTCTGGCGGCGGGCGTGGTGCTGTGGAAGGGGCAGGAGTTCGGGCCGATTTTCGACGCGATCCGGGGGGCCGCGGACGGCTCCGCGGTGGAGGTGCGCTGGATCCTGGACGCCGTGCGGCAATTCAGCGTCGAGCAGGCCCAACAGGTGGCGGAGCTGGCGGCGGAGCGGATGGACCGCGGCGTGGTGGCGTTCGGGATCGGCGGCAGCGAAGAGCACGGGCCGGCCGAGCGATTCACGGAGGTGTTCGCCTTCGCCAAGAGCGCCGGGTTGCGGCTGGTGGCGCACGCGGGCGAGAGCACGGGGCCGGAATCGGTGTGGGCCGCGCTGAGGCTGGGCGCGGAGCGCATCGGCCACGGGATCGCGGCGGCGCGGGACGCGGAGTTAATGCGGCAGCTTCGCGAGCAGGATATCCCGCTGGAGATTTGCCTCACCAGCAACCTCATCACCGGCGTGGTGAAGAGCCTCGCCGAGCACCCGCTGCGGCGGCTGTACGATGCGGGAGTGCCGATTGTGCTGAACACGGATGACCCGGCCATGTTCGGCTGCACGCTAACGGGTGAATACCGCCTGGCGGCACGGCAGGTCGGGTTCAGCGAAGCGGAGATGCGGGGAATTGCGGAGAACGGGTTCCGGTATGCGTTCCGGTAGCCGGCGTCATCCGCGAATCGTAGGCTTGCGACATCTCATAGCAGCCACTCTGCTCCTGGGCTGTTGCGCGGCGGTTCTGCGCGCCCAGGGCAACTACGAGGTGCAGGTCTACGGCTCCGACCTGGTGGCGCCGCACGTCACCATGGTGGAACTGCACAGCAACTTCACCGCCAGCGGCACCAAGGGAGTGATCGACGGCGTGCTGCCGACCAACCACGCCGAGCACGAGACCGTGGAAATCACGCACGGGTTCAACGAGTGGTTCGAGTGCGGCTTCTATTTCTTCACCAGCATCCAGCCGGACGGGAGTTGGATGTACGTGGGATCGCACATTCGCCCGCGGTTTTCGGTGCCGGAGCGCTATCACCTGCCGGTGGGACTGAGCATCTCCAACGAAATCGGCTGGCAGCGGCCCAACTTCTCGCTGGACACCTGGACCTGGGAGATGCGGCCGATCGTCGACAAAAAGATCGAAAAGTGGTATCTATGCTTCAACCCGACATTGGACCGGTCCCTGCACGGTCCGGAAGCCAAGCGCGGCTTCGAGTTTTCGCCGAACGCGAAATTCAGCTACGACGTGACCAAGAAGGTGGCGCTCGGCATGGAGTATTACGGCTCTTACGGTCCGGTGACCGGCTTCGACCCTTTGCGCGACCAGCAGCAACAGTTTCTGCCGGCCGTGGACGTGGATTTCGGCAAGAACTGGGAGTTTAATTTCGGCGTGGGCGTGGGTGTGACGCAGGCCACGGACCACCTGTTGGTGAAGGCCATCCTGGGATACCGGTTCAACTAGAAAAGGGGTCAGACGCATTTTCCGGGTTTGGCAAGAAATGCGTCTGACCCCTTTTCCGGCGCGCTTCCACCCAAGCGGGGAAGACTTCGGGGTTTTCCAGCCAGACCAGCATCCACTGCGCCATCTCTTCCTTTTGCGCCTTCTTTTCCGGCGCGGCGCCCGGGCTGCGCGCCTGGAAGCGGGCGCGGTCCTTGGCGCCGATCACCTGGCGGCGGCAATAGCGGGCGCGCTGGCGGTTGCCGGCCGCCATGGCTTCCGCGTAGACGTGCAGCATCTCGCGGAGGGATTGCTCGAGCTCTTCGAAGGTGTGCTGGCGAATGCCGGCGTAAGGCTGCTCGAAGGGAAGACCGGTGGCGCGCAATAACTCGCGCAGGTAGCTCTCGGAGACCGGCGCGAACCGCTGGAGCAGATCGTTCCACAGGGCTTCGGTGATGGCGGGCGGCTGCTGGGCGGCGAGATACTCGCCCAACTGGCGCTTGACGGACTTACTTCTTGCGGGCATGGCGGAACCTGGCGGCCGCGGCTTCGTGGGCCGCGATGTTGCTGGAGAACTCGTGCGCGCCCGAGTCGCCGGGCCGCAGCACGAAATAGAGAGCGTCGGTGCGGTCGGGTTCGTCCACGGCGCGCATGGAGGCCAAGCTGGGGTTGGCGATGGGCCCCGGCGGCAGGCCGGCATGGCGATAGGTGTTGTAGGGGTGGTTGCTATCCAGGTCGGACCGGTGGATGACTCCGCGGTAGCGGCCATCCAGGAGCGCGGCGTAGATGGTGGTGGAGTCGCAATCGAGCTTCATCCCGATGTGCAGGCGATTCTCGAAGACGGCGGCGATTTTGGGGCGCTCCGCAGGCAGTTTGCTTTCCTTTTCCACCAGCGAGGCCAGCGTCACGGTGCGGTGTACGTCCTGGTTGCGCATCAGGCTGGCACACACCTCGCGGAACTTCGTGGTCATGAGACGGCACAAGCCCTCCGGCGTGGTGTGGCGGCTGAGCTGGTAGGTGTCGGGAAAGAGGTAGCCTTCGAGGGTGGGAGCAAGGGGGTCCAGATCGCGGATGAGCGCGGGGTTGCGCGCCGCGGCCAGGAACAGGCTGGCTTTGAAGAGGCCAAGATCCTCGATGGCGGCGGCGATATCGAACATATTCCTGCCTTCGGGCACCACCAGCTCGTAATAGAAAATGTCGCCGCGCGCGATGCGGCCGAGCACTTCCACGGGCGAGGCCGGGTGGTCGAAGCGGTACTCACCCGCCTGCAACACGCGGCCGCGCTTCACCAGGCGCGCCAGCAGGAAGTCCCAGCGGCTGCGCACCACGCCGGCTTGGGCCAGCATGCCGGCCATGGTGAAGGTGGAAGCGCCGCGCGGAATATCGACGAAGGTCTGGCCCTGGAATCCCTGGTAGGGGCGTGAGAGACGGAAGGTCAGGAAGCCCGAGAGCAGCAGGAGAAGAACGAGGGTACGCGCGAGCCTCATAGCGAATCCAGGTAGCTCTGCAGGAGGATGACGGCGGACAGGCGATCCACGGCGGCCGCGCGTTTTTCAATGCTGATGCCGCTCGAGCGGAGCACGCGGTTGGCCTCGACGGTGGTGAGACGCTCGTCCCAGAGTTTCACGGGAAGACCGGTGCGCTTTTCGAGCGCTTGGGCGAACTCGCGCACCCAGGCGGATTGCCGGCCCTCGTCGCCGCGCATGTTGATGGGGTTGCCCATGAGGATCAGACCGACCTGGCGCTCGCGGACGAGTTGCTCGAGGGCGGCGAGGTCGGTGCGCTTTCTGGCGCGCACCAGGTTGGGCAGGCCCTGGGCGGTGATGCCCAGGGGATCGCTGATGGCCAGTCCGATGCGTTTCTTGCCCAGGTCCAGGGCCAGGATGCGGGATTGCACGGGCGTCAAATCAATTTCATTATAGACGGCAGCGTGCTACATTCGAGACAAGGTCGTCCTGCGCCGTGGCGCTAATCACCAAATCTCCCGACAGCACAACCGAGGCCGCACGGGAAGCGCGGCGCCTGGCTGCGCCGATTGTCGCGCTGGGCGTGATCATCGCGATTTTGTACTTTGGGCGCATGTTTTTCATCACCTCCATCATCGCCGTGACCATCGCGTTTATTTTGGACCCGTTCGTCGGGCTGCTCATGCGCATCCATCTTCCCAGGAGCCTGGCGAGCTTCGTGGTATGCAGCGTGGCGCTGCTGTTTCTTTACGTGTGCGGGCTGGGGGCCTACTCGCAGCTCTCCGGCCTGTACGGAGACCTGCCCAGGTATGGCCAGCGCATCGGCGATATCGTCGACGGCATTCAACAAAAGGTCTCGAACCTGGAAGAGCAGACCTACCGCATGCTGGTTCCGGCCCGTCAACGCCAGCAAGAGGAGGAACGGCTACGCGCGCAGCAGGCTAAGGGAAAGAGCGCGAAGAAGGGCGCCGCGGCAGCGCCCGCGCCGTCCCCCAGCCCCAGCACCATTCCCGAGGTGCGAATTCACGAAGAGGGCACGGCCATTGGCGACTATATCCAGGCGCACCTAAGCTCGTTCTACGAGATTCTGCTGATGGCTTCCTTCATTCCGTTCCTGGTGTATTTCATGCTGAGTTGGCGCGACCACATCAACCGCAGCTTCCTGCAATTGTTCCAAGGGGAAGACCGGCTGATTGCCGCGCGCAGCATGCAAGGGATCGCGGTTATGGTGCGCGCGTTCGTGGTGGGGAACTTTTTGCTGGGAGTGCTGCTCGCCAGTCTAAGCTCATTGGTCTTCTGGTCGATGCGCCTGCCGTATCCCCTGCTGGTGGGGCCGTTGAGCGGCTTCATGAGCCTGGTGCCCTACGTGGGTCTGCCGCTGGCCGCGATTCCGCCCCTGTTCGCGGCGCTGGGGATCAACACCGTGCCCATGTACGCGGCGGTGGTGGTGGTGGTGGCGATGCTGCACCTGATCGCGCTGAACCTGCTGTATCCCAAGATTGTGGGGTCTCGAGTGCATCTGAATCCGCTGGTGGTCACGTTTTCCCTCATGCTCTTCGGCTTTCTGTGGGATGCGCCCGGCCTGCTGCTGGCGATTCCGCTGACGGCGGCGCTCAAAGCGGTCTGCGACAACGTCAAAGGCCTGCGGCCATTCGGGAAATTCCTGGGCGACTGACTGGTGGTTGCGCTACCTGCTAGACTCAGATTCTCGGCACATGGCGGCAATTCCGGAATCGGCAAGACTCTTCATGTCGGGGCTCATCGAGCGGGCCCGCAAGCTGAAAAAGACCATCGCATTCCCGGAGGGAGGCGACGCGCGCGTGCTCGAGGCCGCGGCGCGGCTGGCGCGCGAGGGCGTGGTAAAGCCGGTGCTGATCGGCCCCCGGCCCGCCCACGCGCTGGAGGGCGTGACCTTCGCCGACCCGCCGAATTCCCCGCGGCTCGCGAAGTACGCGGCGCTGTACTACGAGCGCCGGCGCGCCAAAGGCGTCACCCAAGTCGAGGCGGGGGAAATCGCCAGGAAACCGCTGTACTTCGCGGCCCTGATGGTGGCGGCGGGCGACGCCGATGGGAGCGTGGGCGGAGCGGCGAACAGCACCGCGGAAACGGTGCGCGCGGCGCTCCACTCGATAGGGCCGCACCCGCGCGCGAGGCTGGTATCGAGCGTCTTCATCATGGCGCTCCAGGACCGCGCGCAGGGACACAACGGGCTGATGGCGTTCGCGGATTGCGCGGTGGTGATCGATCCCACGTCGATCGAGCTGGCGGACATCGCCATCGCCACGGCCGAGAGCACGCGCGTCCTGCTCCATACCGAGCCGGTGGTGGCCCTGCTCAGCTTCTCCACCAAAGGCAGCGCCAGGCACCCGCAAGTGGACACGGTGGTGGAAACGCTGGAGATGTTGAGGGCGCGCGCGCCGGATCTGAACGTGGATGGCGAACTGCAGGCCGACGCCGCGGTCTCGGAGCTGGTGGGTAAATCGAAAGCGCCGGGATCGAAAGTGGCGGGGCGCGCCAACACGCTCATCTTTCCGAACCTGGCCTCGGGCAACATCGGGTACAAGCTGCTGGAGCGGCTGGGCGGCGCGGCGGCCATCGGGCCGTTCCTGCAGGGACTGGCGAAGCCCGCCAACGACCTTTCCCGAGGCTGCTCGGCGGAAGACATTTTCAATGTGGCGGTGGTGACGGCGTTGCAGTCGGATACGGCGTAATGCCATGCTGCCGTTCCGGCTGGTGTATCACGAACAGTACGACTTGCACCTCGGACGCCACGTCTTTCCCTCGAAAAAATACGCCTGGCTGCACGACCGGCTGATCCGCACGCGGTTCGCAACAGCCGAGGATTTCGCGGCGCCGGAGCCGGCGGCGGACGAGGATATCCTGCTGGTGCACGATCCCCAGTGGGTTTCGAAACTGCGCAGCGGCACGCTGACCTACCAGGATATTCTGCGCCTGGAAATTCCTTATTCCCGGCAAATGGTGGAGGCGTTCTGGCTGGCGGCGGGCGGCACCATACTGGCGGCGCGCCTGGCGCTCGAATCGGGCGTGGGATTCAACGTAGGCGGCGGATTCCATCACGCGTTTCCGGACCACGGCGAGGGGTTCTGCGCCATCAACGATATGGCCGTGGCCATCCGGCGGTTGCAGCGCGACGGCGCCATCCGGCGCGCCATGGTGGTGGATTGCGATGTCCACCACGGCAATGGCACCGCGGCGATTTTCGCCGGCGACGATTCGGTGTTCACGCTCTCGATTCACCAGTTCAAGAATTATCCCAGCGAGAAGCCTCCCTCGAGCCTGGACATTCACCTGGCGGACGGGGTTGCCGATGCGGAGTATCTCCACCGGCTGGGGGACGGGTACCGCGCGGCGCTGGCGGTGTTCCAGCCGGAGTTGGTAGTGTACGTGGCGGGCGCGGATCCGTATTATGCGGACCAGTTGGGCGGATTGTCGCTCACATTCGAGGGGCTGGAGGAACGGGACAGGCTGGTGATTTGGACGGCGCTCGCTCGCCGCATTCCGGTGGCGGTGGTGCTGGCGGGCGGATACGCGGAGAACGTGGAAGACACCATCACGATTCACGCGAATACCGCGGCGGTGGCCAAGGAAGTGGTGGAGAAGGCGTGGGGTGGGGAAGGGGCCGGGGGCCAGGGGCCGGGGGCCAGGAACCCGTGACAGCTCGCATGAGACTACAATGGTTACATGGTTACGACGTTGCGTGAGAGCAAGGCCAAGCTCTCGGAGCTGGTGGAGAGGGCCAGTCGCGGGGAAGATGTCCTGATCACCGTGCGCGGCACGGTGAAGGCGCGTCTCACCAAGGTGGAAGCGTCCCCGGCCGGCTTCGACGGTCGCGCGTGGGTCGGCGAGTTGCGCACGCTGCAAGAAGCCACAAAGAGACGAAGAAAGCCGAAGTTGACCATAGAACGCATTCTCGCCGAGCATCGCGCGGACCGCGTCTGAACCGTGAACTACTGGGATACTTCCGCGCTACTGAAGCTTTACGTCCCGGAGGACGATTCCGGCCATTTCCTGGATTTGGTCGTCGCGTCGGACCAACCCATCGTTTCCTCCGCCATTGCCGCGGCCGAGATGCTGTGCGCGCTCTACCGGAAAGAATGCGCCGGCGATCTGAAGAGCGGTGGCGCCCTTGCCACGTATCGAGAATTCCTCGGCGATTGCAAGGCGGGCCGGATTGTGCTGGTTCCGTACGGCGAGCAGGTTTTCACGGCCGCGGAAGAGATTGTGCGGCTGGCTTTCCGGCGGGCGCAGCCAGTGATGGTCCGGAGTCTGGACGCGATTCATGTGGCTTCCGCTGTGACCGCTCGCGCGATAGTCATGGTCGCAACCGATACCCGATTGCGGCAGGTGGCGGCGATGGCGAAGTTGAAGCTGGTGCCGTGACGCAACCCAGCCGGCCGGTGGAACGTCATAATGGTCGAATGGGTTTCGCCGCCCGAGTTCTGTGGGTGATCGCCGCCGCGGCCGGGTTGCTCGGCGCTCAATCCGGCGCTCCCGCGGGTCAATCCGAAACGGCACCCAATACCAAAGCCCTGATGGCGCGCGGGGTGCAGGCGTACGATGCCCGGAACGATACCGTGGCTTTGGGAATTTTCCGCCAGGCCGCGGTGATGGGCGACGTGGATGCCATGATGTACCTCGGCGTGATGTATGGAACCGGCCGCGGCGTGAACGTGGACTACGCGTCGGCCATGGCCTGGTTCCGCCACGCGGCGGATGCCGATAACAGTCAGGCCATGTGCAACATCGGTCTCTTGTACCTCGAAGGGCTGGGCCTGCCGAAAAACTACCGCGAGGCCATGAGCTGGTTCGGCAAAGCCGCGTCTTTCGGCAACGCCGAGGCGATGTTCAACGTGGGCGTGCTATACCGCGATGGTCTGGGACTGCCCGTGAACTATGCCGACGCCATGAAATGGTTCCGAAGGGCGGCGGGCGCGGGAGAGATCACCGCCGCCAACGCCATCGGCGTGTTGTACCAGCAGGGCCGCGGCGTNNGGGCAACGACACGGCGATGTACAACGTCGGCGTACTGTGGGAGGGTGGACTCGGTATCACCCAGAACCGCGACCAGGCCATCGGATGGTATCGCAAGGCAGCCGCCGCCGGGAATGAACCGGCCAAAGCTGCGCTGAAAAGTCTCGGTGTCAATGACTGACCCCTCGGCCTCGCCGGGCCAATGTGGATTCCAAGCCTCTTCGAGCGGCAGCGAAGTCCGGTTTGATGCGAAGGGCCTCGGAGAACTGCGCGATGGCCTCGTCGAGCCGCCCCGCGCTGGCAAGCAACATGCCGAGAGTGTTGTGCACACTCGCATCCGAGGGCTTTAACCGAGCCTCGGCGGCGAACTGGGCCAGCGCTTCGTTCAGTCTTCCCCGGCTCACCAGAGCGACTCCCAGGCTGTGGTAAGCCTCGGCGTGGTCGGGCCGCAACCGGATGGCTTCGGAGAACTGGGCCACTGCTTCGTCGGTGCGCCCCAGGGTGGCCAACATCCTTCCCAGGTCATAGCGCCCGTTGGCATACTCCGGCCTCAGCTCGACCACTTCCTGAAACTCTCGCAGCGCTTCGTTGGTGCGTCCCTGGCCGAGCAAAAGCGCCCCATATCCGGAATGCGCCTCCACGTTGTCCGGCTGGAGACTAAACGCCACCCGATATTCCCGCTCGGACTCGCCGGCCTGCCCCTGCCGTCTGAGGATCGTCGCCAGATTGACATGCGCCTCCGCATAATTGGGCTTGATGCGGAGCGCCTCGATTACGTGGCCCCAGGCTTCTTCATCCCGCCCTTGAGTCAGATCGTAAGCCGCCAGATTATTATGTGCGATATGGTTGCCGGCCGTTACGTCGACGGCGTGCTCAAAAAGCGCCCCGCTATTGGCCCAGTATCGCAACTGGAGCCAGGTAAGTACCAGGCAGGCCGAACAGACGGCGACCGCCGAGACGGCGGCCACGGCCCTGGCGTGCGGATACCGCTTCAGAAAATCCGCCGCCCCCCAACTCAGCATGATGGCAAGCCCCACCATCGGCAGGTAAGTGTACCGATCCGCCGAGGACTGCCCTCCTACCTGGACGAACCCGATCACCGGGACAAGAGTCCCGAGGTACCAGAACCACCCGACCGCCAGATAAGGGTAAGCGCGAAACCAGCGAAGCACCAGGAGCGTGATGCCCGCCAGCGCCACGCCGGCCGCTACCGCGCGCCACACAGGCAGATCGTGGGAATAGGGGTAAAACACGGCCAGTTTCGCGGGCCAGAACGTCCTGACGATGTACACAATGTAAGTCACCAGAGCATTGGCGACCCGCAAGCCGGCGGGCAAAGAACTCAGTAATCGGACGGCGTGCCCCCGTTGTTGCGCCACGTAGGTAGCCAGAGAGACGCCGGCCGCAAGCGCGAAAAGCGGCAGCTTCTCCCAGAGAACGGCGAGACGATTGGCGCGGCGGAGGGGCCACACGTCCAGCAGCAGCAGCACAAATGGCAGCGTGACGATCATCGGCTTGGCCATCAGGCCGCCACAGAATCCGAGCAGGACAAGCAAATACCGGCCCAGGCCGGGCTGTTGCGCATAACGCGCGTAACACCATAGCGTCAGGAACCAGAAGAATGCGCAGAGAACATCCTTTCTCTCCGCGATCCAAGCTACGGATTCGACATGCAGGGGATGCAAAGCGAAGAGAAAAGCCACCAACGCGCTGCGCCAGAGGGCTCCGGTCATCCGTCTCAGGGCGGCGAACAGAAGCAGACTGGCCAGCGCGTGAAACCACACATTGGTCAGGTGATGCCACCCGCTGCGCAGCCCGAAAAGCTGGTAAGCCGCCATGTGCGAGAGCCACGTCAGCGGAAACCAGTTGGCGGCATCGAAGGAAGTGAACGCCCAAACCAGACCGTTCCACGTTAGTCCGGCACGCACGTGGTTGTTTTCGCCGATGTATTCCGGGTCGTCGAAGTTGACAAAATCAAAATGGCGGACCTGGCTATACACTGCCAAGGTGGCGAGAAACAGCAGCAGGTAGACGCACCACACGCGCGCTGGCTGGCGGCCGCGAGCCGGGGCGGCCACCGCGCCTTGGGCCGGGCCGGGGCGAACCTTGGTTGCACGTCTGGCTCGTTTTCTCACGAATGCATGCCACCGCTCCCGCCGCCAGGGGCGTGCCTCCTGCGTCTTGTTGGCCATTTTAACAGCGTGCGCCGGGCAAGCTAAAGCATGCCCCACCCAGCCCTACCGGTTGCTGGCAAGCCGCCGGGTGCGCTATTCTAAAAGCTCGAACACTTTGTAAGGATTAGATTTAGCGAAGATGGCAAACACTTATTCCGCGCTCAAGCGGGTGCGCCAGACCGAACGGCGCACGGAATACAACCGGAAGAACACGACCCGCCTGCGTCACCAGATCCGCGCGATGCGGCGCGCGATCCTCGGCAAAGATGCCAAGGCGGCGGCGGAACTGCTTCCGAAGACCTTTTCGATTATCGACCGTTCGGCGAAAAGCGGGATCATCAAGAAGAATACCGCGGCGCGGTACAAGTCGAAGCTGCAACAAAGGGTGAAGGCGCTGCCGGCGTAAGACGGCCGCGGCACAGCCCACCCTGGAACCGCGCTAACCCACCAACTGCAAAATGAACCGCTCCATGACGATCCGGTCGTCGGGGCGGGCGTCGCGGAGACCTTTGTCGGCGTCGTAGATCAGGCGCAGACTGCGCTCGAGTTGCGGTTGGCTGAATTTGGCGGCCGTCTGGCAGACCTGCTCGGCGCGCGATCCCCACATCNNTCGCGAGCCACCAGCGCCATGCGGAATTGCGTGGAGAGGAACGCCAGCGCGAGCGGGAGGTACTCGCCTTCGCGCGTCAAGGTATCGAGGTACTCGAGGGCGCGGGCGCGGTCGCGGCGGCCCAGCGCGTTCACCAGGGCGAAGATGGTGGTCGAGCGCGCATCCGGCACCAGGGCGGCGATATCCTCCACTCCCACCACGCGGCTTCCGGCGTAGAGCGACAGTTTTTCGATCTCGACGGCGATGCGGGCGACATCGGCGCCGAGGGCCTCGACCAGGAGATCGAGCGCCGCGGGATCGATGCGGAAACCGGCGCGNNGCGCTGTAGAACTTGCGGACGCGCTCCTGCTTGCGCTTGTCGTCGCCTTCGAAATCGTAGCGGCTGGCTTCGAAGACCAGCAGGACACCGGGCGTGGGGTCCTGCATGTACTCGGCGAGCGGGGTGGCATCGCCCGAAGCAGACTCGCCTTCGGAATCTTCCTCGGACCGGCCGCGCGGCAGGGCGGCTTCGGCGTTGAGGACCCAGACGAGACGCTCGGCGGCAAACAGGGAGAGCCCTCGGGCGTCGTCGAGGACTTCGGCGAGACCCATCCGCGAAAGGTCGTGCTCCGTGACGGCGCCTTCGGGAAAAGCGGTGAAGAGCGCTTCTTTCAGACGGAGGCGCTGGTAGGCTTCAGGGCCGAGCAGGAGGGCGGCGGCGGGCGCTGGGCCCTTTTTCACCCTGGAAAGAAACTGAGGGGGAATCACGTCTAGAACCCCTCCAGAATGGCGGTGACGACGCTGCGGGCAACGTCGCGGCTGAGCCGCAGCATGGCGGGTCCGCTTTCGTCGAAGTAGGCCGTGGGGTCGATGGAGATCTCGTAGCGGTCGCGGAATTCGGCGCCCAAACGCGAGAAGAGGACCGCTCCGGTGGCGCGGTTGGTCAGGGTCAGATGCAGGGTGACCACGGCTTGCGCGGCGGTGGCGCGGCCGGAAACAGGATCGTTGACCGTGGGGTAGAAGGCGAAGTTGGTCACCGTGCCGGCCAGCACGGCGTCGGCCTGGTTGGGGTCCGCCACGATGGCGTAGTGGGTGCGAGAGAGGAACTCGCGGGTGATGTCCGCGGGCAGCACGCGGGCGAGCTGGTAGCGCACGGTGATATTGCCGAACGCCGGGATGGCGATGGTCTTGATGTTCTTCGGCATCAGATCGCCGTGGCCGGCGACGTGATAGCCGCAGCCGGGCGCAAGCAGCACTGCGGTGAACGCGATGGCGAGCGGAACGAGTCTGGTCATGTGAGTTGCCGCGCCAGAGCGACGGCGTTTTCGGCGGTCAAACGGAGGTTGTCCGCCACCAGCCAGAACCAGCAGGCTTCGGGATGGTTACGGTCGAGCGCGATGGCACCCACGGCGATGCCACCCTGGCCCGCCTGGCCGACGTTGGTGGGCGGCTCTAACTCGCTTCCCCGCACTTCGATGGAAGCGGAGGCGAGGCCGCTCTCCAGCGCTTCGACGCCGGGGTTGCCATCGAATTCCACCCATGCGGAGAAGCTGTAGCCGTGAAAGACCGGCGCCTGCACGAGGCGCAGCGACGGCATGGGCGCGCCGCCACCCTCGCCGGGCAGGCCGAGCAGCGTGGCCAGGTGGTGTTCGATGCGCAACTCGGAATCCTCGAGCGCGAGAGGGGCCTCTTCGCCATACTGGGCGAGCAGGTTGAAGCCGAGCTGCGTGTCGAAGATGGCGCGCGGGAGGGGCTTGAACGAGAGCACGCTGATGGTCTGCTGCTGGAGTTCTTCCACGCCGGGCATGCCGCGCTCGCTGGCGGGAGCGAAGACCTGGATGACGGAGCGGCGGATGGGATCATGCGCCTGGAGCCGGCGGAGAAACAGCGCCAGAGCGATGGCGGCGGGATGCGCGATCACGTGTACGGCGGCGTCGATCTCCGCCTCGGATTCGACCAGCGGCGCGCGCAGCCGGGCGTCGGGGCGTTCCTCGGCGGCGCCGGTCAGGTCGATGACGACAGCGCCGGGTTGCTGGTCCAGGAGTTCGAGCGCCTGGCGGCTGGATTCCGCGGATCCAGCGAGGAAGACGGCGCGCGCGCCGGCCAGGCTCCCGGCGTCGAGACCGCCGACCAGGGCAGGCTCGTCGCCAACCAGCGTGAGTTTGCCGGGCTGCTCGCCGAGGGCGGCAATCAGGCGGAGTTCGAGAGCGGGCGAGAAGCTGGCGGCGATGTCGCGGATTTCGCGGCCGAGGAGAGATTCGCTGCCGATGAGCGCGAAGGTCATCGCGCGCGCCTGAGACGGCGGCGAACGATGCCGCCGATGCGGATCGCGATGCCGCTCGCAACGTAGGCGCAGGCCATGGCCAGAAGCACGGGCTGCGGCCAGTTCCAAATGCCGTAAATCAACCCGCCCAGCAGGACGAAAAGCAGGGGAGTGTAGGGCTTGCTGAGGTTGATGCCTTTGAAGCTGTAGTAGCGCCAGGTGCACACCATCAGGAAGCCCAGCAGCACGAGCAGCGCCAGCCAGGCCACGGAAAGGGGCCACCAGGCCAGCGGCTGGCCGCCGAAAGCGAAAACCACCGCGGCCACCATGCCGGCGGCGGCGGGGATGGGCAGGCCGACGAAATATTTGCGGTGGGGATTGCCAGGGTTCTTGGGAACGGGGTTCTTCTGAACGTTGAAGCGCGCGAGGCGGGCGGCGCCGCACAGCAGAAACAGAAACGCGATGAAATAGCCGGCCCTGAAGAGATGGCTGCGGATGCCCTGCGCGATGGAAGTGTCGACAAACTGCACGCCCCAGGCGAAGGCCAGGACGGCGGGCGCAATGCCGAAGCTGACGACGTCGGCGAGCGAATCCATCTCGCGGCCGAAATCGCTGGTGGTATTGGTCATGCGGGCGATGCGGCCGTCGAGGCCATCCAGGAACACGGCAGCGCCAATGGCTTTGGCGGCGATGGAGAAATGATCCGACGCCCCGGCGCCGCCGGTTGCGGCCAGCATCGCTCCATTGAAGGAACGCAGGATGGAGAGATAGCCGAGGAAGATATTGCCCGCCGTGAACAGCGTGGGCAGCGCGTA
>PLMF01000190.1 GCA_003142355.1 Bryobacterales bacterium
ATGGTTTTTCGTCAACTCTTTTTTGGTGCGCCTGTGCAGTTTTCCTCAAGTTATTTCTGCCATGTTTCGAAGCAGTTACAGAAGTTTGCCGTGAATTGCCTGTGAATAAATCGGGAGCTGGGTATTGTGTTCTACGGCGTCAGCTTCAGGATCATGCCGCTGTCGGTAGCCAGCCAGATATCGTGGTCGCCGACCGCGGACAGGATGGTGCGGTTGGCCACCGCGCGGTAATCCACGTCGAGGTCGGTCCAAATGGAGAAGTCCCGGCTCCTGAGCACCTTCACCTTGCCCGGAACCAGGCTGCGCAGCTCGCCAGTCACCACAATGCCCGAGATATAGCCCGTGCCGTCGGGAGTCACCCAGACATCCGTGACGGCAAACTGCTTGTCCCGGTAAACCCTTTCGCTACCGCCGGTGGGCCATTTGAGGCTGTGGACCTCGCTGGGGAACTGGAACGTGTCCGAATACTCGATGAGCCCGAGGCCCACGCCGGGCGGTCCGAAACGGATGTGCGTAATCTGGCCGAATACCGAAGCCGAAGCAGACTTCCAGGTCTTGCCGCCGTCGTGGGTCTCCATCTCGATCGCGAGATGCGGCCATTCGCGATGGCGCAAGGCCGCCTCGGGGTCGATCCACTCCGGCAGATCCGGTGTAAACGCCCGTTCCGGCGGCCGGTTCCAACCGGCGATCACGCCAAGCTGGGGTGAGGCAAACGCGATCCACCCGTACGCGGAGCTCTCGACCTTTCCGGGCTGTTCGGCGGCCGCGGCCACGCGGGTCCACTGCTGGCCTCCATCATCGGTCTGGAGCACGGTTTTCCTGGGGCCGACGGCCCAGCCGCTCTTCTCGTCTTTGAAGTACACCCGAAAGATCTGGGCCGGAACCCGGGGCATCTTGGTCCAGCTCTTTCCGGCCTCCGTGGTCCGCCACAGACCTCTCTCCGTCACCATCCACCCGGTGTTTTCGTTCAGGAAGAACAGCGAGAGGGGCGCTTCTTTGAGCGGGACGAGCTGCCAGTGGGCGCCGCCATCGGAGGTCACCAGCGCCACGGGCCGTTGGCGACTGCCTTCGTGGATGATCCCCACCGCCACGCCGCGCACGGCCGACGCAAAGCACAGGTCGCCGATGGCCAAGGAAGACTTGTTTTGATCGTAGAAATACTGCATCTGCCAGCGTTGGGCGTCAAGCGGCGTCACCCACGCCACGAGCGCCGCCAGCGCGCACAGGAACCGAGCCAATGAAAGCGTCACGATGCTTCTATTGTTTCATTGCGACAGGTCCGGAGGAAAGCACCAGTTCCACGTGATTGGCCGATTCCACCGCGGTGGGGGCCATGCGGGCGAGCACCAGGACGCATCCCACCTGTTCGCCGACCGTGGTGAGCACCTCCATTTCGCCGCCGGTGTGCTGGTGGGGCAGCCGGTGCTGCACGTTGATCACGCCCACCACCCGGTTGCGGGCGGTCACTGGCGCGGAAAGGAACGCTTCGTAGGTGTCTTCCTCCAACTCGCCGAATTTCTTGAACCGTGAATCCTTGTATGCCTCGCGCGAAATCGCCAGCAAGCGGCGCTCGCGCGCCACCCAACCCGTCAGGCCCTCATTCCATTTCATCCGCAGTTTCCCGATGGTGGAGGGGTGCGGCGTGTTGGAGGCGCACAGCACCAGATCCTCGCCGTCGAGGAGGTACACGAGACACGAGTCGCATTGGGTGAACTCGACCACCAGAGACACGATGCCCTGCAAAACTTCCGTAAGGCTCATTTCCCGGACCATGAAGCGGCTGATCTTCTGGAACAGGCGCAACTGCTGCTCGGTCTTTTGCAGGCGCCCCTCGAGATCTCTGGCTTTCGGCACACCTTCATTATAGCTTTGGCTTGGCGCTGCGCCGTCGGACTACAATCAATATAGCGGGCACGAATGAATGACGGAGAAGGACGCGGAGAGTGAAGTAGCCACCTGGAAGGCGCTACAGTGCCCCTTCACGATCGAGTATTCCCTCAGAGCGCTGGACGATATCCGCCTGGCGGTGGTGGATGCGTTTTTTTCGCTGCCGCGCGGCGGCGCTGAAATCGGCGGAATTCTGCTGGGAAGACATCTGGACCGGCGGGTGGCGATCGTGGATTATATGGCTCTCGATTGCGAGCACGCGTTCGGACCGTCGTTCGCGCTTTCCCCGCGAGACCAGGACAGATTGGCGGAGTTGCTGGCGTCGACGAAGCAGAATCCGGACCGGCTGGAGCCCGTCGGCTGGTACCACTCCCACACGCGGAGCGAGATTTTTTTGACCGAGGCCGACCAGGAGCTTCACAACCGCTATTTCCCCGAACCATGGCAGGTGGCCCTGGTGCTGAAGCCGCACACCTTTCATCCCACCAGGGCAGGCTTCTTCTTCCGGGAGACGGACGGATCGATTCATGGAACGGCCAGCTACCAGGAATTTGCGCTGGAGCCATTGCCGGTGCGTCCCGTTCCGGCGGGAGTCGCGCCGGCGATGGAGTCCGCGCCTTCCGCGCACCTCCGGCGCGGGCCAGATCGGCCCGGACCGGTGATCACGGTGGCAGCCGAGCAGGCGGCTCAAGAGTCCGCGCCGGGCCCAGGGGGCACCACGGAGCCGGCTCCGGAGGCATTCGAGGCGCAATCGGACCATGTGGCGCTTCCGAGCTTCCTCACACCGCCCGCCAAGCGGGAGTTGCGCTGGTTTGTGGTTGTGCTGGTGATCGCCATCGGCCTGGCGATTGCGGTGGCAGCGTACCAGACCCGGAATCTCTGGCTGCCTGGCCTGATGGCTGCGATTCGGCCCGCACCCGAGCTTTCCATCGGGCTCAGCGCGATTGACCGCGACGGCCAGTTGCAGATTCAGTGGGACGGCAACTCTCCCACGGTGAGCCAAGCAGCCAACGCAGTTCTGCAGATTGACGACGGTCTGGTTCCCTGGGAGATCCAGTTGAACTCGCGACATTTGAAAGTCGGCACTTTCACTTATAGCCGCCAGAGCGAACGAGTTGACATCAAGCTGGCCATTCACCTGCCCGGTGGGCAACAGGCCCACGGAGCGACCAGTTTTCTGGGAAGACTTCCCGAGCGTAAGCCGCCGCCCGAGGACCCGGAGATCCGCAAGCAGAGAGACGCGCTGGCCACGGAAGGCGCCAAACTCAGGTCGGACCTGGCGGCGGAGGTGGCGCGCACCAAGAAGCTCGCGAAGTCCCTCGACGAGGTGCAGAAGGTTCTCCAGGAACAGCAGCGCAAGCGCATGGAGAACCAAAGCCCCGAGAGGTAGGGTGTGTCGATCAGCCGTTTGGCGAAAAGCTCCGCTCGGGAGACGAGATCTATCTGGACCGCGCTTTGGTGCGCTTCGAGATCGTCGGCTGAAGAAAGACCACCCACACCGCCGCCACCACCAACAGCCAGCCGAAGACATCGCCGTGGCGCGCGTAAAGCGTGGGAACGGCCGGGGCGAGCGGCAGATCCGCCAGCAGGCTGCTGCCCGGCAGATCGGCGCTTCGCCGGCGAGCCAGCGTGCGTCCGTAGCGGTCGCTGACGTTCAGATAGCTCTCGCGACCCGCTCGAACCACCGCGTACCCGTTCTCTACCCCGCGCAGCGCCGCCACGCCCGAGGCCATCCGGGCGTCGCGGTAGAAGTCCCACGCGGGTACCAGCATGGCGGAAACGCCCAGCCGCCCGTAGCGCCGTCCGAAAGCGGTGAAGATCAGATCGCGGCAGATCGCCAGCCCGAAGGGCGCGCCGTCGATGATGCGCACCACCTCTTCCTTTCCCGGTGTCAGGTCGCTCTCCAGGTACGGGACCAGGTGCTGTTTGCGGTACTCGGCCAACAATTCTCCCGCCGGACTGAACAGCCAGGAAGCGTTGTCTTTGCCCTGGGCGCGGTTCAATTGCACGCCCGCCACCAAGTGGACCCCGGCGCGNNGCGATTTTCTCCGGCAGCACCACGATGCGGGCGCCCTGCCCGGCCAGCCCGGTCACCAAGTCCTCATAACCGCGCCACACGGCCTCGACCCGTTTCGGCGACGTGTCCCCGCCGATGAAATCGTCGATCGAAGCGACTCCCACTTTCACCGTGGGCGCCGCGCCCGCCCGCTGAAGGCGGATCTCGCCGTAGCCCACGCCGGCCGCGATCAGCGCCAGGGGCAGTCCATAGGCGAGCCAGGGGCGCTCAATCCGCGTGCCGCGGTAGAGCGCCAATGCGGCCATGGAGGCGAACAATCCCACCAGAAAGACTACGGCTGGCGCGCCGAGCACGGACGCGATCTGGATGACCGGCGGTGCGTCCATCTGCGTATAGACATAGGTGCCCCAGGTGCCATGGGGAGAGAAGAATGAGACCAGCGTGTCGAGAGCGGCCAGCAATACGGGAAAAACGAAGACCACCGGCCAGCTTGGCCAGACCCTGACGGCCGCGCGCGTTCTGCCGACGAAGAATCCCCACAAGAGAACTTGCGACAGGATCACCACCACCGCCGCCACCGGGCCCGTGGTCTTCAGGTAGTAGGTGAAATTCGAGCTGACGCCGATGGCTGCCGCCAGCCAGGCTAGCAGCCGCGCCTCACGGCCCCCGGCATGAAAGGCCGCCACCAGCAGCGAAATGGGCGCCAGCCGCGCGGCCGGCCACCAAGGCGTGAGATTCAAGGTGAAGTAGAACAGGACGCCCGCAAGCAAGGCCAGGGCGATGCGGGTTGTGCGGGATGGTTCCAGCCGACTCATGAGAGATGGCCCGTGACTCGCGTCAGGCTGGCGGAGCGAGCGATCTCTTTTCCATCTACCAAAACGGCTAGCCCTTTGGCCTTGCCGAATTTCTTCCCTGTCTGGTCCCAGATGATGGTCAATGTCTGCCCATGATACAGCAGGTGGTCCAGACAGAACCAATCCCACTTGCCTTCCGGCAGGAGGGGGTTCACTTCGATTACGTTGTCGGGGCGCGGCCGCAGTCCGGCCAGGCCGGTGACCACGAGATCGGCATAGCCTGAGTGGTTATAGTAAGCCCCGCGTTCGAAGAAGCCGGGCTTGCGGATCTTCCTGGCGCGGGCGAGCCACTCGCCGGTGAGCGGGTTCTGGTCCTCATCGATCCACGGGATCACGCGGCCGTCGTCCAGCTTCCGATGCTGGCCAGCGGCATAGAGGAGGAGTGTTCGGAAGTAATCTTCTTTGCCGATGGCGGTCTGGTGGTACCGGTTCAGGACGTTGGCCAGCGCCTTTAAGGTGATGGTGGTCGCGAACGGCCAAGTGGGGCCATTCCACTGGCAATCATCGCCCTCGTAGGCGATTTTGAATTGCGGGCTGCGGCGTTCGACGGTGGTGGGCCCGAAGGGAGCGGAGAATCCTGCGGGATCCATCAACTGCTTCCAGGCAATTTCGTAGCCCGACCGATCGTCGGGCAGGTCGAAATACCACGGCGTGAATCCGATATTCTCCCGCACGGGCGCGAATTCGCCCGATTCGACGCGTGTCTCAAAGAAGCGCGCCTCGCTGTTCCATAAGCGGCGCTGGACCAGTTCCTTGAGCCGGGCGGCTTTCTGGCGGAATTCCCGCGCAACGGGTTCTTTGCCGGCCATGGCGGCAATGGCGGCGATGGCCACGGCATTGCCGTACATGTAGCTGTTGATGCTCGGCCGGATATTCCTGACGCGGCGGCCGCCGCTGGCGGACTCTTCCATGCCGTCGGAAACGTCGCGCTGCCAGAAGAGGCCGGAGTTGGTGAGCCGCTCGCTTTCCCACGCCTGGTAGTCGAGGATCAACGGATCCAGGCAGGCGACGAGGGCGGCGCGGTCACCCTGTGCCAGCCAGCGGTCGTAGACGGCCGACGCAGTCCAGCCGCTGAACTGGTGGAGGTTTTTGCGGATACCGCCGTTTTCTCCGGTCGACAGCCAGAAGTGGATATCTTCCTCGACGAACCGCGGGTCATGCAGCCAGCGCCCTTCGGCGATGTGGTGGCCCAGCGCGCAGCTTAGCGCGTTGTACTCGGAGGCGTGGCTGACCGGTTTGAGGAACTCGGTGACGATGAATCCGAGCGGCGTCTGCTTGATGTGCTTGCGGAAAGTCCACCAGCGGTAGTAATAGATCTGTTCCAGATCGTGGTCGGGGCAGGTGAAGAAGGGGATGTTGGCCTTCAAGAATTGCCAGGCTTGGACATCCGGGATGCAGTTGGCGAAGTCTTCCGGTGCGATGCCGTTGAACTCGTCGACGTAGTGGCGGAAGGCTTCGGGATCGAGGACCCGAGGTGAGGGAGTTTCCGCGGCGCGGGCGGCGCAGACGGCTCCAGCCGCTATGCGGAGAAAGCTCTTCCTGGTGAGAAGGTCGGGCATGCGGAGTGACCCTCTAACAGCGTAACGCGACTAAAATTGAGACTGGTGCGTATGCGCTACTCTGGCTGGCTGCTGTTGCTGCTTTCGGGTTTTTCCGGACTCGCGGCGGTTCCGGCCGTGTCGGGCCCCCATCCGGCTCCGCGCGAGACGTTGGGCGTCGAACGGCTGCGCAGCGCGCTGGCGAACGTGTCGCAGCCCGGCGCGCACGCGATCGCCGGGACGCGGGCCTCCGGCGCGTTCGCGGGGTTTCCGAGCTTGCCGGAGTTTGAATCGGGAGCGTCGGAGGCGTTTCATCTGCTGCGGCGCGGCGACGCGTGGCTGGTAATCGGCAGCGATCCATCCGGCGTGTTGTATGGATGCCTGGAGCTGGCGCGGAGGGTGCAGCAGGAGGGCAGGCTTCCGGCAGCCATCGATTTCGCGGACCATCCACAGTTCCGGCTGCGAGGTCCCAACATCGGGATGCAAAAGACGGCCATTACTTACGACGGCGCGATGTACGATTACCGCTACACGCCCGAAGAGTTCCCGTTCTTTTACGACCAGCGGCTCTGGACCCGCTACCTGGATTTTCTGCTCGAAAACCGGATGAACACGCTGTATTTGTGGAACGGCCATCCGTTCACTTCGCTGCTGAAGCTGCCCAAGTATCCGGAGGCGCAGGAGCTTTCGGGTGCGCAGCTAGACGCCAACATGGCAATGTTCCGCTGGCTGGCTACGGAGGCCGACCGGCGCGGTATCTGGGTGATTCAGGCGTTCTACAACATTCATATCTCGCATGCGCTGGCGAGGGCGCGGGGCCTGCCCTATCAACTGAAGGCGCCGACGGAGTTCACCAGCCAGTACACGCGCTACTCGATCAGCGAATTTATCCGAACTTATCCGAACGTGGGACTCATGATGACGCTGGGCGAAGCGCTCGCTCCGGAGTACGGCCCGGAGTGGCTCGCTAAGACCATCATTCCGGGCGTGAAGGACGGAATGCGCGAGTTGGGGAGAGCCCAGGAGCCGCCCATCATCGTTCGCGCGCATGCCACGCGCATCGAA
>PLMF01000126.1 GCA_003142355.1 Bryobacterales bacterium
GGCGCGGGATCGCTCGACGGCGCGGCCTCGGCGCTGATCTTTCCGGGCATCAGCCTCCTGCCGGGCCAGAAGCCGGGACGCACCCGCCACCGAATTTCCATCGCGATTGGCCCGGTCATCGATTCGGTTTCCGAGCAGTTCGTCTTTCCCAAGACCAACGCTGTAAAGGCGCTGGGCGAGGCCGATGGCCAGTCGCCGGTGACGGCGGCCGCGATGCTGCTGACGGTCGCGACCGGCGCGATGGACGGCGTCAGCGCGGCCGGGGGCACCGGGATTCGCGTGGCGCTCCCGAACGGGGCGGCCGATGGAACCGGCGCGCTGGCTGGCGCTGCCATACGGCGGGCGGTTGCGGCCGGCGTCTTGGCCGGCGCGGGCGATGCTTTCGGGCAGGGGAAGCGCATTGTTTGGACCACCGGCACCCTCGCGGGCGCCGGCTCAACGCTCGTTGGCATTCCAACGATGCGGATCTTCGCGCCGGCGTGGGGCAACAGCTCCCTCACCGGAGACGCAGGGGCCAGCTACCTGGTCGAGGCATTGACGGTAAGCCAAGCCCTCGTGGAGGGCCTCGGCGGCTATGTACTCGTGACCGACGCGGAAACGCTCGCGGGTGGGTCCGCGGCCTCCGCGATCCAGGGCGCGAATCTCAAGACGGTGGCCGCCGCCTCGGCCGCAGTGTCGAGCGTCTCGGGCGCGGCTGACTCGCTTCTCGCCTGCTCTGGTGAAGCCGATGGGGCGTGCACCACGGAGGCCGACATGCAGGTGGCGTTCGCGGCCAGCGGCGGCGTCCTTGCGGGGGACGGGTTCGACCTGGATGGTGATCCGCAGCCCAGCTCGACGTTGGCCGTCGCGCAGGCGACCGCGCACGTGGCAGCCGGCGCCTCAGGTTGGTCGCACTTGGAAGGATCTGCTCCGACGCCGGTCCCCGCCGATGGAACCCTTATCGGCTCCAGCACGGTTCTGTTCCTGGAGACCGTGATCTGCGCCACGGAAGGACTCCAGGGAATCTCCGACACGGAGGCGAGCGCGGAACTAAAGATGACGACCGGCGCCCTTTCGGTCAATCTGTCTTACGCCGTGGCGACCGCCAACTACGGTTTAGGCCGGCTGGCTGGGGCGCTCCTTGGTGCGGGCGCCGCGATGGGGCTGGCGACCGTCGCATGGAACGAGAGACCTCCGCGCTAGTTCTGTAACCCAAAAGAATAAACTCGAATGCCTGTTTTTCCATTACACGTGCGCCCGAAGGAGAGCTATGAGGAGCCGCCGCGCTCCTTTGGCTCCTCCCGCGATCATGGGGCGCGGAAACACGCGGGGTGTGATCTCTACGCCCCGGCCGGGACCGAGGTGCTGGCGGTCGAGGATGGCACGGTCGTCCGCGGCCCATACCTCTTCTACGACGTCGTCTACGCGCTCGAGGTCCAGCACCCCAGCGGCATCGTTCGCTACGGAGAGATCTCGCACGCGGCCGAACGGATCGCGACAGGCGTGGCGGTAAAGGCCGGCCAGGTCCTCGGGTACGTCGGCAAGATGCAGACTGTGGCGCAGTCGATGCTGCACCTGGAACTGTTCGCCGGCACGGCGCAGGGCCCGCTCACCGACCGGAACCACCCGCCATTCATGCGGCGCCGCGACCTGGTCGACCCCACAGCATTCTTGTATTCCTGTATGGATGTGACGAACAATGCAACGGTTTAGACTGGCTCTGTCGTGCGCCCTGTTGGCGGCGTTGACCGGGGTGGCAGTCCAGGCCGTCCTCCTGCTGCACGCCGCCACACAGGCCACCCGTGCGTTGCCCGTGGCGGTTTCTGTCGAAATCCAGGCTACGCGCGCGGCGCTGCTGGCCGAGATAGCCGCGACCCGCGTCGACCTGATCAACCAGGTCGAGGTCGCGCGCAAGGACCTGCTGGGGAAAGCTGACGCCCAGCTCAGCACGATCCAATCCGAATCGTTCCGGCAAATCACGGAATTCCGCAGCATGGCAGACCGGCGCCTCGGGGACACGCTGGCGCGCGCGGACACCGCGCTCCGGACGGTCGAGGCGTTGCGAAACGACGTGAAGCCCGCGGTCGATGGCGCTGTGGCACTGGAATCGGACGCCAAGGATTCCTGGGACGACATGTACTGGGACGTGAAGGCTCTCGTCGGTTCCGCCACAGTCGCCGCGCGCGGCGTGGCTGAAACCTCCGAAGCGGTCGGAAAGGCCGCGCCCAAGCTCGCTGAATCGGCGGTGGGCATCGGCAAGAGCGCCGATGGCATTGCCGCCGACATCCACACCGCGACGTCAGACTTTGTAAAACCCAAAACGTTCTGGCAGCGCATGAAGGCGTGGCTGGAGACGGCCGGCAAAGTCGGCGCGAGATTCCTGTAAGCCCATCGCGCCCGGAGATCCGGGCGCCAATTCAGAGAGGACAAAACCAAATGACGCACCTTCGAATCGCTGTAACTATCGCCCTGCTTACGCTCCTGGCGGCTTCCGCATTTGCGCAGGCAGACACGTCTTCAACACCCACTGCCCCCGGCGCGCAGTACTCTGCCGGCGCCTTCTTGGGTTTCAATCACTACGACACCCCGCAGATGAAAGGTGGCGGATTCTTCGATACCAAATTCGCCGAAAACACCTACAACGAAACCACGCTGAACATGACCAGCAAGCTCGCCACGGTTACGACCGGCGTGAAGCGGTTCTTCTATAGTAGCCCCCACGGCACGGTTGCCCTCTTTGCCACCGCCAAAGCCGGGGTGGCCACGGGCGACGGCTCCGCTACGGCGGTTTTCGGGGGAGGCGGGGGCATCAAGGTGCTCCTGGCGGGAGCAGCCACCAAGTTCCCATTCCTGAAGCTGTTCAGCACCATCCCCAATTCCTACGTGAGCGGTACGGTGGATGTCCAGCAGATCAATGGAGCCGGCGTGTCCCCCACGTTCGGGTTCGCGATTGGGGCGGACTTCAAATAGGGCGCAGCGCGGGAGCTTTGACGATGATGTCGAATCTTCTGCGCCAGGTCGGCCACGTCATTGTGCTGATGATCCTGATCTGGTGGGGGTACCAACTCATGACCCTGCACGTCGAGTTCGGCCAGCGCCTGGCCGACCAGGCCACCGGCGCGCGGTTCTACGCGCTGAATGTGAGAAAGCCATGACGACCGATCTACTAGCGGCCCTCCCGACGCTGCATCACTGAGGCAGCGGTTGCGGCCGAAAGGGAACCCGGTTGCCTGGCCGAGATCTCGGCTGCTACGTGCATTGTGGAGTCGGACGGCTCATGATCGCGCCGAGGAATAATTGCTCCGGCATCAGAACCACCGATACTGGGCGAACTGATCGCGGCGAACGGGTCGCTCGCCTGGGCGCGCCTAGCGGGGAACAGCACCGCAACCAGGAAGTCCCTGCGCCAGGCCGCGACCGGCACGGTGTCCGTGCTTCCTGCACGGCAAGCGCCATCGCCGCGCCGGATGGCAACACGACCGCGGACACCATCACGGCGGTGACCGCGACGCCGATCATCCAGCAGCAGTTGGCGGGCCTCGCGTCCGGAGGCCAGTACACATTCTACGTCTGGGCCAAGGTCGCATCCGGAACGAAGCAGGTATCCATAGCCATCGTGGACAACGCCTATGCGGGCTACCTCGCGGGCCCGACCAGCATTACGCTCACGACCGCCTGGCAGCGGTTCAAGATCTCAGGCGCGCTCGCGGGCGGCAAGACGGGGCTATGGATAGTCGTGCGCCAGTTCGCCGACAACGGCGACAACTGGACGAGCGGTGCCATCTACCTGTGGGGCGCCTGCCTGCAACAGGGTAACGATCAGAAAAGCGGTACGCCCGCACGTGGGCGTCGCAGAATGCCGCTGTGGCCGCCGGAATCGCGTGCGGAGCGACGGTGATCGCCGCAAAGGACAATGCTGAGTTGCCGCTTCGGATAACGACACGGCGCGGGTAGTGCGGATCAACTTCACAGAACGAGACTTGAATGCGCTGGCGATGAGCCTTTGCCTTGCCCCCCAGTCGCACGGCGCCGGCGCACTTCGATACAACCGAAATTGCTTTTCCGGGGCTACTCGGGTCCAACCTTCTGCTGGAACGCGACGTCTGGAACGCGTCTGGAATCGTCTGGAACGCAGAAACACACCGGACAGACGCTTGGCTGTATACTGTGGCTGTTCACCATTAGACAAGATATTCAGATGTCATAGATTCATTGGGAATTTGTAGTGGCGGAAACATTTGGGTGCAGCAGGATCATATGATTCAGGCGAAGAATCTGGCCAAGAGATACGCTTCCAAACGCGCCGTACAGGCCCTGCAAGGCGTTTCGCTGGACGTCGCAAGAGGCGAGATGGTCGCCATCATGGGACCATCGGGCTGCGGAAAGTCGACTTTCCTGAACATCATCGGCGGGCTGGACCGGCCCACCGAAGGTTCTATTCTGGTCGACGGTATCGATCTGAATGGACTCGACGATAACGCGCTGGCGCGTCTGAGGCGCCGGAAGATCGGATTCATCTTCCAGTTCTTCAACCTTCTTTCCACGCTCACGGCCTTAGATAATGTCGCCCTTCCGATGCACCTGGCGGGAATTCGCGGCAAAGAAGCCGCCCGGCGTTCGGCGGACCTGCTGAAGACGGTCGGCCTCGAAGACCGGCTCGATCATCTGCCGGACGAACTCTCGGGAGGCGAGCAGCAACGCGTGGCGATAGCCAGGGCGCTCGCATTGCAGCCGCCCGTAATTCTAGCCGATGAACCCACGGGCAACCTCGATTCGGAGTCGGCGAAGCAGGTCCTTTCGCTCCTTGGGCAAGTGCGAGAGCAATTCGGCGCAACCGTCGTCATGATGACCCACGATCCCACCGCCGCCGGTTCCTGCAACCGGATCTTGAGCATGCGAGACGGCCGTTTCACGGACGGGGGGAGCTAACCGGTGTTCGCGCTTCTGCGCTACGTCAGTATCGCCGAGTTCCGAAGACACCTGTTGCGCAATATCCTGACCGTCTTCGGCATCGTTCTGGGCGTGGCGATGTTCTCCGCCATGCGCTCGGCAAGTTCATCGCTTTCAAAATCCCTGAGCGACACCATCGGCCAGATCGCCGGGAATGCCGTCCTCCAAGTGTCGGCTGTGGCGGGAGGCCTGCCGGAAGACGTGGTTGACCGAGTGCGCGCAACCGAGGGCGTGCGCGCCGCCGTCCCGGTGATCGAATCGGTGGTGCGGACAGCCGATGCCACCGAGGGGAATATGCTCATCCTGGGCGTCGATATGGGGGGCGACCGGTCTATGCGGGATTATGCGTTGGAGGGCGATGAGGATGCCATCTCCGATCCGCTCGGCTTCCTCGCGCAGCCCGACGCCATTATCGTGGCGAAGGAGTTCGCCGCCAGAAACCATCTCGATGAGGGCAGTTCGCTCACTATCGTCACCGCGCTGGGCAAGAAGACGGTCACCGTGAAGGGGATCATGCAGCCGAGAGGCATGGCAAAGGCATTCGGCGGGAACATCGGCGTGATGGACATCTATTCCGCGCAGACCCTGTTCAGCCGCGGGCGGACATTCGACAGGGTGGATCTCGCGCTCGCGGAAGGAGCGGGAATCGACGATGTCGTGCGGCGGCTACAGTCGGAACTTGGACCCGCCTATCGAGTCGAGCCGCCCTTGCGGCGCGGGCGTCAGACCGAAAGTCTGATGCAGGCTTACAGCCGGGTGCTGTTCCTGTGCAGCCTGCTGGCCCTGCTGATCGGCGTGTTTCTGATCTTCAATGCGTTCTCGGTCAGCGTGACGCAGCGGCGCGTTCAAATCGGCATTCTGCGGGCGCTGGGCGAAACCCGGTCCGCAATTCAGGGCCTGTTTCTGGCGGAAAGCCTGGTGCTGGGCGTAGTGGGATCCTCGGCGGGGGTCGTCGCCGGCGTGTGGATGGGGCGCGCCTCGATGCGCTTCATGGCCGCGGTCGTCGAGCAGACCTATGGGATGCATCTCCAGACCGGCGGGCTTCAGGTCGACAAATTCTGGGCCGGCATCGCTTTCCTATTGGGAGTCGCGGCTTCGATGGCCGGCGCATTTCTGCCGGCGCGCGCCGCCAGCCGCGTGGATCCGGCGCTGGCGCTCCAGAAGGGAAAACACCAGACGCTCTCCCGGAGCGAGAACCGGCTGCGCCGCAGGATCGGGATGGGGTTGGCGATTGCCTGCATCGCCGGCGGGTTTTCGCCATGGGCCCAATCCGTCGCCGCTCAGTCGGTAATTATCTCCGTACTGTTTGTCAGCCTGGCGCTGTTGGTGCCAACCTTCTCTCACCTCCTGGCACGGCTGCTGCGAGTGCCCATGGGGCGATTGTTTGGCCCCGAGGGGCGGCTGGCGAGCGATAGTCTGCTCCAGGCGCCGCGCCGCACCAGCGCCACCGTCGCGGCGCTGACATTCAGCCTGGCCTGCGTGCTGGTGATGGCCACCTTCAGCGTCAGCATCAAGGCGTCCTTCGCCGAGTGGCTGAACTCGGTTTTCAACCCGGATCTTTTTATTTCCGCCTCCGAGAGCCTGACGGCGCGCACGTTCCAATTTCCACCCTCGCTGGGTGAAGAACTGAAGAGCGTTCCCGGAGTGCGGCAAGTGGACTCCCTGCGCCTGCTCAACATCTCCTATCGGGGTAAGAACCCACTCCTGCTTTCAATCGAGCTCGATCAATGGCTTCGCCGCAGTAAACCGCTTCTGGAGGAAGGCCGCGTCGAGGAACTGATTCCCGCCATGGCCGGGAAGAACGGTGTTTTGGTCTCCAGCAACTTCGCCCGAATCTTCCACGTCTCCAAAGGCAGCGGCATCGTTCTGGAAACCCCCGCCGGCATTCAGCGGTTCCAGGTGGCTGGCGTCCAGGTGGACTATACGTCCGAAACGGGCTCGCTCTTCATAGATCGCGCCACCTACAAACGGGTTTGGAAGGACGACCGAGTGGATCTCTTCCATCTGATGGTCCAGCCGGGCGCCGACCCGATCGCCGTGAAGCGCGAGATCCAGGCGCACTTCGCGGGCCTGCGCAACATGTTCGTGCTGACCAACGCGGAGATGCGGTCCGAAGCCACCCGATTGATCGATCAGTTCTTGAAACTGCAATACGCGCAGATGATCATCGCCGTCCTGGTCGCCGTGTTGGGGATTGTCAATTCCCTGATGGTCTCGATTACGGAACGCCAGCGGGAGATCGGTATCCTGCGCGGGCTGGGGGCCGAGGGATGGCAGGTTCGCAAGGCCATCCTCCTGGAAGCCGTTTGTATCGGTCTGGTTGGCACCGTTCTTGGCGCCTGCGTCGGCTGCGTCCTCGGTTACTACTCCGTGGCTTCGCTCAACGCGGCTTTCGTTGGCTGGGTGTTCCCGTACCGGTTTCCCTTGGTATGGTCGCTCTTGCTGATCCCCGGCGTTGTGATCGTCTCGCTCCTCGCCGCGTGGATCCCCTGCCGTGCGGCGTTGAAGACCCCCATCGTCGAGGCGTTGGCCTATGAGTGAAACTCGGAGACGGTGGAACAAGACCGTCTTCGTGCCGGAAGACATCTCCGCCGTGACTCGATTTGACCCGGCCGAGGAGGCCGATCCGGGTGAGGTGGGGCTGACGCGGACCGGCGTCGACGCCATCTGGAGCGGGGTGACGGAGTTGTACCGGACCGGCATCCATCCGGCAATCTCGTTTTGCTTGCGGCGTCACGGGAAGGTCGTCTTGAAGAGATCCATCGGCCACGTCAACGGCAACGGCCCTGACGATTGCCCTTCCTCCCCAAAGACAATCGCCACCCCGGCCACGCCATTCTGCATGTTCTCGGGTTCCAAGGCCGCTCTGGCAATGCTCATCCACAAGCTTGCCGAGCGGCGGCAGCTCCGCCTGAACGACCCATTGTGCCATTATGTTCCCGAGTTCAGGTCCAACGGAAAAGACCGGATCACCATTCACCACGCATTGACCCACACCGCCGGTATTCCGGCAATGCCGCCCGCGGTGGACCGCGATACGCTGCTCGATTTCGACGCGTGCGTGCATCTGATCTGCGCCCTCAAGCCCCGCTGCCCGCCCGGCACGAGAGTCGCTTACCACACGATGACTGCCGGATTTGTGCTGGCCGAAATCGTCCGGCGGGTGACGGGACAGGATATCCGGCAGTTCCTGCGCAGCACCATCCAGGATCCTCTCGGCTTCCGATTCCTCAACTACGGCGCGCGCGAGGAAGATGTGCCGGAGATCGCCACCAACTATGTTACAGGCTTGCCGATTCCGCGAGTGATCTCCGGTCTGACCCGCAAGATGTCCGCGCTCGATTGGAAACCGTACGTCGAACTCACCAACGACGCGAGGTGCATGCGGTCGGTTCTTCCCACCGTGAATCTGATAGCCACCGCCGATGAAGCGTGCCGGTTTTACCAGATGCTCCTCAATCACGGGGAATTCGAGGGCAAGCGGCTGTTCGACCGCGAAACCGTGGAACAAGCGCTGCGCCCGGCTTCCCGGACGGTGTTCGATGGAACTCTTTTCACGCCGATGCGCTACAGCGAAGGCTTCATGCTGGGTAACCGGCGCAATAGCCTGTTTCTGCCTTATTACGAGGAAGCATTCGGACACTGGGGATTCGCCAGCATGGTCAGTTGGGCCGATCCCTCGCGGGCCATCGCAGGCGCCATGCTGAACACCGGCAAGGCCTTTCTGGGACCTTACGCGCTGCCGAACTTTCGCTTATACACCCTGATCAGGAAGCACTGCCCGCGAGTCCCATAAATGGGATTTCACTGGATCTTGCGCAGACTATCCAGGGTGAACCAATCGGCGGCGAACTTGACATGGTATTGGACGTTCGAGGCGCGAATGCGTGTCATCGAGCCGCGAACCAGGTCCTTCACCTCCACCAGGAGCGGCGTCCAAGTTCCCTGGACCTGCCGCCCCTCGCCCCTCGACAGGGTCTTGCGCAGTTTGCCAGCGGCGTAGAACTCGATGAACGTGGTCGCGAGAATATCCTTGCGCACATATAGGACCATCCACGAGTACTGCGTATCGTTCGGATTTCTACAGACTGCCCGGATCTTGTAGATCGGCTGGCCGGCGAAATCCTCCTCCCCGACGATCTTGTAGTCGTAATCCTCCACGGAGTGTTCTTCAACATCCTCGTTGGCCAGGTCCGTACCCATGAACCGCTGCGATTTCTCCTGCGCCGCCAGTCGCCGCACGCGCTGGTTCGAGGGCGTGTACAGCCACTGCGCCGCGGGCGCATTCGGCGCCCGCAGACTGAGCAGCGCCACGCCGAGCACATCCGCGGGCGCATCGAAGCGTATCAGCGTCTTGCTGTGGCCGAGGTTTCCCTCTCGCCAGAAGCGCCAGGTCCGCTGCAAGGTCTTGCCCTTGGGGTTGATGACTTCGATGGCGCCCAGGTAGCTCTGGCTATCCGTCAGGGCGCGCTTCTCGACCTCCAACATGATGTCGCGGGCCTGCTCAGCCGCAGCCGCCACTGCTCCGCAAGTCAGCAAGAGGGCAAGCAGGGCCGGCCGTTGTCGCATGCGTTTCACGCTTCGAGTGTAATGGATTTCCGCTACAATTGCGTGGATGATACCGTCGTCGCGCACGGCCCGCGGAGTGCAAGTCATTCGACTGGATCGCCGGCACAATGGCGCGATGCTCGATATTCTGCGCCAGTCGCCCATCGAGGCCGGTGGCCTGTCCCTCTGCTTTGACCGGCAGCCCGACATCTTTGCTATGTCCGACCTCAAATACGACCCAGCCGTGTGGAGCGGCTTTGTCAAGGGCGACACGCTTTTGGGCTTCGTCATGGCGGGGTATCACCAGGCCTATGTCAACGGCTCCGTGACTCCGGTCATGCACATTACCGACTGTTACTTCAGACCGGAATCCCGCGGGCGCGGGTACTTGAGGAAGGCGCTGGGCTACTTCGCGAACGACGGCGCCGGCCGGGCCAAGCTTGGGTATGCGGTCGTCATGAAGGGAAATCGCGCCGCCGAGGCTCTGCTCGGCGACAGACTCGCAGCTGGTCCCGGCGGCCTGAGAAGCCGGATTATCGGTCAACTGGAGGCCCGAAGCCTCCTGCTCGCCTTTCCCTACCCGAAGCGGCCGCAGTTGCCGGTGCGCCGCGCGCGGCTTGACGACATCGACGATATCGTCTCGTTGCTGCGCGCCGAGCATATGCCGCGGCTTTTCGGCCTTGTAACAAGCCGGGACGAGTTCGCCGCCCGCTTGCAGCAGCGGCCCGGACTCGCCATCGACGGCTATTTCGTGGTCGAGAAGGCGGGCAAACTCGCCGGCGTCTGCGCCGCCTGGGACACTGGCGCATTCAAGCAGAACCGCGTCATTCGCTACGGATTTGGGCTGACCCTGGTGCGCGCGGCATCCGTGGTGGCGGCTGCGCTCGGCGGCGTGCCGTGTTTGCCTCCGCCCGGAGAGGCGTTCCGGGACGTTTTTCTCACCGACTGGGCGGCGCGCGACCGGTCCGTGGAAGTGATGCACGCCCTGATCGGGCATGTTTTTCGCGAGTACCGCAACCGCAAGTACCACACGCTGGTCTTCGGCTCGTGTTCCGGGGACCCGATGCTCGATGCGGCGAAGGGCTTTCCGGCGACGAAGCTGCTATCCCACATCGCGATGATGACGCTGGAAGAGAAGTGGCTGCAAGGGGGCGCCTTGGACACACGCCTTCCGTTTATCGATCTGGCGCTGCTATGATCCCGCTCAAGGAACGCGGCACGAATCTCGCGTTGGACTTCCTGGTGTTCACCGAGATTGTCTTGTACTGGCCGTTCGCCCTGTTGGTGATGAAGCCGGCGCAGTGGTTTGACCGCCGGTTCGGAACCAAGGTGTTTCCCGCGTTGGACCGGGTCATGCGGTCGATTGCGGATTGGTAATCATGGAAACCGCACTGGCCATAGCCGCCGGATTCGCCGGGCTGTTCGCAGCGTGGCGTTTCTTTTTCTTTTTCCGGAATCCGAAACGTAAGATAAACCCCGACGAGCATGTCATTCTATCTCCGGCCGATGGCTTCGTCGTGTATGTCCGCCGAGTGTTGCCTGGCGAGGAAGTGTTCTCGATCAAGAAAGGGCAACCGATTCTACTCGACGATCTTATGACTCTCGACGATCCGGCCGTGCCGCGCCATGGCTGGCTGGTGGGCATCTTCATGTCCCCATTCGACGTGCACTACAACCGTGCGCCGGTCGGCGGCTTCGTGCGGAAGATCTCCCACCGGTTCCCCGCGAAATCCCGCGGCGGCAATACCAACATGTTCCACGGCCAGAGCAACCTGTTTTTCGACCTTCGGCCTTACTGGCAAGATTGCGAATACCTGGTGCACAACGAGCGCGCCTCTTATGTGTTCGCGAATCGAAACCTGTCGGTGTACGTAACCCAGATAGCCGATCGCTGGGCGCGGAAGATCGTCACTTTGCGCGACCGGGTCTCAATTGCGCAAGGCGAAGTGTTTGGACTCATCCGAATGGGTTCGCAGGTGGACGTGTTCGTCCCCGATCCGGAGGGACGGATGCGAGTGCTCGTCGCGGAACGTGCGCACGTCCGCGCCGGCATCGATGCCTTGCTCAGAGTTCCATAAGGGGGGTTCAGGCCTGTTGATGCTATGATCGCTTGTGTGTCTTCCGCAACACCCATATTCGCGGAGGTGATTCTCTCTCCACTGGAATTCCGTGACGGGCACGGGCCGGATTCACTAGCGGAATTGATCTTCAGGGCCTCTCCTGGGGAAGACGACACAGAACCCATCATTCTTGGAACGGCGGGGCACCGGCAGTTCACCATCTCTCTGCGAAGCTTTCGACACGCCGCGGTAAAGCTAAGCCATAGGTTGCGGGCTCTCGGGCTGTCGGCGGGAGATTGCGTCTGTCTCGCCCGCCTGCCGCGCACCAGTGAGACTCTGGCGGCGGCGCTCTACGGCGCCTTGGCCGCATCGGGAATGCGCGTGCTCTTTCCGATGTACCTCGACACCGCGTCGTTTGGAGAGTGGCTGGCCATCACCAAGGCCAAGGCCGTGTTTTGGGCCGCCCGCGAATTGCGCGATGGAGACCGTTGCGAGGCGGACCTGACTCTGTTCGGTACCCTCGAGGCCGCGGCCCGGCAAATGAATGTGCCGGCATATTGCTTCGAGGACGATCTCGGCTTGACGGCGCTCCTGGAAGAGACGCCCGGCCGGTACGGGCTCTCTTCGCCGGAGGTCGAGGCGCTGCGCGGCTCTTCCAGCGATCGGGATCTCACGTTGATTCTGACCACATCGGGAACCAGCGGCCGGGCCAAGCTGGTCGGCTATAGGCAGCGCGCGATTTTGAATTGCTGTGAATCCTGGTCGGCGGCGGGCTTCTACTCGCCGGAAACGCTCGGCGGTCGTTGTCTCTGCCTTCTGCTGGCGCATTCGATGGGATTGCGCGCGTTCTGGAACGCCGTGTGGACGCGCCAGGCGCTGTGCCTTGTGCCGCCCGAGTGGTTCTTTGAGCATCCGGACCGGGTCAGGGCGCTCCTGACCGAAATGACCCCGCTTCACGTGACCGGCGGGCCGGCCGCGTTTCACACCATGCTGGAACTGGGCCGCGTTTTCCCCCAACTGAAGGACACCTGTTTCAGTCATCTGCGTTGCGGCGTTTCGAGCGGGGCGCCCTTCGATGCGGCGCTCTGCCGGCGGGTGTCGGATTCCCTCGGCCTGCGCCTGGAAAACGGTTTCGGCATGACCGAGACCATGCAGGTCCTCTCAACCCTGGCCCCAGGCCCGCTCGCATGTTCGGCGGGGCTGATGGGCAATCCCCTGCCGGGCGTACGGATCGGTTTGGAGCCCGCCTCGGCAGCCAGTGGCGGCGTCTTCAAGCTATGGGTACAAGTCCCCTTTGGCTTCGATGGCTATCTGGGGCCGGAGGACTTGGCGGGCGCTGGCGCCTCCGGCGAACCGGCATGGTTCTACACAGGCGACCTGGTCGAGCGGACGCACGAAGGCCTGCAGTATTTGGGCCGGGAGCAGGCCGACTTCACCAAGGATGGATTCGGCGTGAAAGTGCCGTATGGGTTGATCAACCAACGCTACCGGGATGTCTCCCCTCTGGTGAGCCACATGGAAATGTTCCCCCTGGCGGAAGAGCCGGGGCTCGTGGCGCTGATCTTCACTGGTGGCAAGTCCGGCGATTGCCCGCACGAGGAACCGGCCGCGCAAAATCCCCCCTGGTTAACCAGCCGCAGGCTCTGCCAGCGCATTCGCAGCGCCATCGAGGCGCGCCATGAGCGGTTGCTGGGGACTCTCGACGATTTTGAACTGCGGCATTTGACGATCGCACGATTTGCCTGTATCGCCGGGACTCCGCCCCTGACCGCCAAGGGGAATGTCTCGCGGCAGCAGGTGGAATCCAAGTACCGGGAGGCGCTGCGCGCGCTCACGGGCCGAATGGTAGCGGCCGATGGCGTTGTGGAGATCAAGCGCGATCGCCTGCTCCATCCCGCGGCCGTGCGCCTGGTGAGCCCGCACCGTGGCGCACTGCTGGAACTGGCGCGTCTCGACAAGAACTACGTACGGGCAGAGGGAGATTATCTCTATTACGAATACCGGGGAGAATCGATACAGGTTCTCGACCTGGTGGGCGGGTTCGGCCTGAATCTGTTGGGTCATCGCCACCCGGCGTTGACCGCCGCCGCGCAGGAATTCGCCGCGGGAAGTCTCCCCTGGATTGGCGACCAGGGTTCGCTCCGGCGCCATGAGGGCGAACTCGCGGCGCTCCTGGTGCGCGCTGTTTCCGGGTTCACCGGACAGTCCTACATCGTGCGCTTCGGGTCGACCGGCGCGGAAGCCGTCGAGATGGCGCTGGCGCACGCATTCCTGGAGCGGCGGGTGCGTTGGAACCGGTGGAGACGTTCGCAGCAGCGCCAGTTCGGCCACCGCGCTCCGCGGCAGTTGGCGCGCACTCTGGCGGCTGCCGAGGAGAAACTGGCGGCGACTCCTCCGCGGGTACTCGTCTTCGAACGGTCTTTTCACGGCAACAGCCTGGGCGCACGCTCTCTCCGCGGCGGGCGCAAGGCCCGGATCTTCTCGCCCATGACCGGTCTGGTTCGCCTGGAACTGCCGCTCGACGGCGAGCCGGACATCGAAGCCATGCTCACCGCCCACGAGATTGCAGTGCCGGCGCTCGCCGACGAGGAAGGCCGTCTGGTAGAAACGGAAGCGCGGTTCTCCTCGATTATCGCCGCCATTTATGAACCCATACTTGGTGAAGGCGGCATAGCGGAAGCGCCGGCCGCTATAGTCCGGCAGCTCCAGGACCGGGAATTCCCGTTGATCGCCGATGAGATCCAGTGTGGGCTTGGCCGCGCGGGGTCGTTTCTCGCCTCGGAAGGAATCCACGCCAACTACTATCTGTTNNTCTGTTTGCCAAGGCCCTGGGCGGCGGCATTGCCAAGATATCGGCGGCTTTGATCGAGCGGTCGCGTTACGTGGATAGCTTCGACGAGCGCTACGCCACTACCTTTGGCGGCGATGCGTTCTCCTGTGCGATCGCACGCCGCGTTCTCGGGCTAATCAAGGAGGAGGACGCGCCGGGTTTGGCTGCGAACCGGGGCGCCGTGCTCAAAGCCAGACTCTCCCGGCTCGCGGCGGCCCACCCCCAGGTCATCCGCGGCATTACCGGGCGCGGACTGATGTTGGGCATCCACCTCGATCCGGCCATCGGGGAACAGATGTTCAGCTTGAGACTGGCGGAGCGGCACGAACTCCTGGGTGTGGCAGCCGCTTCGTATCTCCTCAATCGCCATCGGCTGCGGCTGTTGCCGACGCTCTCGGCCTGCAACACCCTTCGCGTGGAGCCGAGCATCTACATCAGTGACGGCGACATGGAGCGGCTGGAACGCGGGATGGAGGCCTTCTGTAACGCCGTGGAGCGGAAAGACTCCGCCGAGTTGCTGGGCTGTCTGGTGGAGGACGAACTCAGCCTGCCCGGAGGCGCGTCGGAGGAACCGGACCTGCCGCGGTTTTCATGCGCACTGGAAAGGCCCGCCGCCGGCGCCCGGCGGGTAGCCTTGCTCGGGCATTTGGTCATGCCCGAGCGGGACATCGCCATGCTCGACCCCGCATTATCGGCTCTCTCGCGGGCGGCGCGGAGCAGTCTTCTGCACCGCATGTCCGCTCTTACCGCGATGAAGCCGACGCCGTTAATGGCGCGCAACCTCTTCAACGGACGGGTCTGGTTTTCATTCTTGCTGATCGGTGCGGGTCCGGCGGCGATCGAAGAGATGAACCGCAGCGGAAAGCGGCACGAGCTGATCGGACGCCTTCAGCAGGGCGTTGAAATGGCCGCCCAACAGGGGTGCGAAGTCGTTTCCCTGGGAGCGTATACGAGCGTTGTCACCCGCGATGGCATGGCGCTCCATCCCCCGCCGGGACTGCGTCTGACAACGGGCAACTCGCTGACCGTCGCCGTTGGGGCAAGGCGTATTCTGCGGGCCTGCCAGGACCGCGGAATGGTCGGCGAGAGCTGCCCGGCTCTGGCGGTGATCGGCGCGACGGGCAATATCGGATCGGCGCTGACCCGGCATCTCCTTCGCGGAGCGCATCCATTTTCGCGAGTCATACTGATCGCCCGCGATCGGCGCCGCTTGCGGGCGCTGGCCGATCTACTGGCAGCACAGTACCCGGAAATATCGATTGAAAGCTCGACCGACATCACGGCCGTCCGCGACGCCGGCGTGATCGCTATCGCGGTGGCCACCAACGAACCGCTACTCTATCCGTACCACCTCCGGCGCGGCCATCCGACAGTTGTGGCGGACATATCGGCGCCGGCCGCGGTATCGCCGGCGGCGCGCGAACTCGATGATCTGCACGTCATTCCGTTGGCGGGAACAGTGGTCCTGCCGGGCGAGCACGATTTTGTGATGGCCTCGCACATTCATACCGGCACTGCGTTTTGTTGCGCGGCCGAAGCCATGCTCCTTGGTTTGGCCACCCCATCGCTCGCGGAATCGCTCGATTTGGTCGGACCGGTCGACCCGGAAGCGGTAGATGTTCTGGCAAGACTTGCGGACGAGTATGGGTTCCTTTCGCAACCGGATGCTTGCGACCTTCTGGCCGGGACGCCGCAATGAGTTTCCTGTTCGACTTCGGGTTCTCTCAAGAGGACGAGATCACCGCATCGGCCGCTCTCGACGTCGACGGGCAGACGGTCCTCTGCATTGCCAGTGCGGGTGACATACCACTATCTCTTCTAGCTCTAGGTGCCCGCAGGATAATCGCCGTCGATATCAGCGAGCCGCAGCTCCACCTTTGCCGTTTGAAAGCGGCTGCCATCCAATGCCTTGAACGCGAGGCTGCGGCCGGCCTTCTGGGCTTTACGAGCGCTTCGGGATCGGATCGGCGCCGGTGGTTGGGCCAGTGCATCGCGCGGCTGCCCGGCGCCAGCGCGGATTTTTGGCGGCTACATGAGCGTGTGCTGTGTTCTCGCGGCGCAATCTGGTGCGGTCGTTACGAACAATTCATCCGAAAGCTGGGGCTTGTCATCCGCCCCCTGCTGGGCAGCGCGTTCGACGATCTGGCACGGTGCTCCACGTGCGCTGAACAGCAGGCGCTCTTTGACCGCCGTATCGGCCGCGCTTGGCTAAGGGCATTCTTTCGTCTGGCTTTCAACCCTGGCATTTTCTCGCGCTATGGGATTGACCGGCAAAGCCTGGCACACCGGCAGAGCGCAATTCCCTTGGGCGAGCAGTATTGGGCGAAGTTGCGTGCCTTCTGCAGCGATACTCCGGCGGCACGGAACCCTTGGCTGCAGATCCACACAATGGGCTGCCTGCTCTCTCTGGATGCGGCTCCATACTATCTCACGGCCGATGGGTTTACGAAGGCCAGGCAGGAAATCGATCGGTTGCGCTGGGTACATTGCGATCTGCACGCTTATGTGCGTGACCAATTGCCGGTTGAGACCAGCAGGGTTTATCTTTCGAACTTGCCCGACTGGTCTGGCGCCGCGGACTTTGAGCAGTTGATCTGTGATCTGGCCCGAAAGCTGGCGCCACAAAGCCGCCTGGTCTGGTGCTATCTGCACGTGAATCCGCAGTTGCCAGGACGGTTGTCCAGGTCTGTATCAATCGATGACAGCGTTGTCCTCCGGTGGCGCGAAAAGGATCGCTTCCCTTTCTATACCTATGCCTCCGCACGAATTGCAGAAGCCGGTTCGTCAGTCGATTTCGGACGCGGAGCAGTGGATAAAGGAGGGTAAGCAGGCCGTCAAGATGGCCCGCTTGTCCTGCCACCGGTTTCGGTCCAATGAAGTGCGGCTTTGGCTGAGTGTGATCGCCTACAACCTGGGTAATCTGTGGCGGCGCTTGGTGCTGCCGAAGCGGAACGACAACTGGTCTTGCAGGGCCAAAGGATGGCGGCTTGGTTTATACTGAATCGGACTTGGAAGTCCAAAATGAAAATTCCGGAACACTAGTCGCTGGCCTCGAGCCGCCGTCCTGAAAGGCACAAGTTCATGCAGATGACTCAAAGAACGAATCGAGTATTGGCGATTGGCATCCTGCTACTGCTCCCGGTGTTGGCGGATGGCACTCCGCTGCTTCGTGTCCCCTGGGAAGGACTGAATGTCGTAATCGGCCATACCGTCTCTATCACCATGCCGGGCGGCGCCGTTGTGACGGGGAAGGCGGCGGGCATCGAATCAGGCGCCCTGGTGCTGAGTGTCGCCAAGACCACCGACCGTAAGGCCTATCCCAAAGGCCCGCTTCGGGTGCCGCGCGCTACGCTGCACAGGCTCGAAATGCTGAAGAAGGGCTGGACTTACAGAGCTGTCTTGACGCCCCTAGGCGCCATCGTGGGGTTGATGTGCGGTATTGGGGCCGCGTTCGGTTCCAAGGGTTCGGGCAAACAGGCAGCCGGTTTCGCTGGCCTATGGGCAGCAGGGATTGCCGGCGGATACCTCCTCGGCAACTCCGCGGACCGGCACTGGACCTCCGTCGAGATTCTTCCCTAGAACCCCGGCGTGTAATGCCACCTCGACGCCACGGCGCCGTCCGAGCCATCAGTTACCCTGCGCGGGTCGGCTCAGTCGCAACGCACTTTCTTTACAAGGTGCCACGCATTCCATCCCCCCCGCGACGAATCGTCTCTGCCCGCCAAATCGAACCTTTACTTTACGCTCCAACCGGTGGAGTGCAGAGTCGACCGTCGGGCGGCTCACGAGGTCGGCGAAGTCCCGGGCAGAAAACGCCCAGCCTTTTCCATTGCCGTGGATCCTGCGAAGAGCTTTTTCTTCAGTCGATAGGTCCGTCACAGGCATCCTCGCCTGCAAGAAAACTGTCAGTTTTTTCTTGCCAGAGCACGGGCCGGAATTCACCTGCGGCTACCGCTCGAATAGCTGTGAACTGCCCATCTCTCATCACCATCCATTCGCCTTTTAGATTCAATAACTTGCGCGCCGGAGAGGTTAGAAAACGGGTTTTGTGGGGAGCCACCGTCCTGGGCCCCCAGGAATCAGATTTTCAAACCGCCGGCCTCTTACTCGACAGCTCCGCCGGCTCGGAAAGAGCCGGCCCTGGGATTCAGCAGGTGGGGCGTAGAATGTCCCGCCTGTGCTATCCTGGGCTTTGGGCAAGAAACGGACAGGCACGCTACCCATTCAGCAGGTCGTAGACGAGACCGTCTTTTTGAAGCGGCCACGACGTGGTTCAATGCTGAAAGAAGAGGTTTGGGAGAGTGCGGACGGGGGAAGTCGTGAGGTACAGTCTGGCGTACATCAACCCAAACATATGCGGACTGGACAATGGGTGTGTGCTCGGGTACGACAACAGCCACGATCACCATCACAGGCATTTTATGGGGCGGCAGGAATCGTTCGCGTTCGCAGGGTACGAATTGTTGGCTGCGCGGTTCTATACGGAAGTGCGGGAGCTTTGGAGGAAAAAAGATGAAGAGCGCCACAAAAGCCGGTGAGAAAGAGATCCCACGACGTGTAACCGTGTCGTCTGGATCGGTTGAGGCATTCATCGGACGATCCATGGAACGTGCTCGCAAGATGGATCGCGGCGAGAGGCTTCCATTAGAGATCACGATGACGTTTGAGGACCCTTCCGATCTGGTGAGGCTGGTCTCAGCAGAACGAGTGCGGGTGCTCCGTACCGTTCGTGCGAAGCCGGCTTCGGTCTCAGAGCTTGCTGTGACCCTCGGACGGGACCGCAAAGCGGTGAGACGCGATGTATCCCTTTTGGAATCCTTCGGACTCGTGAGTACTCGTGATGAGCCAAATCCCGGCCATGGTCGAATGAGAATTGTCAAGCCTCGTGCTGCGAAGTATCGACTCGTGGCGATCGTTTAAAGCACCGCCTAACGGCGATTCACTTGTTTCGCGGGGCGTGCGCGTTTAGTATGGGCTCTATGAGCATGTTCTGCAGGCTGGCTTCTACCCTCGTCTTTCTCCTGCCGGCTTGGGCTGCCGGACCAGGTGCGGCCCATGTCTGGGAAGTTCAAGAGCTTGAATTTCGCTCCGCGCAAAGCTACCACAACCCTTACACGGAGGTGACGTGCTGGATAGAGCTGACGGGCCCCGGGTTCTCCAGCCGGGTCTATGCCTTCTGGGACGGTGGAGATGTATTTCGGGTCCGAATTGTGGCCACGGCGCCGGGAACGTGGAGTTGGACCAGCGCCTCTAACCAGCCCGGGGACCGCGGCCTGAACGGAAAATCCGGCACGTTCGCGGCGAGGGCGTGGACGGAAGAGGAAAAGCAACAAAACCCCAACCGGCGCGGCTTCCTGCGCTCCACACCGAACGGCCACGCGCTGCAATATGCGGACGGGACTCCGTTCTTTCTGGTGGGCGATACGTGGCTGGCCGCGTCCACGTGGCGGTTGCCGCTGACCGAACAACCGGTCGAGCCCAACTACGAACCCGGCCCTGGAATCACGTTCCAGCAGGCGGTAGCCTTCCGCAAGGCGCAGGGGTTCAACTCCATCAGCATGATAGCGGCATTTCCCACATGGGCCTCGGACCAATATCCTTTTACCTTCGCCGACAAACAGGGCGTCTATTATCGCAATGCGTGGGAGAAATTCGGCGTGACGTTGCCGGACGGAAAGACGACCGCCAAGGATATGCACGATGAGCGCGGCTACCGTCCTTTCGAGATCGTGCCCAACCATGAGGGCCTGCCGGATTTCGATCGCGTCATTCCGGCGTATTTCCAGAGCCTGGACAGGAAGATGGCGCTACTCAACCAGCAAGGCTTCATCGCCATGCTGGAAACCGTGAGGCGCGACAATACCCCGCCCTGGAAAGCCTATTTCAACTTCCAGGAATCCTACGCCCGCTTCGTGCAGTATATGGTGTCACGCTACGGCGCCTACAACATGATCTTCAGCAAGATTCACCTGGACATCATTCCGAAGGGCACGAGTTTGTCGGCCGAAGATTACAATGACGCGCTGAAGTACCATCTGCGGAAATACGGGCCCATGCCTTTCGGACAGCCGGTCACCACACTGATCGACCGCTCGACCTACACCACCTTCGGCCACGGCGACAAGGCACCCTGGATCACGCTGCACAGCACGGGCAACAATCCGCGCGACCATGGCATCTATGCGGAGCTGGAAACGCTGTTCGGCCTGACGCCACCTTATCCGGCGCTCGACCTGGAGCCGTACTACACCGGCTGGATGTTTCCCCTGAACAGTCCGGCCGGCGAACGGCCCGAGCCGAATACCGAACGCGACAACTACTTCTCGCGCGCGCAGATGTATGGCTGCGTGCTGTCCGGCGGCTTGAGCGGCCACGTGCACGGCACCGCAGCCTATGACATAACCACTACCGGCGAGCCGGCTGGATGGCGTCCTTATTTCTGGGACGCCCTGAAGTATACTTCGGCTGGTTATATGCAGTGGCTGCGCAATTTCATTCTGTCCGAGGGCGCCAGGTACCGCGACCTGCTACTGGCTTCGGACGATTTGACGCCGCGAAAAGCCGAAGGAAGCCCGGCGCGCGGCCTGGACGGCTGGGCGTTTCTCATGCGCACGAAAGAGAAAGACCTGGGCCTGCTTTATTTTGAAAACAAGGCGCGCCGCGTCCGGGCCGCGAACTGGAGCCCGAATGCGGCCTACCGCTTCGCCTGGTACAACCCACGCACCGGCCAGTGGCTGGACCCAATCCGGGTGTCGGCCGACGCGCAAGGCAACCTGCAGCTTCCTCCATTCCCGGGTGGCCGGGAGGCGGCGGAGATCGACTGGGCCGCCAAAATCACGGGGTTGAAATGAGCCCGGTTCTGGCAGCGTTGTGTTTGTGGAGCCTGGCCGCGCACGCCGCTCCGCCCGCCCGATACAGCGTTTCGGAAGAAGCGGCGGGCACACCAGGATCTCCGCGGGTGATCGTGCTGCGCGACGATACCGCCGGCGTGGAAGCGGCGGTGGCGCCATCCGAGGGCGGCGAATTGAGCAGCTTCCGGGTCAAGTTCCGCGGAGCGTGGGTCGAGCTTCTTTACCGCGCCCGCGACTATGGATCGGAGCCCGGCTTTCGAGGCAAAGCTTCCTTTCTCTGGCCGGCCCTCGGGGGACAGTATCCGGCCGGAAGCACTCCAGCGGGTTCCTGCGTCGACGGCAGCTACCTGGTGGGCGACCGCAGTTATCCGATGCCTTGCCACGGTTTCGCCAAGGGTATGGTCTGGGCAGAAACCGCCCACTCCGCCGATGAACACGGTGCCCGCGCCAGCGTGGAATTGCGCGACTCGGAAAAGACACGCGCCAGTTATCCGTTCGGGTTCCGGCTGCGGGCGGCCTATGAGCTTGCCGGCGGCCGGCTTACCATCACTTATCAGGTATCCGCCGAGGGCACGAATGCGGGGCCGATGCCGTTTTCGATCGGCAACCATGTCGCTTTCCGGCTGCCGTTTGTGCCGGGCACGCAGGCGGCGGACATGCGTCTGGAAACTCCCAACGAATTCGAACTGCTGCGCGACGCGCGCGGTCTGATCGCGGCCGGCCAGCGGCGTGCCCGATCGTTCGCCACGCCCACGCGCCTGGGCGATTTCGATGCGGGAGTCGCGCTGGCGCTGACCGGATATCGGAGCACCCCTTACGCCCTGCTCACCGATCCGCAAGGGCTGGGGGTCCGAGTGAGTCACCGGGCATCCACGGCCGTGCCTGAGCCGCTGGTGCAGTTCAACATCTATGGCGGACCGAAACAGGGGTTTCTTTGCCCCGAACCGTGGTTCGGGCTCCAGAACTCCCTGAATAACAAACAGGGGCTGGTAACGATCGCTCCGGGAACGGCTTGGACGTGGGCGGTTGAACTACAATCAACACAGGAAGGAAGCGGAAAGCCATGACTGGGAATGAGCGGTGGACCAGGCGCGACCTGATTCGAGCCTCGGGTGTGGGACTGCTGGGCGCCGCGCATGTTCGCGCCCAGGAGGCGGAAACGCCGGCGTTGTACCGGCGCAGGGGAGGACGCAGGCTGTACCAGCCTCCGGCCGAAGCTGCGACCGTTGGGCTGGTAAAGGGCAGCGACCGCCGCGAGAATATCTACAAGGCGCTGAAGCTCATCGAGAACCAGGTGTTGGGCGGAATCGGCGATAAACAGATTCTGATCAAGCCTAACTTCGTACAGACCAGCAAACAGCTCGCCGCCACGCATGCCGATGCGATTCGCGGCATTCTGGACTTCCTCGAACCGCACTATAAAAAGGAGATCATTATCGGCGAAGCCGCCGCCACCCAGGAAGGCACCTTCGTGGGATACAAGAACTACGGATATCCGGACCTCGCCAAGGAATACAGGGTCAAGCTGGTGGACCTGAATCTGGGGAATTACCAGTATCGTTACACCATTGGCGCAAAGAATGCGCCCGTGCCGATCCGGATCTGCTCTTCGTTCCTGGATCCCAAGCTGTATATCATCTCCGCCGCGATCCTGAAGACGCACGGCTATGCCTCGGTCACACTGTCATTGAAAAACATGCTGCTGGGCGCGCCAATCAACGATTACAAGAAGAGCGATAAGTTCCAGATGCACCTCGGCCCGCACGGAGATCCGGATGACATTGTGCATTTCAATATGTTCCACATGGCGCAGGAGGTATTTCCGGACCTGGCGGCGATCGACGGCTTCACGGGCATGGAAGGCGACGGTCCGTCGCGCGGTACGCCGGTGGATTCGCGGATCGCTTTGGCCAGCGTGGACCCGGTGGCGGCCGATACGCTCGGCGCCCGGCTAATGGGTTTCGACGCCAAGAAGATTCTCTACCTCTCCGCCATGGCGGAAGCTGGGATGGGCCAGGGAGACCTGGATCGCATCAAGCTGCTAGGCAATCGCATGGACGAGTGCTCCTACCGCTTCAAGAACTCGCCGCTATTGCATTTCTCGGCGGCGCTGGAGGCCTAACTTCCGCGCAGCACGAAATAAGGTTGATTGGCTAAGTTCGCCGCGAAGCCGGGATACAGCCACGCTTTGTCGGGCGCCTCCTTGAATTCGAAGTAATATTGCAGCGGATAAGGCGAATCGGTATAGCCGGCCGGAATACTGGCGCGATAAGCGTTGTCGCGAAGGTCCATTTCCACGCTCTGGTACCGCTCCGCCTGATTCACGTGCCGGTAATACAAGCGCGCCGAAGACGGCTTGCGCCCCTTCTCCACGGCGATTTCGATGGGGACGGATTGGCGAGGGCGAAATCCGGCGGGCGGTTGGTGGCGGCACTCGTCGGATTGGCGCCGCGGGCGTCCCAGCACTTCGGCGATGGCGGCGGCGATGCGCGGATCCGCGCCAGTCTTCGCATGGGGCAGGCGCTGCTCCATACGGGCGATGTCCTGGTCCATCGCGGAGAGGCGGTCCAACCACTGGCCGCGCTCGCTGGCCTTATCGCTGGACGACAGATCGGCGGCGTAGACGCCCTGGGCGTGGGCGGCGACTTGCGCCCATTGGGCCCGGGCGGCGCGATAAGTCTGCAACGCTTCTTCCAGCGCGCGGCGGTCGCCGGTCCGCTCGTGAATCGCGTAGAGCACACCGCCGCGGAACTTGGCGCCGAAGAAGCGGCCGAGCCCGATCTGCATGTTCACATCGATGGCCACGCGGCGCAACTCCACCGAAGCCGGTTTCCCGGCCTGCGACAGGTCTTTCTCCGCGGCTTGCGCGATATCTTCCAGCCACTGCGCCACCTCGACCGGCGAATACCGGCCGGTGCGCTCCGTCGTGAGCAGTTGGTCCGCGAAATCGCTCATGCGGGAAAACAGTTGCGGGTCGAGCGGGCTCGCGTTCTGAAACGTCTTCGGGGCCGGCGAATCGCTGTACGGATTGTATTCGGGCTCGCCCGTCATGGGCTGGTTCCAATAGATCTCCGGCCAGTATGCGTCGCACGCCGCCGAGGGCAGATGGGCGGTGGTGACGATGGGCAGAATGCGGCTGGCGCGGGCCAGCGCGGAGGTGGCGGCCAGGGCCCCGGCGTCAAAACCAAACTGCCGCTGACAGACCCGTGGATCGGTCGCCGGGTTGTACATCATGCGGCCCCACACACGGTACCAATAGGTGTACTTTTCCCAATCCCAGCGTGGCTCCAGTTGCGCATCGGTATACCCGCTGCGGCGGCCGGGCACGCCAGAGCCGCGGCGTCCGCGGCAGGTGAGCGGTTCCATCAGGTCCGCACCCGTGGAGCCGCAGAATTGGAACATGCGCGAGTAGGCCGAGGCAAACACGGGGTCCCCCCACAACAGCAGGCGCTGAGTTCCCGAGAAGACGCGGTGCCTGATGGTGTACTTGCGATCGTCGCGCAGCAAATCGGCATAACCGTAACGCGTGGCGATCCGCGAGCCTTCGCTCAGCGTCATCAGGCCCTGGCCGGAGTGCCCCGCCACGGGCATTTCCAGGTCGCGAATCGCCGCCTGGTGATACGGCATGCCGAGGTGCTCCGCCCAGTATTTCGGCGCCACGTTCACCGGCATCCCGGTGGCCAGCGCGTGATCGATCATGGTGAAATCGATGCCTTTTGCGTGCAAATCGATTTCGACCTTGCGCCCCGAGCGCTTCACGCCGTCGAAGACGGTCTTCCAGAAATCGTAGCTGCCCTCGGCAATGCCGCTCTCGCCGTGAATGCGCAAGGCGACCGAGGAGATGGCGGGACAGGCGCGCAATACGGCGGTCAGGGCGTCGCGACAGTAGGGCGCGTGGGTCTCGGCGGTAAGCCCTTCAATGGTGTTTTGGGCTTTCGGGCTGGTGGGCCAGCGGTACCCGTGCATCCAGACACCCAACTGAAACTCCATGCCGCGCGCCACGGTCTGTTCGCCGATGAAGCGCAGCATTTCGAGATTGCGATCGCGCTCGGCATCCGGAAGATTGGTGGCCCGCACGTCGTAGCCCGGGACCGAAAGGAGGAACGGATAGAGGAA
>PLMF01000410.1 GCA_003142355.1 Bryobacterales bacterium
GCGTCGGTGGCGATCATGATTTCGGTGGCCGGCCAGCGCATCACGCCGTCCACGCCCGGCACAAGCTGCTGCGCGATCACCGCCGCCAGCGCCAGCGACAATTGCTGGCGAATCTGCGGCTGGTTGGCGGCCGGGAACGCGTCCAGGATGCGGCTCACCGCCTGGATGGCATCGTTGGTGTGCAGCGTGGAAAGCACCAGGTGGCCGGTTTCGGCGGCCGTGAGCGCCGTCGCCATGGTCTCGGCGTCGCGCAGCGCGTGTTGGCTAGGTCGATGAGCGCCGCCAGCGTGGACGTCTTTCCGCACCCCGTGGGCCCCGTCACCAGCATCGGCCGCCCGGATCAACCGTGAGAGTGGTATTGTTGGTTCGGATGTAGAGGTCCGGATATGCGTTTTCACCTCGTCGTAGCGTTTGCAGTCCTCGCAGTGTTCTCCGTTCTGGAAGTTGGTTCTCAACCGAGCCAACCCGGAATATCAATGTCAGCGATCCCGAGTTGGGGGCAGGACGGGGCGATAACGGGATCTATATACGGAACGGCCGCCCAACAAGTGAGCCTATATCTGTTTGCGTTTGTTCCCGATCTCGGCTGGGTCGGCGTTCCGAGCAATTGCGTGCCTGCGACAGTCCAAAGTGGGCAATTCTCCGTTAGTACCAGTTCCGACATCACGTTACGGTCCGCAACACGCTTTACGGCATATTTGCTTCCAGCATCACTCACTCCGCAGTGCAACACCGGCACCGCCACCACTCCGTTCATCATTCAGCACAATGCGATTGCCTCGGCAAGCCTCCCCAGGCTGCCGCAGTTCTCGACGATTTCATTCGGCGGGCTGGATTGGTATGTGAAGGACGCCCCGGTCCAGGTATATCCGGGCCCTCAATTCTTCTTGCAAAACAACGCATTCGTGGACTCGCAAGGCCAACTTCATCTCAGGATCACGCCTTGCGGCGGTTCATGGTGCGCCGCCGAAGTCTACACCAAGCAGGTCCTTGGGTACGGTACGTATAGGTTCACTGTCAATTCGCAAATCAACAACCTCGACCCCAACGTGGCCCTGGGACTGTTTTCTTGGGACGCCCAAGCGGGCGATCAGTACAACCGCGAGTGGGATATTGAGTTCAGCCGGTGGGGGAACGCGAGCGCGACGGCCAACGCGCAGTACGTCGTCCAACCATACGATGGCCCGAGAAATATCCAGCACTTTCTGATGGGCTCGGCCTCCCCATCAACGCATGTGATCTCATGGACTCCCGCACAGGTGGGCTTTGTCTCATCCACGGCGACAACTAACCCAGTCAGCCAATGGACGTACACTGGTGCCGGTGCAGACATTCCAACTCCGGGCGACGTACATTTGCATCTGAATTTCTACGTTGCGGCCGGAAAGCCCAGCGTTCCCGGAACTCAAGAGGTGATAATAAGCGCATTTCAGTACCAGCCCTCGGGCCCCCAGGTCGGTTTCTCCCGTCTCGCCGATACGCTCACCTACCAGCAGCAGTCTACCTGGGTGCCGCTAACGCCCACCTCGTCAAGCTGTAGCGCCTCTGTGGAATCGGACAGTCCGTGGCTCTCGGTGGTGGGCTCGACCGATATACCCGCCGGCGCGGCGGTTCAATACTCGGTCTCAGCCAATTTGGGTAACTCGCGTAGCGGGAACCTCATTCTACGAAGTACGACCTGCAACGCTACACTTGGTGCCCAAGCTCTGACAGTCACACAAGCCGGACTAGTCTGCGCGCCAAACTTTGCAGTTCCATCCACGCACATTGGGTTCCTCCAAACCGTATTCTCTGTCAACATTTTGGGGACAGCCCCCGTTTGCGATTGGACAGTGAATTCGTCGGCTCCGTGGCTAAGCTTTGCGTCTGGGGCTTCTGGCAGCGGCGACGGGACCGTGCAAGTGGCCGCGGGTGGAAATACAGACCCCAGCCTCCGCGGAGCGGTATTGTCCCTGAGTAATGGCCCGATACATTCCGTATACCAAGACGCATACGGAAGTCTTCTTGCACTTTCTCCGCTCATTGCGACATCGTGTGCTGGCCAATCAGCAACATTCGGCCTCTCCTGGGTCGCTCCGACGAACGTGGAATTCCACTTGAATTTGCCGACTGGAGGCCTGGTAGGGCAGTTTGGACCAACTGGGACAACCAGCCTAGTGGGTATCGCCGATGGGACCTTGATTTTCATGGTTCAATCGCCCGCTGGTTCTCAGCCGAGCACCCTGGCCAGTGCGAGGGCCAGTGTCAATTCGTCGAACTGCAACGGCGCCAGTATCGCCCCCTTGGGTCCCGTGAATGCAGCAAGCTACTCGGCGAATTCATTGGCCCCGGCCGCTCTGGCGAGTGTGTTCGGAACGAACTTGAGCACGGCAACCATGCAGGCCACTGGCGGCGTAAATCCCACGACTCTCGCAGGTGTAAGCGTACTTTTGGCTGGCCAGCCGTGCCCCCTCTGGTACGTTTCGCCCGGACAGATCAATTTCGCTGTTCCGGCTACGGTGCCCCCGGGGCGATATACGCTTACAGTCGGGGCGGGCACCTCGGATGTCCTGATTACGAGCGTATCTCCGGGTATATTCACCGTGAAGGGTGACGGAACGGGCGTGCCGCTAGCGACGGTCATCGGCGTTCGGGACGACGGTACAACCGTTCCCTTCACTCCGTACCAATGTTCAGCCGGCGCGTGCACCATAGCACCGATCTTGTTGCCAGACAGACTCAGCGATCTTTACATCGTGCTATACGGAACCGGGATACGGAACTACCACAGCATCCACGCTGCCCTCGGGTCTCTCGTACCGGAAGTGGTGTATGTTGGTGCCCAAGGACAGTATGCGGGGCTGGATCAGGTCAACCTTCACCTGAAAGCGCCTGTCAGCCCCAGCGGGTTGCAGTCGCTGCGGCTCCAGGTCGACGGGATCTTAAGCAATGCCGTCTCAATACTCTTCCAGTGAGCGGCCATTTTGCAAGACCACCGGTGCTACGGCGCTACCCCAGGTACCGCTCGAAATCGTCCGTCCGGAAGCAGTGTGCCAGCGCCGTTTCGCGCGTAATGCGGCCCGCCCGCACCAGGTCGGCGAGGGACTGCTCCATGGTCATCATCCCTTCGGCGCGGCCCACCGAGATCTGCGAGCGGAGCTGGTGGTCTTCGCCCTTGCGAACCAGCGCGCGCACGGCGTCGGTGGCGATCATGATTTCAGTCGCCGGCCAGCGCATCACGCCGTCCACGCCGGGCACAAGCTGCTGCGCGATCACCGCCGCCAGCGCGAGTGACAATTGCTGGCGAATCTGCGGCTGGTTGGCGGCCGGGAACGCGTCCAGGATGCGGCTCACCGCCTGGATGGCATCATTGGTGTGCAGCGTGGAAAGCACCAAGTGGCCGGTTTCGGCGGCCGTGAGCGCCGTCGCCATGGTCTCGGCGTCGCGCATTTCACCCACCAGGATCACGTCCGGGGTCTGGCGCATGATGCTGCGCAAGGTCACGGCGAAATCGGGGGTATCCCGACCCACTTCAATCTGCTCGATGATGGCGCTGCGGTTCGAGTGCTGGTATTCGACGGGGTCCTCGATCGTGACCACGTGCGCCGCGCGGCGCGTGTTGACCAGGTCGATGAGCGCCGCCAGCGTGGACGTCTTGCCGCACCCCGTGGGCCCCGTCACCAGCACCAGCCCCTGCCGGCGTTCCGCCAGCCTGGCCAGCGATGCCGGCAAGTGCAGCCATTCGAGCGACGGAATGCGCGCCGGCAGCAGCCGGATACTGGCCGCCAGCGTCCCCCGTTGATGATGAATGTTGATGCGGAAGCGGCCCAGGCCCTCGCGTACGAAGCCCAGGTCCACCGACTTCTTCTCCCGCAACTCCTCCAACTGCGCCGGCTCCAGCAAGGGCAGCAGCAGGCTCCGCACGTCCTCCGCTTCCAGCAGCGGTCCCGAAGCCGGCGCCAGGTTGCCGTTCACGCGCAGCATAGCCGGCGCGCCGGCGATCAGCAGCACGTCGGAGGCGTTGCGGCTGGCCGCAAAACCAAGCAATTGATCGAGCGACGCCGTGGATTGCGGCCCTCGCGCCGCCGTCTTCTGGCTCGGCGCCGCGCGGTTCAGTTCCGCCACGATTTTCGAAAGTTCAGTGTCGTATTCGCCCATGATCCTGCGCTACCATTCTCTCATTGAAGCTTCTGATCTTTTCCGACATACATACCGATTGGAAGACGCTCGAACACCTGCTNNTACGTGCTCCCCGGCAACCACGAATCGGCCGAGCAGATCTCCGGGATGTGCGCGCGCTACGGGCTTCACGATTTTCACGAGCGCCACTTTCAAGCCGGAAAGTGGCACATCGCGGGGCTGGGCTATTCCAACCCGACGCCCTTCAACACTCCCGGCGAGTACAGCGAGCCGCAGCTTGCCGCCCGCCTCCAGCGCTTTGCCGATCTGGCTCCGCTGGTGCTCGTCTGCCATGCGCCGCCCTACGGCACCACGCTCGATCAGATCAGCCCCGGCGTGCACGCCGGCTCCACCGCCGTCCGCGATTTCATCCAGAAATACCAGCCCGAGTATTTCTTCTGCGGCCATATCCACGAGGCCCAGGGCGCCGCCGTCCAGATCGGTAAGACGCGCGCCCGCAGCGTCGGCAAGGCCGGGTATTTGTTAGAATTGGATTGAATCCCATGACATTGGAAGAGTTAGACCGCGCGTACCTGCCCCTCCGCGACCAGGCTTTGGCCGTCCGGAGGTATCTTTGACGCCCCCGCGCAGAAACAGAAACTAGCCCAAACCGAACAGCAGATCGCCGCTCCGGACTTCTGGACGCAGCCCGGGAAAAGCCAGAAGGTGATGCGCGACCGCAAGCGCCTGGAAGAGTTCATCGCCAGCGACGGCCGCATCCGCGCCATGACCGACGATCTCGACACGCTCTTCGAGCTGGCGCGCGAAGGCGAGAGCGTCGCCGCCGATATCGAGCGCGACATGAAGTCCTATGCCGAGCTGCTCGATCGCATCGAGACCGCCATGCTGCTCTCCGGCGACAACGCCCAACTCAGCGCCATCGTCACCATCCACCCCGGCGCCGGCGGCACCGAAAGCCAGGACTGGGCCGAGATGCTCTTGCGCATGTACCTGCGCTGGGCCGAGCGCGAGGGCTTCCCGACCGTGGTGACCGACCGCCTAGAGGGAGAAGGCGCGGGCATCAAGTCCGTCACCTTCGAGGTCAACGGCGACAACGCTTACGGCCTGCTGCAATCCGAGATCGGCGTGCACCGGCTGGTGCGCATTTCACCCTTCGACGCCAACGCGCGCCGCCACACCTCGTTCGCTTCGGTGTTCGTCTACCCGCAGGTGGACGACGAGATCAAGATCGACATCAAGCTCGACGACCTGCGCATCGACACCTTCCGNNTTCCCCACCGGCATCGTGGTGCAGTGCCAGAACGAGCGCTCGCAACACAAGAACCGCGATTTCGCCATGAAGCAGCTTCGCGCGCGGATGTACGAGTACGAGCTCGAAAAGAAACGCGTGGAGACGCGCAAGACCGAAGATTCGAAACTCGAAATCAATTTCGGCAGCCAGATCCGCAGCTACGTGCTGGCGCCCTACCGCATGATCAAGGACCACCGCACCAAGCTCGCCATCGGCGACGTGGACCGCGTGCTGGAGGGCGATCTCGAGCCGCTGATCCACGCCTACCTGGTCTGGCGCAAGACCGGGAAGATTGCCGGCGACGCCAAGGACGAGTTGCCAGAGTGAGCATCCAGCGCGCCGCCGCCTTGATCCGCGCCGGAAAACTGGTGGCGTTTCCCACCGAGACGGTCTACGGCCTCGGCGCCAACGCGCTCGACCGAGCCGCAGTCGAGCGAATCTTCACCGCCAAGGGCCGCCCGCACACCAGCCCGCTGATCGTTCACGTGGATTCCATCGAGATGGCGCGCAGTTTGGCCGCGTGCTGGCCGCCTGCCGCGGAAACGCTCGCGCGCCGTTTCTGGCCGGGGCCTCTGACGCTGGTACTGCCCAAGCGGCCGGAGATTCCGGATATCGTGACCGCGGGCTTGCCCACGGTGGGCCTGCGCATGCCCGCGCACCCACTGGCGTTGGAGCTGATCCGGGCGGCGGGCGTGCCCATCGCCGGCCCCAGCGCCAACCGCTTCACCGAACTCTCGCCCACCACGGCCGGCCATGTGCCGGAATCGCTCGCCGACTATGTGCTGGATGGCGGCCCCGCGCGCGTGGGCATCGAATCCACCGTCCTTTCCCTGGTGGATGGGCCGCTGCTCCTGCGTCCCGGCGTGATTCCGCTGCCCGAAATTGAAGCTCTGATCGGCCCAGTCGAAACGGCCGCGGCGCCCGTGGCCGGTGCGCACGCTTCTCCTGGCATGCACCCGCGCCACTACCGCCCCGCGACGCCTCTCTATCTGATCGACCCCGGCGAGCATCCGCCCGAAGGCCGCGGCGCGTGGCTGCGCATCGGCCGGGAGATGCCGGCGGCCCCGCTCGAATTCGCCGCCGTTCTATATGAAACGCTGCACCGCCTGGACGTGCAACGCCTGGATTGGATTGCGGTAGAGCGTCCGCCGGAGACACCGGAGTGGGCCGGGGTGTTGGACCGGTTGCGGCGGGCGGCGGGGTGATCCAAAAGAGCGTCCCGATGAGTCGGGNNGGCAGAGTGAGACTCTGCGCCACAGTTACGTCGCCGCCATCGCCCTTCTGGGCTCGAACGTATACCCGAATCCGCGCACGGAGTGGATCAGGATCGGGTTGGCGGGGTCCTGTTCCACCTTCTGCCGCAGGCGCAGAACGTACACGTCCACGGCGCGATCGGTGATGGCGTGGTCCTGGCCCCACACCGCGTTCAGTAATTGCTCGCGGCTGAACACCATCCCCGGACGATTCATGAGGAACTCCAGCAGGCGGAATTCCGTGGCGGTGAGCGAAAGCGGCGCGCCGTGCAATCGAACCTGCCGGCTGGAGGGATCGAGTTCCACCCCGCCGGCTTCCACCACGCGCGCGGGCGTGGCCTGTGTCCAGGGTGCGCCCCGGAGCTGCAGCTTGATGCGCGCGATCAACTCGCGCACGAAGAAAGGCTTCACCACGTAGTCGTTGGCGCCCAGTTCCAAACCGACGATGCGGTCCGTCTCGGAGGCGCGCGCGGTCAGAAAGATGACCGGCGTCGAAGCCAGCTCCGGGTCCTTGCGGATGCCTTTGCAGAGGTCCAGACCGTCGGAGTCCGGCAGCATGATATCCAGCAGGATCAGGTCAGGCCGCACCTGCCGGCACAGCTCCAGCGCCCCTTTTCCCGTCTGCAATCCGGTCAAGGAAAAGCCCTCCTTCTCGAGGTTGTACTTCAAGAGCGCGAAGAGGTCGGTGTCGTCTTCGATCAGCAGGATTTTCTTTATGGGCAAGCTAAAGCATGCCCCACCATGTGTTACAGAATGGTTAAGAGGCAGTGAATTCGGGGTTAAGCTGGTCTCTCCCAGCGGCCGATTCGTCGGCTGGCAGTGTGAAAGAGAACAAGGAACCCTGACCGACGGCGCTCTCCACGCGCGTGGCGCCACCGAGCGCCGCCACCAGGTGCTTGACGATGGAAAGACCTAGACCCGTGCCGCCCAACTCGCGCGAGCGGGCCTTGTCCACGCGGTAGAAGCGCTCGAAGAGGCGCGGCAACTCTTCCGCTGGAATCCCGATTCCGGTGTCGCGGACGTATACCTCGATGTGCCGCCCGGCCGCGCGCGCGCCCACCGTGATCCGGCCTCCCGCGGGCGTGAACTTGATGGCGTTGTCCAGCAGGTTGCCGAGAATCTGCGATACGGCCTCGCTGTCGCACCACGCCTGCGTGCCTTCGGGCGGGGAATCTTCCTCCAGCCGGATGTCGCTCTTCTCCGCGATGGGGCGAACCTGGTCCATGGCGTCCTTCAGCAATCCGTCCACCAGGTGGCTTTCGAATTCGAACTTCTGGCGCTTCTGTTCGACGCGTGAAAGCGTCAGCAGGTCTTCGGTGAGCCGCGCCAGCCGCTCGGCGTTGTGGCGAATGATCCCCAGAAACCGCATGTTGTGATCGGCATCGTGCAACGCCCCGTCCATGAGAGTTTCGGTGTATCCCTGGATGGAGGCCAGCGGCGTGCGCAGCTCGTGAGACACGTTGATCACGAAGTCTTTGCGCATGCGCTCCACCTTTTCGAGCTCCGTGTGCTCGCGATCGAGTTGCGCCACGGTCTGCTGAAGATTTTCGGCGGTATCGTTCAACGTCCGGGCGAGCTCGCCGAATTCGCTCGAATCGGTGTGTGCCAGCCGCGCGCGAAAGTTGCCTCGCGCCAGCTCGCCGGCGTGCGCCATGATGGCGCCCAGCCGCCGCGAAATCAGCCGCGCCAGAACCGCCGCAATGGCAATCGCCGGGAGAAACGACAGCGCCGTGCTGGCCAGAATTTTTCCGCGAATCCGGTTGACCTGCTGGTTGATTTCCGACAGCGGCACGGCAATGCGGATGGCGCTGCCCAGCGGCGCGGCCGGCACCGCCACATAGAGAAAGGATACGCCGATGGTGGCGCTGCGGCGGATGGCCGAGCCCGCTTTGCCCCGGAACGCCTGCATCAGCTCGGGGCGCGTCCGGTGATTCTCCATCTCCGCGGCGTTGGCTTCCGAATCCACCAGCACCTTGCCGTCCGCGCGCACCACCGTAATGCGGCCCCCGGCCGCCTGCGCCATGACCCGCGCGTACTCCTCATCCAGTGGGCTCGTCGTGGGCAGGGAAAGCGCCAGCATCCGCCCCTTATCCGCCAGTTGTTGCGTCAGGTTCTGGATGTAGGTGTCCTGGGCTACCTTCGTGGCGAAGTAATCCACTGTTACCAGCGCCAGCAGGAGCAGGCAGAAGACGCCCAGGATCAGCTTAAGAAAAATCTTGCCGGTCAAGAAGGCTCCTCGAAACGGTAACCGAAACCGCGCACCGTGGTGAGGAAACGCGGGCTGTCCGGCTGCTCTTCAATCTGTTCGCGCAGCCGGCGCACGTGAACGTCCACCGTCCGCGGAGTCACGTAGCGCTGCTCGCCCCATACCGCTTCTAGAAGCTGGCTGCGGCTGTAGGCGCGGCCCCGGTGCGTCAGAAAGAACTCCAGCAGGTTGAACTCGGTCGAGGTGAGCGAAAGCTCCCGGCCCTCGAGAAAAACGCGGTGCGCCGTCCGGTCCAGCCGGAACGGGCCGATCTCCACCGCTCCCGGCTCGGCATCCATTTCTTCCCGCCGCAGGTGCGCCTTCACGCGCGCGATCAGCTCGCGCGGGCTGAAGGGCTTGGTCACATAGTCATCTGCGCCGATCTCCAGGCCTTCAAGCTTCTGGATCTCATCGCTCTTGGCCGTCACCATGATAATCGGCACGGTCGACTTCTTGCGAATTTCGCGGCAGACCTCCTCGCCGTTCAGTTCGGGCAACATGAGGTCCAGGATCACGAGATCAGGTTTCTGCTCGTCGAACAGGCGCAATGCTTCGCGCCCAGTCGCAGCCAGAATGGGTTCATAGCCTTCCTTCTGCAGATAGAGCTTCTCGAGCGTACGGATGTTCTCTTCGTCTTCGACGACAAGTATCTTTTTCATGGTTGTATTCTACCCTCGATGGATGATTGTGTCATCGCCTTGTGTGAACAGACAGTGAACCGCAAGACAGCATGAATAGCGCTTATGGTTCAATCACGCCAAGAAGTGGCATTCAACTGGATTTCCGTTCCCAATTGTGAAGAACATGAAATCATACTACCATCCTGTCGCCTGTATGCAACACCGACAACATGGTTTTGCCCCGTCGTCGTGTCCGACGGGGCAAAACGGACGAACACTATGCCAGCAACGCCTTCAGTCGAGCTCGAAACTGACGGATACCGAGACCGACAGGATATTGGTACCGGTTTCCACGGGGACGTAATCTGTAGCGCCCCCCATTCCCTGTGGACCAGCATAGACCACTGAAGGCCCGGACCAGTCTGCCGCTATCGAAACGATGTCACCCAGGGTATGAGTTGTGCCTGCCAGCGTTCCCATGGCTTTCGCCCGGGCGTTCGCCATGGCATCCTTCATCAGTCCTGCCTTCAGCTCCTCGCGATTGCTGATATCGAAGCTGACACTGTTGAAGATGTTCACCCCNNGCGCGGGCTGAAGGGCTTGGTCATGTAATCGTCGCCGCCGATCTCGAGTCCCAGCACGCGGTCCACTTCGTCCGACCTGGCCGTGAGGAACAGCACCGGTGTCCGCGAGAGCACCGGCGACTGGCGTATCTGGCGGCACAGCTCGAACCCATCCACCTCGGGCAGCATCACGTCCAGCACAATCAGGTCCGGCTTGCAGTTCTCCAGGGCCTTCAGAGTTCCCTTGGCGCCGCCCAAGACCTGCGCCTCGTAGCCGTTGCGGCTGAGATTGTAGTCGATCAGCGCGGCGAGTTCGGCCTCGTCCTCCACTATGGCGATTCGTTTGGGCATGGGTCCTGCTGAGTTACTTTCCATTGTAGCGGGCAGCGCCGGTGCTACACCGCGCTTCGGGTTAGACTGCAAGTAGTACCGATGATAAAACACAAAAAGGTCTTTATTTCTGGTTGTGCCCTGCTCGCCGGGCTGCTGGCGGCGCCCGCATCCGCTCAGCTTGTTATACGCAACGGGGATGTATCGGTGAAGTTCGGAGTGCTGGGGCAGTTCTGGGGCGATTGGACACAGGACTCCACCGCCGGACCGCAAGGCTATCAGCAGAACCTCTACTTGCGCCGGGCCCGGTTCATCATGGGTGGAGATATCGGCGAGAACGTCAGTTTCTTCCTCGAAACGGACGATCCCAAATTGGGAATCAACCCGAAATCGCTCAGCTCCGGGTTCATGCTGCAGGATGCCTTCATGGAGTGGAGACCCGACCATCGATTTATCGTGAGCGGCGGACTGATGCTGGTGCCGTTCTCGCGCCAAACCCTGCAATCCCCGGGGAGCTATTACACGCTGGACATCAGCGCCATCACCACCGTCGCCAATGCCGCCACCCAGTCCGCCGGGTTGCGCGATGCCGGATTCCAGGCCAAAGGGTATTTCTTGAAGGACAAGCTCCAATACCGCTGGGGGGTGTTCGATGGCCAGCGCGATTCGAGCGGCCGCAATTCACTGCGCACGGCGGCATATCTGCAATACGACTTCTTCAGCCCCGAGAAGGTATACGTGTTCACCGGCACCGCGCTAGGTAAGCAAAAGATCCTGGCGGTGGATGCCGGGTTCGACAAGCAGGGCGTCTATCGCGCATGGTCGGCGAACCTGGCCGCCGCTTTGCCCGTGCGCGGCGGAGACGAGATCGGCGGGCAGTTTCAGTACATGTACTACGACGGCCGGCAGAAGTTTACCGCCATCCCCGAGCAGAACGATTACCTGCTGGAAGCCGCCTATTACATTCACAAAGCGAAAGTTCAGCCGTTTGCCAAGTATGAATCGCAGAACTTCGTCGCGGATCAAAGCCGCGCCAAAAACATGGACCGCTACGGCGCGGGCGCCAGTTACTACGTCCGCGGGCAGAATCTCAAGTGGACGATGCAGTACCTGAAGGCGCTGCCGCGAAACTCGCCCCTCAAGCCCTCCAATGAATTCAGCGTGCAGCTCCAGGTCTTCTATTACTGAACGCGGCGGCGCGCGTCCGGAATGCGTCCCGACGAGTCGGGGGTGCCCTCTGGGCCCGGCAGGCATGAGTGCCTGCGCCACGGGCCTAGAACTGGTTGCCGCGGTGATTCACCAGCGCCAGAAATTCGTCGCGCGTCTCTTTGCGCGCGCGAAACGCACCCAGCATGGCGCTGGTCATGGCGCCCGAGTGCTGCTTCTCCACCCCGCGCATCATCATGCAGAAGTGCCGCGCCTCGCAGATTACGCCTACGCCCAGCGGGTCGATGGTCTCCTGAATCGTCTGCGCCACTTCCTGCGTCAGCCGTTCCTGAATTTGCAGCCGTCTGGCAAAGGCGTCCACAATCCGCGGGATCTTGCTCAGGCCGATCACCTTCGTCCGCGGCAGATAGGCCACGTGAATCTTGCCGAAAAATGGCAGAAGGTGGTGCTCGCACAGGCTGAAGAATTCGATGTCCTTCACCACCACCATCTCGTCGTACTTCACTTCGAACAGGGCGCCGTTGACGATCTTGTGGACGTCTATCCGGTAGCCGCTGGTCAGGAAGCGGAGCGCTTTGTCCACGCGGTCCGGCGTTTGCAGCAGCCCGTCGCGCCGGGGATCTTCTCCCAACCGCGTCAGAACTTCCTTGATGAGTGGAGCGATGCTCGGCTCCTCCGGCTTCGGATGCATTACCTTTACGACTGCTTTATTCGATTTCATCGGCCCCGATCTCAAAGATGTTCCGCGGCGTCTCGGCGATGCGGATCTTCTCCAGCTTCGGCCACTCGCCCGGAAACATTTGCTTCCACTGCGCCTTCAAACTCCGGCAGATCTCGACCCCCAGGTTCTCCAAGGTCGGCACTACCCGCTCGAACGCCTCCACTTCCGCGTTCAGGTTGCGGTGCTCGAACCGGTCGAGCACCTGCCGCGCCACCATCTCATCGAGCAATGCGGTGTCCACCGCACGCCCCGTCGCGCTATCCACAGGCCCGCGCGCGCTCACCTCCACCACGTAGTTGTGGCCGTGCCCGTAGGGATGATTGCATTTCCCGTACAGCCGCCGGTTCTCTTCCTCGCTCAACCCGGCCGCATCGAGGCGGTGCGAGGCTGCGAATTCATACCGCCGCGTCACGCGGAACACGGCTCGTCTCCAAAATAATCCACGTACAGGTCCGGGGTCTCGTACACCCGAACCGAATGCAACTTGCGGCCGTCCCGATTCAAGTGCGGCTCCAGCCGCCGCCAGATGTCGCGCGCGATGTTCTCGGTGGTCGGGATCACGCGGTCGAACGGCGGCACTTCGTAATTCAGAAACCGGTGGTCGTACGGCTCCACCACTTCGCGGTTGAGAACCTCCTTCAGCTCCTTCAGGTCCAGCACCATCCCCGTCACCGGATCGGGATCGCCCGCGAGGCTCACCTCCACCACGTAGTTATGCCCATGGCCGTGCGGGTTGGCCGCCATGCCGAACAGTTTCCGGTTCTCCGGCTCCGAGAGCCGCGGATTGCGGCACACGTGGGAAGCCGAAAATTCGACCTTGCGGGTGATCACCATGGGTCACTTCTTCGATGCCGGATCCTTGTTGGAGATACAATTAATTATAGTTTTCCCTCATGCACAGCGTCAAAATCGATCGGTACCTGCGAGTCGCCATCGGGCTGCTTCTGGTTGCCCTGGTTTACGTCATCTACGCCTCCATTCACGAGCGCGTGGTCGTCGCGGGAGATGCGGCCCCCGGATTCACCATCGCCACCGACAACGGCCGCTCCGTCTCCGTCCCCGATTTTGGCGGCAAGCTGCTGGTCTTGAACTTTTGGGCCAGTTGGTGCCCGCCCTGCGTTACGGAAACCCCGTCGCTCAACCAGTTCACACGGGAATTCTCCGGCAAGGGTGTGGTGGTGTTGGGCATCAGCGTGGATCGGGACGAGAAGGCCTATCGCGCCTTCCTGCGGAAGTACACTCCCGCGTTTCTGACCGCGCGCGATTTGAAGATCCACGAGGATTACGGCACGTTCATGTATCCCGAGACCTACATTATCGATGCCCATGGCAAGGTCCTCCTCAAGCTGGCTGAGCCGGCCGACTGGATGGACGCCAAGATGACGTCCTACATCGGCTCNNCGTGCTGCGCCTGGAAACGGTCGCGCCGTACTTCGGCTCGCTGGTGCGCGATCCCGTCCACCCTTCCAGCTACTACCTCGCGGTGGATGCCGGCCGGGCAGAACCGCTGCTGCTTCACCTCGCTCCCGCCACGGCTCCCACCAGCAGCGTTTTCTACAAGCCGCTTCTAATTGGCCGTATGCGCCGTCCCAATGGTCCCGAAATCGTCATCAACNNCCGTGCCTTTCGGCCCTTCCGACTGTGCGAACCTCGAAAAGTTCGTGGCGCAGATCGGCGCCGCTTTCCTCCCGCGCCCGCAGGGCCTGCGTCCCGCCATCGCGGTCTCGGGCGCCTTGCCCGCCGCATTTGACGCCTTTCGCGCCATCCTCAAGCGCAGCGGCAAGAACCTCGCCGCCACCGCCGCCAATCCGGCCGCCTCGAGCCGCGACTTCTATTACGCGGGATTGTGCGCCGCCATCCGCGCCGGATGGCGTGAAGGCTATAGCGCGGGCATCCGGTTGGTGGTAGGGGCCGGGCATGCCCGGCCCCTACAGGCTGTCACGGAGACCATTCGCAACGCCGCCGGCTTCACCCGGTTCTCCACCGACACCTCCGGATTGTTCGATGGCGCCGCAGTGGAAGACCGCGCCTGGGTCGTCGACGAGTTCGTTCGGCCATTCGAGATCGGCGATGCGATTTACGAATTCACGCGTGAGGACGCACTGCGCCTTGCCTCAAAGTTCGGCGCGGCGCTGAAGATCAACGAGCAGCTTCACGAGTCGATCCGCCAGGCGCGTTCCGCGCTGAAGACCGGCCGGTCCTTCGATTTCGAGCCGTCGCTCGAGGGAGCTGCCACCGTCACCACGCCCCAGGAACTTGTGTTTTGGCTGCATTGGCTCAAGGCGCGCGGCCACGGCGCGCAGCTCGCGGCCCCTAACCTGGGCGGCGAGACCCAGCGCCTCAAGGAATTGGCGGCGATCGCCCGCCACTACCAATGCATTCTCAGCATTCGCTCGGGCGCGGGCCACTCGCCCGAGGCGCTGGAGACCATCGCCCGCGCCACCGTCGGACGCGTGAGTTATACGATCTCCCCCGAGCTTGGCCTTCCCTCCGAAAGCTCCGAGGACGGCCGCTACATCGTCTGGCTGGCCGAAAACCTGGCGATTTAAGTGCACGATTTCCCGAACACGGTTGCGTATCCTGTGGTGGGGCAGGCGGTGCCGCCTGCCCTCGCCGACGTCCCGCGCAGCGGGACGCGGCGAGCTTCGCTCGACCGCGGGCAGGCGGTTCCGCCCAATGC
>PLMF01000378.1 GCA_003142355.1 Bryobacterales bacterium
GTCGTTAGCCGGACAGCAGTGATCAAGGAACTGCACGCCGCCTTGCTCCGGCACCAGGACACGGTAACGGTTGTCGATCAGTTTGGCAGGCAGTTTGAGAAGGAGCTTCAAAAAGGCGCGTACAAGATTACCCCGAACAATCCGAAGCGCGAAGACGGATCGATGCATGAGTATTGCCCGCCAGAGCATGTCGCATCCGAGATGGATCGGCTGGTGGCGTGGCACCAATCGCACATCCAACGCGCGGTTCCACCGGAGGTTGAGGCGGCCTGGTTACATCACGCGTTCACGCAGATTCGCCCATTTGAAGATGGCAATGGACGAGTGGCGCGGGCCATATCGAGCTTGATCCTCATCAAGGCCGGGTGGTTTCCTCTGGTGATCAAGCTTGAGGAGAAGGCGAAGTATATCGACGCGCTCGAGTGCGCCGATGCAGGGGATCTCCGACCACTGATATCGATGTTCACCGCGGTGCAACGGAGGCTTTTCCTTGCTGGCTTCGATCTGGCATACCGCGTCAGACCGCCGGAAACCATCGACGCGGCAGTCACCTCTGCACGCGATCTGCTGATCGGCATGGGCGCGATCTTTCCGAAAGAATGGTTGAGCGCGCAGCAAGTCGCACAGAATCTGTATAACCGGACCATTCAACGGCTCAATTATGCCGCTGAGAGACTCCGGGCCGAAATCGCTTCGGTGCGGCCCGACTTCAGGTTTGATGTGATTGTGGGGGATAAATCGAGGAACGGCGAAATAGCCCGAATCGCCATCGCTGGCGAATTGCATTATTCTGCGAATCTGTCTGGGTACCATCAATTAGTGAAGTTGCGCTTCAGAACTTCCAGAAACGCCGCCCTTGTGATTTCGTTCCACGAAGTGGGAGCTTCGTACCGAGGGATCGTAGGAGTTTCCGCACTATTTCAGGCGGAGGGCGATAAGGCAGTCCCGGTTTGCGACGAGTTCTTCCAGATCAACTACGAAGAGGTGCAATCCCAGGCAGAAGCAAGGTTCGATCCGTGGCTGGAGAAGAGCGTCGTTCGGGGATTGGCTCTCTGGCAACGGACCATACTGGGTGAGGCCGGGCCGAAGAACCGTGCATGAGGGCCCGCCCGCTGCACCCCGTGTTACGCTCGAAAGTAGTGTTTCGCCGCGTAATCTGGATCGTGATTGACAGTGTGGGCATCGGCGCAATGCCGGACGCCGCCGAATATGGCGACCCGCCCAGCGCCGACACGCTCGGGAACATCGCCCGCATCCGCGGCCTGAAGGTGCCCAACCTCGCCCGGCTGGGGCTGGGCAATATCAAGCCGCTGGCGGGCATCGCGCCGGCCGAATCTCCCGCGGGGGCCTACGGGCGCTGTACGCTGGCCTCGCCGGGCAAGGACACAACCACCGGCCACTGGGAAATGGTGGGCATCCACCTGGTGAGTCCCTTCCCACTCTACCCGCACGGGTTCCCGCCGGAAATCATGAGCGAGTTCGAGCGGCGCATCGGCCGCAAATCTCTCGGCAACGTGGCGGCCTCCGGCACCGAAATCATCAAGGATCTCGGGCCGGAGCACATGCGCACGGGCTCGCCCATCGTTTACACCTCCGCCGACAGCGTCTTCCAGGTGGCCGCGCACGAAGAGGTCATCCCGCTCTGGGAACTGTACAAGATCTGCGAAACCGCGCGTGAGATTCTGCGCGGGCCCAATGAAGTCGGGCGTGTCATCGCGCGGCCGTTCATCGGCGCGCCGGGCAGTTTCACGCGCACCACCAACCGTCACGATTACGCCGTGCCGCCGCCCAAGGGCATGCTGCTCGACCGGCTCGAAGAGCGCGGCGTGCCGGTCTACGGCGTGGGCAAGATTTTCGACATATTCCTAGGCCGCGGCATCCGGGAATCGGTGAAGACCAAGAACAATGCCGACGGCATGGTGAAGATTATCGAGGCCATGAACTCGCTCGATCGCGGCCTGATCTTCGTCAACCTGGTGGATTTCGACCAGCAGTACGGCCATCGCAACGATATCGAGGGCTACGGGGCCGCGCTGGAGGAGTTGGATGCCTGGCTGCCGCAATTCGAGACCGCCCTGCGCCCAGGTGATATCGCCATCTTCACCGCCGACCACGGCTGCGACCCCACCACGCCGGGCACCGACCACACGCGCGAGTATGTGCCGCTCGTGGTGTTCGGTCCCAAGGTACGCCGCGTGAACCTCGGACTGCGCGGCTCATTATCGGATATCGGCCAGAGCGTGGCCGCGAACTTCGGCGCCAGCATCGATACTGGCGCCAGCTTTCTAGAGGAGATCTTATGAGAAAACCAGTCATGGCGGGCAATTGGAAGATGTACAAGACGCCCGCGGAAACCACCGCATTCTTCGAGAAATTCCGGCCGCTGGCCGGACAAGCGGAACACTGCGAAGTCGTGATCTGTCCTCCCTTCACGAACCTCGCCGCGGCCGTAGCAGCCGCCCAGGGGACGCGCATCCACATTGGCGCGCAGAACATCGGCTGGGCCAAGGAAGGAGCGTTCACCGGCGAGATCTCCGGCTCCATGATCGTGGCCTCCGGCGCAACCTATGCGATCGTCGGGCACAGCGAGCGGCGGCAATATTTCGCCGAGACCGACGAGACCGTCCTCAAGCGCACCCAGGCCGCGCTGGAATTCGGCCTCACGCCCATCGTGTGCGTGGGAGAGCGCCTCGAAGAACGTGAAAGCGGCCAGACCGAAGCCGTGCTCGCGCGCCAGTTCCAGAAGGGAATCGCCGGCCTGTCCGAGCAGCAGTTCGCCCGGATTGTGATCGCCTACGAGCCGGTGTGGGCGATTGGAACGGGGAAGACCGCCACGCCGGAGATCGCGGCCGACACGCATCGCGCGATCCGCGGCCAGGTGCGGGCCAAGTTCGGCAAAGAGGCGGGCGAGGCCATCCGCATTCTGTATGGCGGCAGCGTCAAGCCCGACAACACCAGGTCGCTGATGGCGCAGCCGGAAATCGACGGCGTGCTGGTGGGCGGCGCCAGTCTGGACGCGGTGTCGTTCGCGGGCATCGTGAACTTCTAGCGGCCAGCGGAGTATTCGGTCGGGACGCGGCCTTACGTGGGGCGCCGGCTCGTCCACGTCAACGGGTAGGGCTACAACGAAGTGGGGTTTCCGATAACCCCACATATCCGGCACGAGCGCTGCCCGCCGAGCGCCGTAGCCCCTCCGAAACGTGTCGTACCCGCGCCATCTTGAGCCTGCTTCAGCGTTCCATCTGGAGGAATCTCTGCAGCACTTGTATCAGCGCCTCCCCACCAATCTCCGACAAGTCGTTGTGCCCGGCGTTGCGAACAAAGTAAAGCTGCTTCGGCTGGTGTGCTCGCGCAAAGAGTCTCTCCGCCATCCACGCTGGCGTCAGCGTATCCGCTGTTCCTGAAACAATCAGTAGCGGCGATTGCACTGAACTGATTCTGGAAAGGTTGTCGAAATGCGTGCGCAGTATCAGCCCTGCCGGATAAATCCGAAAGTACCAAGGGCCCGCAGCGGCAGCATCGTCAATGCTGGTAAAAGGGCTCTCCAGAATCAGGCCGCCCAACGCGGAGTAGTTCCGACCAAGGTGCGTAGCCGGGCCGCTGCCGATCGACCTGCCTAGCACGAACACCTTACCCGCCGGCATCCGCCGGCGGCGCATCAGATAACTGAGCGCCGCTTCGGCGTCTTCGTTCACTGTCGCCTCGTCTGGGCTGATCGGGGTACTGGATCCATAGCCACGGTAATCGACCAACAGCAGGTTCGCACCGATTTGATGGAGATTGGCCACTTCAGCCTCTACCATATCTTCCAGGACATATCCGTTGCCATGGAGTACGAGAATAGCTTTCCCCGATGACGTCACGTTCGGAATCCACCACGCGTGGATATAATCCGTGACGTTCACCGGGATTCGCAAATCCTCGAACTCAAGACGACTATCCGCAGGAGTCGTCTTCGCGAAAGTTGTCGGCGCCGGGAACAGCAGTGTGTCTTGCTTGAAATAGAAGAATGCACCTGCTGATAGGTACGCGATCACAGGATACAGCGCAAACCTAACAGCCACGGATCGTAGCCAGCGTCTTCGAAGACAAACCTCCCGGACCATCGTACCCTTTCGCGTCAGAGACTCGCCTCAGATATGACGTCCAACTGCGCCCAAAAGTCGAGCCTTTGATGATCGTTTCAACTAACGTGAAAGCGAGGTTGGCGGAAAGTCCGTCCGCACGGTCCCCGAACTCCCGCGATCCGTTCAGCGATCCACATGAGTGTATGGTCGCCATGTCGTAGGAGTGGCTGGCGAACGAAGGCAAACTGTGCGGCCCTGGTCTTTCCGTCCATAGGGCGGGATTATGCTCAGCGCAAGAGGTCCTGGCTGGGACGCCGTCTAGCTTGCCAACTCCTCGAACTGCGTGATCCGCACTTCTCGGTCCTTGAACACCGCGCGGATCTCGAGCCGGCCGCCCATAGCTTCGATGTATTCGGCCAGGGTGCTCACACAGATGTCGGCCCGGTGCTCGATCTTCGAGACCTCTCCCTGATTGACGCCCAGAATTTCGGCGAGTTGCAACTGCGTCATCTCCTGCGCCCTTCGCAATTGATCGAGGGGCATAGCCGCCAGACTCTTCTGGAACCGCTTCTCAATCCTCCGCTGCCGATCGGCCGGCATCGCTTCCAGCAATTCACGAAAACTACGAGTGGGCATTAGTTGCTTCCCTCCTTCTTGAGCTCAAGCAGGTGTTGTTCAAAAAGCCGGTCCGCCGCCGGCACAAACTTCTCATACCAGCGGTCGTCGCCGGTCTTCTCGCCCCCGATCAAGAGGATTGCCGAGCGGAGCGGGTTGAATGCGTAAAGTGTCCGCAGCGGCCTCCCAGCGCTCTGGGTCCGCAACTCGCGCATCTGCGGATAACGGGAACTGCCAACTTTTGAGCTGTGCGGGAAACCGAGGGCAGGACCGAATTCCATGAGATGCCGAACGGAGTGCGCCACATCATCCTGTTGTTCCTCGGAGAGGGCGTTCCACCAATACCGGAATTCATCGGTGAACTCGACTTCCCACGCCACACCCACAGTATGCCATATACGGAATACTCCCGACGTCAATGACGCTACGCTGGCCCAGATAACACAGTCGTGGGAAAGCACTGTCGCTTCCAGGCATGCCCTCCGATTCGGTCGAGATCGGTTTTGACGATCTCAATCTTGACGCCTATGCGTGGGGTAGGCCATCGTGCTCTGTGGACTGCCAACGCAGACGACGAAAAACGATCGTCTGCGCCACGCTCACAGCCGCCGCTCGATCTCGGCCACGAACTCGGGCTCGCGGTCGATCGTCATGGCCACTTTGAGCCAGTAGAGCGGCAGCGGCGCCAGCAGGTCGTCGGACGATTCGCAGAGGTTCATGACGTCCTTTTCGGTGGTCACCAGCGCGGTGGCGCCCTGGACGCGCATCTCTTCCGAGATGCGCCGCAACTCGCGCGCGCGGTAGCGGTGGTGGTCCTCGAAATCCAGCCAGGCCACTGGTTCCACGCCCATGCGCGCGAGCGTGCGGCGAAACGCTTCCGGATTGCCCAAGCCGCAGAACACGCCGGCGCGCTCGAAGGGCCGCTCCGCCGGCGAGTGCTGGCGGCCCGTGCGGTGCTCCACCCAGGCCTGGGGTTCGACGCCGGCGCGGAAGACCGGCGCGCACACGTTCCAGCGGCGGAGCTGGCGCTCGATGACGGCGGCCAGGTCGGAGAGTTCGCTACGCGTGATGAGGATCAGGTGCGCGCGCGCCAGGCCCGCGGGCGGCTCGCGCAGGCGGCCCAAGGGAAAGATCTGGCCGCCGCCAAACGGGTCCAGGGCGTCGATCAGCACCACGTCCACGTTGCGCGCCAGCCGCTGGTGCTGGAACCCGTCGTCGAGCAGCAGCACGTCCGCTCCGAAATCGCGCACCAGCAGCGTGCCGGTCTGAAAACGGCCGGCTCCAATGCCCACCGGCGCCAGACCCGAGCGGACGAACATCTGCGGCTCGTCGCCGGAATGCTCAGGGTTCAGAATAGCCCCGGGGGCAAGCGCCAGGTGCTTCTGGGGGGAGTTGCGGCCGTAGCCGCGCGTCAGGATTCCGGGCCTGCGCCCCCGCTGTTTAAGGATCCGGGCCAGGAGCAGCACGCAGGGCGTTTTGCCGGTGCCGCCCATGGTGATGTTGCCGATGGCGATCACGGGTGCAGCCAGCTTGCGGCGGCGGGCATAGTCGCGGCGCAGCTTTTTTCGGGCGCCCCATCGCCACAGGCGCGCCAGGACCGAGGCTACAGTGAACCACGGCTGCGCGGGGCGGTAGCGAGGGACCCGGTACAACTCGCGCACCAGGGCGACCGCGCGGGCGGTGGCGCCGCGGCGCGCCTCCGCCGACAGATGCGCGCGGTGTCCAATTTCGCGGGCCAACTCCGGCGCTTCCAGCAACCGAGCGACGGCGCCGGCCAGTCCGGCGGCGTCTTCGATCTCGACGCACGCGCCCGACGCGCGGAACTCATCCGCAATGGCCTGGAAGTTCTCCATGTGCGGCCCGGCGATCACCGGCCTGGCGAAAAATGCGGGCTCGAGAATATTGTGTCCGCCGCGGCGGGCCAGGGTTCCGCCCATGAAGACCGCATCCGCCACGGAGAACAGGCCGCTCAATTCGCCGATGGTATCCAGCAGAAACACCGCCGGAAGCGGCAGCGTGTCCGAATCGCCCAGTCGCGAGCGGCGCAGGTACGGAATCCCGGCCGCCTCCAGTTTCCGCGCCGCCGTGTCGAAACGCTCGGGCTTTCGCGGGGCCAGAATCAGCAGCAGGTCCGGATGGCGCGCGGCGAGTTCCTGGAACGCCCGAATCGCCGCATCGTCTTCGTCCACGTCGCCGGCCGAAGAGGGCGGCATGGTGCTGGCGGCGATCCACACTTTGCCGGGCCGCACGCGGTCGAGCAAAGCGGACACCGGGGAGCCGGGCGCCGCCGCGCGCGCCGCGAAGTCGTACTTGAAATTGCCGCCGGTGTGCGTGCGCCCGGGAAGCGCCTCGAGCGCCAGAAACCGCTCGCGCATGGCGTCCGTTTGGGCCAGGATGGAATCGGCCGCGGAGAGTACTCCCCGAAAGAACCAGCGGAAGGGCAAGTAACGCGGAAAGGCGCGGTCGGAGACGCGGCCATTGACGATCGCCAGGGCCGCGCCCGTGCGGTGCACCTCACGAAAGAGATTGGGCCAGATCTCGGTTTCCGCAATCACCACGGCCGCGGGGCGCAGCGCGCGCAGCACGCGCCGNNGTCGCCGGCGGTGGCGCGGCCCGCCAAGGTCGAGGTGGAGACGAAAAGCCGGGAGCGTGGGAACTCCGCCCGCAAGCGGCGCAGGAATTCCACGCACGCCAGGACCTCGCCCACCGAAACTGCATGCAACCAGATGGCCCCGGGGCCGGTCTGTCTAAAAGAGCGCGGAAGGAAGCCAAAGCGCTGCGGCAAGCTCCGCCAGTAGCCGCGGTTCCGCAGACCGCGAAACAGGAAATACAATAGGAGGACAGGCAGCCCGAACGCCTGTAGGACTCGGTAGAGGAAATACATGCCCCGTATTTTCAAACGTTTGGCTCTTCTAATGAGTATAGCGGCGGCGTTCGCCGCGGACAAGGATACGGCCACGTTCCGCCCTCCGCCGGCCACCGGCCTGGACCATCACCAGACCAACGCCCAGATCACCATCGGTGTGGACGCGTACGTTTCGCAAGACAAGGTGAAGACCGCGTTCGGAAAACTGGACCCGTACCAATACGGCATCCTGCCGGTGCTGGTGGTGATCCAGAACGATAGCGACAAGGCCATCCGGCTCGACGGGCTGAAGGCCGAATACGTGGGTCCCAACCGCGACCGCGTGGATGCCACGCCCGCCAAGGACATCCGCTACCTGCGCGGGCCCGAACGTCCCGGGGTGATCACCGGGCCGGGCGGCAAGCCAAAGATCCTCTCGAAGAAGAACCCGCTGAATGCCTGGGAGATTGAAGGGCGCGCGTTCGCGGCCCGGATGCTGCCGGCGGGCCAGTCGGCGAGCGGATTTTTCTATTTCCGGACCGGCGTGCAGCGGGGCGCCACAGTTTATCTGAACGGCCTTACCGAGGCTGGTACGGGCAAGGAACTGTTCTACTTCGAGATTCCGTTGTAGGGGCGCAATCCGGTCACAAGAATTCACAAAAATCTTCAGGCTAGTTAAGCGGCTTCCCTGCTATAAGTTAGCGATTTGTGCCCACGCCGGGCCGGGGTCTCCGCGCGGGTCCGCTGGGTAAACTGAAATTGGCAGGAGGGTTCCGCTTTCCCCCGCGCCCGTTCCGGCGCGGGTTTTTCTTTTTCCGGAGGGATCATGACGTTGCGTTTGCTTTTCGCGGCAGTGTGGCTGGCTTCGTCGGCGCTTGCGGGGCCGCCGCTCACTACCATTCAGGATGTGCTCTACAAAGCCGATGGCACGCGTTTCAATGGCACCGTGACCATCAGTTGGACCAGCTTTCAAGCCATGGACGATTCCACAATTGCCACGCAGAGCGTCACCGTGAAGATTGTGGACGGGAATCTTCACGTGCAGCTTGTCCCCACCACCACCAGCACCCCGACGACTTATTACTCGGCCAAGTACAACAGCAATGGGCGCATCCAGTTCGAGGAGACCTGGTCGGTGCCGTCCAGCGCGCAGCCGCTTCACGTGCGGGATGTCCGGGTGGCGACGCCGTCCAATGTCGCGGCGGCCGAAACCGGCGGGACATCCACGCCGGCTCAGGAATCCGACATCGTGGGGCTGATCGCCGACCTGGGCGCGCGGCCGCTCAAGGGACCGGGCTTCGCCGCCGGCCGCGTGGCCGTGGTCAATCCACTGGGCGCCCTCGAATCGGCGGGCGGCAACGCCACCGATTGCGTGCATGTGGATGGCTCTTCGGGACCGTGCGGCGGTTCGCAACCATCCTTCGTGGATGGCGACTCGCCCGCCGGTATCGTGGACGGCTCGAATACCTCGTTCACCCTCGCAGCCGTCCCCAACCCCGCGGCCAGCCTCGCGGTCTACCGCAACGGCGTGCTCCAGAAGTCCGGCCAGGACTACACCGCTACCGACAGCACGATTCAGTTTGTCACCGCCGCCGCGCCACAGCCGGGCGATACCCTGCTGGCCAGCTACCGTCTCATCGGGGCCGATTCGGGCCTGCCGCAAATCTTCCCCAACCCCCAGGTGCTGTGCAGCGGGACGGGCGCGGACACCAGCAGCACCAGCCTCACCAGCATCGGAGCCTGCGCCATTCCAGCGGGGCTCCTGGCGCCCGGCGACCGCGTGGAGATCCGCTTCGACTTCGCGCACCAGGGCACGGCTTCGGGCTTCAGCTTCGAAATCCACTGGGGCGCGACCACCATCTTGCAGCGCGACGCCGACGCCTTGGACACACTGGTCACGGGGCGCGCCAATGCGGCCATTCTGGCGGCAGGCGCGCAGTTGGACTCTCAATCGTGGGGCACGGTGCTCTCCTTCAGCGCTTCTGTGGCCAGCGCCGCGGACTCTTACACCGACGGTTTGACCATCGATTTTCTGGGAATGCTGGCGCAAACCGGCGACACTCTTACGCTGGCGAACTACACCGTGGTGCGGTTCCCGTGACGGGAAAAGGGGTAAAAAGGGGTCAGACGCATNNATGCGTCTGACCCCTTTTTACCCGTGACGCGCGGGCGGGGCTGCGGCAGCGGTTACGGCGATTGGATTCGCCCTGCCAGGTCGGGAGCGATGCGTTCAAAGTCTTTCGCATTCAGCGTGTATACCACCTCAGCCCCGGCTTTCCCCGCGCACGCAAGAATCAGAGCGTCATAGACTTTCCCGCCCGACAGACCGGCCTTGGCGGCGCTTGCCACTGTCGCCACGTATTCCGCGCCCGTGAGGCTGACCAGGGTGAAGCGTTCTCGCAGGTCGTTGACGAACAACATACATTGTTCCGGCGCGATCGTTGGTCTTACCGGAAGCCGCGTCATCACGGCGTAGAGTTCCGCCACGCTGTGCGCCGCGCAGAATGCCGTTTTGGGAGTCGCCTCTTGAAAGCATTGAATGGCGGCCTCATGCGCGGGATGGTCGCCATAGAAGACGGCGACCAGCACGGAAGTGTCGAAGAAGCGCTTCACCGGGTCAAGTCCCGGCTGCGTTGCTCTCTGACGGCAGCGAGTACGGAATCGGCATCCACGGCTCCGTCCGCCGAGACGCCTCGATACACCCAGATACCGTGCTCTTTGTGCAATGGAATTTGGGAACGGATTGGCCGCAGGTGGAGAGTCTCCCCTTCGCGGTCGAGTTCCAGGGCGTCGCCCGCTTCCAGCCGCAGTTCTTCGCGAACCGGCTTTGGAATCACAATGCGGCCCGCCTTATCGATGACCAGCTCCATACAATTCCATCCTACCATGCCATTTGCGCATGGTAAATGGTATTTACGGTTGGGAAAAGGGGGAAAAGGGGTCAGACGCATTTTCAACGGTGGAACTGGTCGCCGGGGCGCCAGTCGGGGAGCTTGTCCTGGTTGGCGATCTCCATTCCCAGCACGAAGCCGTACTCGGCCGCTTGCTGGACCGCGGTGAAATCCCAATCCGCCTGGAATTCGTCGGAGGGCTGATGGTAGTGCTTGGTGTTGTACTCTTCCCACACCTTCCGGCCGTAGCCCGGCGGCTTGCCCAGGAATTCGGTGGCGTGACCGATGGAAAAGGCGGGCATTCCGGCGTGCGCGAATGAGAAGTGGTCGGAACGGAAGTAGTGGCCCTGCTCCGGCTGCGCATCGGAGGAAATTGCCAGGTTGAGCCGTTTGGCGATCTGCTGGGCCACCGGCCAGACGGTGGTGCGCTCGGCGCCGGTGAGGACTACGTCCTGGGCGCGGCCCCAGGGATACAGCGCGTCGTAATTCAAATCGATGGCCGTCCTGGCGGCCGGGTATAGGGGATGCGCGGCGTAATACTCGGAGCCACGCAGCCCGCCTTCCTCGGCTGTCACCGAGAGGAACAGCGCGGAGCGCCGGGGCTTCTGCGGCAGCGAGGCCCAGGCGCGCGCCAGCTCGATCAGAATGCCGCAGCCGGTGCCGTTGTCGATAGCGCCGTTGTAAATGGCATCGCCCGCGACCGGGGTGCCGATTCCCAGGTGGTCCCAATGCGCGCTGAAGACCACCACTTCGTCCTTCAGCTTGGGATCGCTGCCGGGCACGATGGCCGCCACGTTACGCGTATCGAGCTCCCGAACCTTGGCGGGCATGCTGCCGCGGATCTGGATTCCCAACGGGACCGGGTGGAAGTCGCGCTTCTCGGAAGCCGCCAGAAGTTCATCGACGGTCTTGCCGGCGAGGGCCAGCAACTTCTCCCCGGCTTCGCGCGTGACCCAGCCCTGAAAGGCCAGCGCCGGCTGGCCGGGCGTCAGTTTCACGAAGGGCACCTCGCGGCCCCAGGAGTTGCGCACCACCTCCCATCCATAGCCCGCGGTGGGAGTGGTGTGGATGAGGATGGCGCCCACGGCACCCCGCCGCAGGGCTTCTTCGTACTTGTAGGACCAGCGGCCGTAGTAGGTGAGGGCGCGGCCCTCGAAGAAGGCCGGATCGCCCGAGGCGGGCTCGTTGGTGAACAGCACCAACACCTTGCCTTTCACGTCCACGCCCTTGAAGTCGTCCCATTTCCATTCGGGCGCGGCGATGCCGTGGCCCACAAAGATGGCCTCACCCTCGAAATGCGTCTGCGGCGTTTGGCGCTGGCTCACGCCCACGAAATCCTCGAGCCGGCGGAAGTCCACGCTCT
>PLMF01000063.1 GCA_003142355.1 Bryobacterales bacterium
GGCGCGAGCGATGGAATTCCGCGTATCCGCTGCGACGTGGAGCGCGAGAACTTCGCCGCGATCCATCCGTTTTCCGGCAGCCCCAAGAAGAATTGGCCGCTCGATCATTTCCGCGCGCTGGCGCGCAAGCTGGAGCGGACCATGCCGGTGCGCTGGTGTTCGGGACCGGACGATCCGCCGCTCGAAGGCGCGGTGCGCATCGACGATCTGTACGATCTGGCGTGCTGGCTGGCGCGCGCGCAATTGTATGTCGGCAACGATTCAGGCATCACGCACCTGGCCGCGGCCGTAGGCACGCCGGTGCTGGCGCTATTCGGCCCGGCCTCGGACCCAAACGTGTGGGCGCCGCGCGGCGAGCACGTGCGGGTGGGGCGATGGTAATCAACCGGCCCGCTTCAAGCCCTTGCGTATCGCTTGCTTGAGCACGGTCTGGTATCCGATCCCCCGCTTGGATGCAATGCTTTTCGCAGCCTCGATATCCGCGATCGACAGGCGGAGGGATACCGGGCGAGTGGCATTGACCTTGGCTTGCTTCAGCAGCGTTTCGAAAACGTTGGGATTGGTCCGCGGTATGCGCGACCCAGAGGAGCGGATCAGTGTGCCGTTCTTCAGTGCCCGCTCGAATTCGCGCTGCGTTTGCCGGCGTCCTTCCGGGCTGGCATACCAGTCGGTCTCTTCCAATGCGGACCTGGGGTCAGAGAGCTTTGTCGATTTCCGGGGCATAGATTGCGCCATCCCGCACAGTTACAGTATATACAGATACTGTATATACTTGAAGCCTGGTGTTTGAAAAGCGTCCGCAGGTGGCGGATTCTTTCGGCGCTCAGTGACAGGGATCGGAGTTCACTTCTGCTTGCCGGCGCCCTCCAATAACAACCGAAGTTTCTTTCGGGATTCCAGTAATTCCTGGGAAAGAGGTTCTCGGTCGGCGAAAAGCTTCAAGAGACTCGGCTGGCTATTGAGAATTCGAAGAATCTCGCCTCTTGCCTTAGACTTTAGCTCCATCAGCGATTGTAGGCGCTCGGACGACCGGAGTTTTGAGGCCAGGATCGCGAGGTCCCCTGCTTGGCCGTCCGTAACAGTCCGATTACGGCGCAACTCGGAGCGCGCCACGACTGCGGTGAGGCCCGAACTGGTCTCAGAAGCCGTCTCCGCCGAGGTCAAGGCGCACTTCTTGTTCGTAGCCAAGCTCTAAAGTTGCTTGCAGTCTCAGCCGCGTGGACTCCAGAGCCGCCAACGCGTGCTCGATCACACGGTCGTTAACTCACCCACCTGGAAGATACGTATGAAGCGCAAGGAGCAGATCCAGCGGCAGCGCCGACTCACGAAAATACAGCGAGTCGTGTCGTCCACCCGCGTACGAGATCAGGATTTGTCAGATGACCAATCGGGGCACGACCCAACAGGGGCGAAGATGAAACCTGGGCCGCGGGAGCGGAACCTGCAAGCCGGAGAACCTGCGAGGGCAACACGCGAAATAAATGGACTCAGCCGCTCGGCTTACGGGCCTTGGTAAAGGTAGACGACTTTAACCAGGCTCGAACGATGGATGGGTTTCGACCGCTTTTCAGTGGTGATCAGCTCCGCGGCGCCACCGACGTGCGCGGTTGCCAGGTGGAGAGCGTCCATGGCTCCCAGTCCGTGCTTTTCAGCCTCCGCGCGCGCGACTTCGTCGATTCGTTCGAGATCGCGAACCCATTTGGCATCACGGAAGAACCTGTCATAGAAGGCTGCTTCCACTCGTCGCTTGTGAAAAGTAGCTTTCGGCCCGACTTCGAGATAGAGGAATGAACTGACAACAAACCTGCGCTCGGAGTCCACCAGAATCTCCAAGGCGCGTTGCCGATCCGCATCTTCGCCCCTGGCCCCCGCTATCAGAACTCCGGCATCAGGGAATGTCCAGAGAGCCACGCTCTACCGGGCCCCACGCCGTTCCGCGACTTCGCGCTCGACCTCACGACGACTCAGAGGCTTCAGGCCCGACGCGGCGATCCGGTCGCTGATCCTTCGCAAGTCCCGACCCAGCTTCGAGACGGCCGGCTTGGATGGCCGCCCATTTCGTTTCACCGAAGAACTGTCGCTTGTCCGCGCCATGACTCAATTGTAACGCCGATCCGACATGCCCGCCGACAATAAGCTCAGGCGCTCAGAGGTTACCGCATCGGCGATCCGCCATCTCGCGCTCGAGTTCCCGGCGCGTGAGCATCTTCTCGCCCGATGCCTTGATCTTCTCCCTGATCCGCCGGAGATCCCTGCCGAGTTTCGACACAACCGGCTTCGCCTTGTGGCCGTTCTTCCGGGCGGCGGTATTGTCAGCGGGTCCTGCCATCACTTCATTCGGACCCACGGCGCTCAGGATGGCCGCTCGATAAGCTCGAACAGGACGCCTGCCGGACGTGCGCCAGAGCGCGTCCCGATGAGTCGGGACGCGGCAGGCTGAGAGCCCGCGCCACGTCGGCGCGTTCCTTGGGGCTAACATGGTACGGAAGGGAGTGAAACACGTGCGGAGTGCGCTGATTCTCGTTTTTGCGTGCGCGGCGGTGGCGGCTGACAACGCTGCGTTGGTGGACCGCGTCGGGACTACCGGGTTCGTGCAGCTCGAAGCGGAAAGCTTCAAGCAGCTAACGCTCAAAGAGCAGGCGCTGGCCTACTGGCTCAGCCAGGCTTCCATCGCCATTGATCCCATCAACTACGATCAGAACTCGATCTGGGGGCTGCGGCAAAAGCGGCTGCTGGAAGCCGTCGTGCGAACGGCCAACCCTCAGATTCTGGCCTTCACCAAGCTGTTCTGGGCCAACCGCGGCAATCACAACGAAATGACGGCGCAGAAGTTTCTGCCGGAATTTACGTTCGAGGAATTGAAGGCGGCGGCCCGCAGCGGCGGAATCAAGGGCATGTCCCAGGCGGAGCTGGATCGCGAGCTGGAGGCGCTGCGGCCATCGCTGTTCGACCCCGATTTCGAGCCGACCATCACCGCCAAAAGCCCGCAAGGGGCGCTCGACATCCTCGAAGCCAGCGCCAACAACTTCTACTACGGAGTCAGCCTGGCGGACGTGCGGAACTTTCACGACCGGCATCCGCTGAATTCGCGGCTCATTAAAAACGATTCGGGCAGGCTGGTGGAAGAGATCTATCGCGCCGGAACTCCGGACGGCAAGATTCCGGCGGGGCGCTACGCCCAGTTCCTGAAGAAGGCCAACGAGTATCTGGA
>PLMF01000369.1 GCA_003142355.1 Bryobacterales bacterium
TACGCGCGCCAGAAGCAGCAATTGGAAACGGAGATTGCAGCGCAACGCGCGGCGTGGGAGGAAGAATCGGCCGGCGTGGAGCGCGAGCGCAAGGAGCAGGAGGACAGCCTCAAGAAGCAGCGGCAGCGCGAAATCGAGGATTACGAATACAAGAAGGCGCTCGAGCGCAAGAAGGCACAGGACAAGTACGAGGAAGATGTGCGCCTGGCCGAGAAGAAGAACAAGGAACGCCAGGAGGCGCTCGAAAAGGGCTGGCAGCAGCGCGAAGCGGCGCTCAAGGAACACGAGGACGAACTGGCGCGCCTGCGCAAGGAAGCCGAGGAGTTCCCGGCGCGGCTTCAGAAAGAGGCCAAGGGAGCGGCGGAGCAATCGCGGCGCGAGACCGAAGCCAAATTCGAGCAGCAGATGCTGGTGCTCAAGAAAGACGCCGAGACGGAGAAGCGGCTGGCCGAGTTGAAGGTGGGTACGCTCGAGGACGCGGTGGCGCGGCAGCAGACGCAGATTGCGGCCATCGAGAAGCAACTGGCGGAGGCCAAGCAGCAGGTGCAGGACATCGCGGTGAAGGCCATCGAGGGCGCCAGCGGAGCCAAGGCGCTATCGCACATCAACCAGATCGCCATGGAGCAGGCCAAGAACCGGCCGCAGGGATAGAACGCGGCCGCCTCACAAATAGGCTAAAATGTTCGGTCGCTTCCAGCCGGCGCGGCCACAGAACATGGCGATGCCCAAAATCAAAGGACTGCGATGGTGGATGATCAGCCTCATCATGCTCGGCTCGATCATCAACTACCTGACGCGCAGCACTCTCGCGGTAGCCGCCCCGACCGTACTCCAGGACCTCCACATCACGACGCAACAATACTCCTGGATCGTTGGTGCTTTCCAGGGCGCCATCATGACACAGCCAATCTGCGGCTATGTTCTGGACGTGGTCGGCCTCAAAATCGGCTTCGCCATATTCGCCGTCGCCTGGTCGCTGGTGAACATGGCGCATGGCCTGGCCAACAGTTGGCAGGCATTTGCCGGCCTTCGGGGCCTGCTGGGGTTCAGCGAGGGCTCGGCCAACCCGGCGGGTATGAAGGCCACTGCCGAGTGGTTTCCCGCGCGGGAACGAGGGCTCGCCGGCGGCGTCTACAACATAGGCGCCTCGGTCGGCTCCATGCTTGCCCCTCCACTGGTGGCTTGGGCCATCCTGAGCTACAACTGGCGGGCGGCGTTTGTGATCACGGGCAGCCTGGGCTTGGTTTGGGTGGTCCTGTGGTTGTTGCTCTATCAATCGCCTGCCAGCCATCCCGCTCTCTCGAACGAGGAGAGGAACTACATCTCCTCGGGACAGGAGACGCGCCTGCGGAGCGACGGGACCCGCCCATCGTTCATGAAGATCCTCAGGCAGCGCAACTTTTGGGGAATCGCCGTGCCGCGTTTTCTGGCCGATCCGACATGGGGCACGCTCAGTTTCTGGCTGCCGCTGTATCTGAGCAGCGTCCGCCATATGGATTTGAGGCACATCGCGCTGTTTGCCTGGATCCCATTCCTGGCCGCCGATTTCGGCTGCGTATTTGGCGGTCTGGTCGCCATGGCGCTTCAAAAACACGGCGGCCTCAGCGTGATCGACGCTCGCCGCTCGGTTTTCACCTTGGGCGCTTTCCTGATGCTGGGAGTGGGGTTCGTCGGATTCGTCGAGAGCCCGTATGCGGCCATCGCCCTGCTGAGCCTCGGCGGCTTTGCGCACCAGACTCTGTCGGTGACCGTGATCACCATGGCGTCCGACCTGTTCAAGAGAAATGAGGTAGCCACCGCCGCTGGGATGGCCGGCACATTTGGCAATGCGGGCCTGCTCATATTCTCTCTGCTGATTGGGGGGCTGGTCGCCACCGTCGGCTACACGCCGTTCTTCATTTGCCTGGGTATGCTCGACCTGATTGGCGCCGTGGTCGTCTGGACCCTGGTTCGCGAGCGCAACATCGGCGGCGAGACGCCCGTACTGCGGGCAAAACCGGTCTAATATGTCAGACGATACTCTGAAAATCCGGAATCCGATTCTGCCCGGGTTCAATCCCGACCCATCGATTATCCGCGTCGGCGACGACTATTACATTGCCACCTCGACATTCGAGTGGTTTCCCGGAGTCCAGATCCACCATTCGCGGGATTTGGTCCATTGGCGTTTGCTGACGCGCCCGCTGACGCGCGCCAGTCAACTGAACATGCTCGGCGACCCGGACTCTTGCGGGATTTGGGCGCCGTGCCTCAGCTACGACGAGGGCCTCTATTACCTGATCTACACCGACGTCAAGCGCTACGGACGCACCACCCAGGGAGCTGCCACCGGCGCGTCGCTGAGGGATACGCACAATTACCTGGTGACCAGCCCGCGCATCGACGGCGAGTGGTCGGACCCGGTTTACCTCAACAGCAGCGGCTTCGATCCTTCCTTGTTCCATGACGGCGACGGTCGAAAATACCTGCTCAACATGGTCTGGGATCATCGGCCGGGCTGCAACCGCTTTTCAGGAATCGCGTTGCAGGAGTATTCCCCCCGGGAACGCAAGCTGGTGGGGCGCCCCCATCTGATTTTCACGGGCACGCCACTGGGTTTTACCGAAGGTCCGCATCTATATAAGCGCGGCGGCTACTACTACCTGCTGACGGCGGAGGGAGGAACGGGATGGGGGCACGCCGTCACCATGGCGCGGTCGCGCGAGCTGACCGGGCCTTACGAACTCCATCCGGATGTGTACATCCTGACATCTCGCCACCGCCCGGATATCGAACTGCAACGCGCCGGGCACGCCGATCTGGTCGAAACTCAAAGTGGGGAGACCTATATGGTGCACCTGTGCGGCCGGCCCATTCGCAATCGGGGGCGCTGCACGCTGGGCCGCGAAACGGCGATTCAGCGGATGGTGTGGTCGGCGGACGGCTGGCTGCGGACGGTGGACGGCCAAGGGCTGCCATATTCCGAGGCTTCCGCTCCGGCACTCCCGGTTCACGCGTTCCCCGCGCCGCCGGCTCGCGACGACTTCGACCAGCCGAAACTGGCGTTGGACTTCCAGTGGCTGCGGTCGCCATGGCCGGGTGAGCTCTTCAGCCTGACCGAACGTCCGGGCCACTTGCGTCTGTACGGCCGGGAAACATTGGGCAGCCTGTTTCGCCAGGCTCTGGTCGCCCGCCGGCAGCAGGCTCACTGCTTCAGTGCCGCCACGGCGATTGACTTCGAGCCGGAGCAGTTCCAGCAGATGGCTGGCCTGGTCTGCTACTACAACGGCAGCAAGTTTCACTACCTGTACGTCTCGCATGACGCTCGTTTGGGGAAGCACATTCGCGTCATGTCCTGCCTCCCGGACCAAGTTCAGTCGGACGTCTTTACGGCGCCGATTGCGGTGCCCAGCGGTATACCGGTGCATCTGCGGGTCGAGGTGGACTACGAGCGGCTTCATTTCGCGTACCGGTTAGACGGCCAGGACTGGTGTTGGCTGCCCGGACAGTGGGATGCCAGCATCCTGTCGGATGAAGCGGGACCTCCTGGAAATCCGAATTTCACGGGCGCCTTTGTCGGGATGTGTTGTCAGGACCTGGCGGGAACCCGCCGGGCGGCGGATTTCGATTACTTCGTCTACCGGGAGCGCGGTTATCTTGCCAATCCGTTCGTGGACGCCGGCGTCTAAGAGCGGTATTGCGCGGGAGAACGGCGCGTATTACCCTGGGGATCATGCGCACGATCTCGGTGAAGTTGCCCGACCATCTCCTCATTCAGCTCGGCCAAGAGGCCAAGACGAGGCGGGTGACCAAATCCCAGCTTGTGCGGGAAAACCTCGAAAAGGGTCTGCATGAGCAACCGCCGGCCGGCGCAGTCTCGTGTTACGACCTGGCGCGCGACCTTGCCGGCACGGTGAAAGGCCTGCCCAAAGATCTGGCCGACAACCCGGAATACATGGAAGGTTTTGGCCAGTGAAGAAAGGTCCGGGCCTGCTCGATACCGGCCCGCTGGTCAGCTTTCTCGGCTCCGGGTTGAGACACCATTCGTGGACTTGCGAACAATGGAAGCTCTTTCGCCCGCCGCTGCTGACGTGCGAGCCAGTCCTTACGGAGGCGGCGTTCCTGCTGAAACGGGAAGGCCGCGAAGCCGATCCTCTGTTTGCCTTGCTGGAGCGGGGAGTGATCCGTATTGCGCTCGACATCGAGGAGCAGCAGGCGGATCTGCGGGCGCTGATGCATCGCTACCGCAACCGGCCCATGTCGCTGGCGGATGCGTGTCTGGTTCGACTATCGGAGATCGAAACGGCTGGAGAGGTCTTCACGCTGGACTCCGGTTTCCGCATCTACCGCCGCCATGGGAACAAGGTGATCCCGGTATGGATGCCGGATTGAAGTTGAACAATTTGGCCCCTCCGCCGTGCGCTAGAATCGGTTATCGGGAGACCGCTATGGCAAGCCTTCCCAATCCGAGAACCGTCACCTATGAAGAGTGGCTGCACATGCCCGAAGTGCAGGACGCCACTGAAGAAGTGGTGAACGGCGAGATCCGAATCATGCCCCCTCCGAAATGGAAACACGCAGCGATCGTCAGGCGAATCCGCCTATCGCTGGAACGCCAGTTGGACCCCGACAAGGTACTCGTTCACGACTCCCAGTTTGGGCTCATTATCTCCCAGCAGCCGCTCACGTCGCGAGTGCCGGACCTAGCCGTGTTTAAGGCGGATACCGTCGTCGAGCGGGACGGCTACATCCATTCCGCCCCCCAACTGGTCGTCGAAGTCCTCTCCCCCGCCAACACCCGCCGCGGACGCGAAGAAAAGATCGGCGACTACGCCAGCATCGGGGTGCCCGAAGTCTGGGTGGTCTCGCCGGAAGGTGGGACGGTCGAGATTCTATACCTCGCCGAAGGGTATCTCCGCTCCGCGCAAGTCCTGCGGGAAGGCGTCCTCACCCCGAGGCATTTCCCTGGCGTGCAAGTCGAAATCGCCCGGATCTGGCCGGAGTAATGCACCCGCTGCCCGATTTCACCGTTGGGCGGCGCTGTTAGGCTCAGGAAGGAAGACGCCCCCATTTGACATTCCACCCTCCGGACCCGTAAGCTAAATGTTTTGCACCCCGAAGGGTTGGAGAAGTGTGTCAATGAGTACCGAGTTCCCCTCCAAAGACGGCATAGTTCGCCAGTGGCATGTCATCGACGCCCAGAACGTGGTTTTGGGCAAGCTCGCCAGCAAGGCGGCGATGCTATTGATGGGCAAGCATAAACCGTCGTACACGCCGTTTCTGGACACCGGCGATCACGTGATCGTCATTAATGCGGCCAAAGTCCATCTCACCGGCCGAAAAGAAGACAACAAAGTGTATCGCCATTTCACCGGGTATCCGGGCGGATTGGTGGAAAAGAGCTTCAGGCGGGTGCGCGCGGAAAAGCCCATCCGCATTGTGGAAGATGCCATCGCGGGCATGCTTCCCAAGACCAAGCTCGGCAAACAGATGTACCGGAAACTGAATGTTTACGCGGGTGACCGTCATCCGCACGCGGCGCAGAAACCGGTCGTGCTGGCTGTGAAACGGAAGGTACTAGTTTAGTGCTAGCGAAGATAGATCAACATTTAGGTACGGGCCGCCGCAAACGTTCGGTGGCTCGGGTGTTCTTACGGCCCGGCACGGGCGTGATCAAGGTCAACCACCGCGCGTTCGAAAATTATTTCCCCACGGAAAGTTCGCGCGCCGTGGTGCGGCAGCCTTTGCAGGCCACCGAGACCATGGAGAAGTTCGACATTTTGATAACCGCCGACGGCGGCGGCGTCGCCGGCCAGGCGGGCGCGGCCCGTCTGGGCATTGCCCGGGCTTTGGTGGAGTTCAATGCGGAGCTGCGGCCCCGGCTGAAAAAGCTGGGCCTTCTGACCCGCGACCCGCGCGCGCACGAACGGAAGAAGTATGGCCAGAAGGGCGCCCGCAAGCGGTTCCAGTTCTCCAAACGGTAAAGTCCCACGTGAAGCAGCCTTCGGTTCCCTCTTCCGCGGCGCAAATCTCGCTTTGGGCCGCGCGGCGGATGACGGGACAATGATGGAAGGCTTGGACCGAGGGGTTCGCCCCTCTCAACTAAATTGAGGAGGTAGTTTGCCCGCAATCTCGATGAAGGAATTGCTCGAAGCAGGTGTTCACTTCGGGCACCAGACCAAGCGCTGGAATCCGAAGATGAAAGANNCAGGGCAAGAATGTGCTCTTCGTGGGCACCAAGCGCCAGGCGCAGGAAGCGGTTGCCGAAGAGGCCAAGCGCTGTCTGATGTATTACGTGAACCAGCGCTGGCTGGGCGGTCTGCTCACCAACATGCTGACGGTGCAGAAATCCATCAAGCGCCTGAAGGAACTGGAAGCCATGGCGTCGGTGGAGGGCGGCTATGCCGGCCGGCCCAAGAAGGAAGTGATCCGGCTGGAGCGCGAGCGCAAGCACCTGGATCAGAACCTTTCGGGCATCAAGGACATGCCGGGGCTGCCGGACGTGCTGTTCGTGATCGATTCCAACAAGGAAAGCATCGCGGTGAAGGAAGCCCGGCGGCTGGGCATCCCGGTGGTGGCGATCGTCGATACCAACTGCGACCCGGACGAAGTGGACTACGTGATCCCGGGCAACGACGACGCATTGCGCGCCATCCGCCTGTTCGCGAGCAAGATCGCGGACGCGGTGGTGGAAGGCCGCGCGCTGGCCACCGAGCAGGACTTCACGGCCGATAAGATCGTTCAGGACGAGGCGCCGGTGGAAGAAGGCATGGTCGAGTACACCGAGTACGTGGATCCCAAGTACGCCGAGAAGATCATGGCGGAGAGCCTGAGCATGGCAGATGAGCCGGTTCCAATCTCGCCGCGTAAGGGACCCGCTTCGGAGACGGCTGAACCGGCGGGCGAGGCGGCGGCGACGGAGAGCGGGCAGTAGGGAACAAGAGCATCGACACGAGTGTCGGGCCCAGTGGGCACCCCGGCACGCACGAGTGCGTGCGCCACAAAGCACAGGAAGACCAAAGGATTATGGCGGAAATCACCGCGAGATTAGTGAAGGACCTCCGTGAACTCACGGGGGTGGGAATGATGGAGTGCAAGCGCGCCCTGGTGGAAGCCAAGGGCGATATCGGGGATGCCGAAGTCCTGCTGCGCAAGTGGGGCATCGCGTCGGCCGGCAAGAAGGCTCTGCGCACCACCAGGCAGGGTCTCATTGGCAGCTACATCCACCACGGCGGCCAGCTCGGCGTGCTGGTGGAGGTGAACTCCGAATCCGATTTCGTGGCGCGCACCGACGATTTCATCGAATTGGTGCACGATATCGCCATGCACATCGCGGCGGCCGATCCGCGCTACATCCGCAAGGAGGACGTCCCGGCGGACGTGCTCGATAAGGAGAAGGAGATTGCGCGCGCGCGGGCCGTGCTGGAAGGCAAGCCGGAGAAGATTCTCGACAAGATCGTGGAGGGCCGGATCGCCAAGTTCTACGAGGAGGTCTGTCTTTTGGACCAGCCGTTCGTGAAGGAAGCCACCCTCACGGTGGGGCAACTGGTGAAGACCAAGATCGCCAAGCTGGGCGAGAACATCGGCATCGCGCGGTTCGTCCGTTTCAAGGTGGGCGACGTGGCGGCGGCCGAAGCGGGTGGCGAGAACCCGGTACCCGAACCGGTCTCGCAATAAGCAAATGCCTGGCTACCAGCGCATCCTGCTCAAGTTGAGCGGAGAAGCCTTGGCGGGCGGGGCCACGTTTGGCATCGACGCCGAACGGGTCAAGGAGTTGGGGCGCGAAGTCGCCGATGTGTCGGCGGCGGGGGTTCAGATCGGGGTGGTGGTGGGCGGCGGCAATATTTTTCGCGGAGTGGCCGCGGCGGCCCAGAAGATGGACCGGGTGACCGCCGACCAGATGGGCATGCTGGCCACCGTCATCAACTCGCTGGCGCTCTCCGACGCGCTGGAGCAGATGGGCGTTCCGACGCGCGTCATGACCGCCATCGAAATGCGCCAGTTGGCCGAACCTTACATCCGGCGCCGCGCCATACGGCACCTGGAGAAAGGCCGAATCGTGATTTTCGCGGCCGGCACTTCCAATCCTTACTTTTCCACGGATACCGCGGCCACGCTGCGGGCGCTTGAAATCAAGGCCGAGGTAATCGCCAAGGCCACCCGGGTGGACGGCGTGTACGACCANNTCGATCGCCATGTGCCGCGACAACAAACTGCCGATCATCGTTTTCAATCTGAACACACCAGGCAATATAATGCGTATGTCGATGGGCGAACCCATCGGCACGGTAATTCACTAGCCGCGTTTCGGAGGCACTGCGCTATGAAAACAGAACAGCAACCAGCACCAGGCAGTCCAGTATTCAACTCCGTGAAGGAAGTCGAGGGCAACCTGAAGGCGCGTATGGAGAAGGCCGTCTCGGATTTGCAGCACGAGATGGCTTCCATTCGGACCGGGCGAGCCTCACTGGGGATTCTGGATCATATCCGGGTGGATTATTACGGGACGCCCACCCCGCTGAACCAGGTGGCGAACCTGCACGTTCCCGAACCTTCCCTGATCACCATCCAGCCGTGGGACGTCTCGCAGATCGGGCCCATCGAGAGGGCCATCCGGGTATCCGATCTGGGTCTGAATCCAGCCAACGACGGAAAGATCATCCGCTTGCCGATTCCGCCGCTCACCGAGGAGCGCCGTAAGGAACTGGTAAAGAAACTGCACGGGGTGGCCGAGCACCATCGCGTTTCGGTGCGGAACATCCGGCGGGATGGCAACGAAGCGGTGAAGAAGCTTCTGAAGGACAAGAAGATCACCGAAGACGACGACAAGAAGGCCCACGACGAGACCCAGAAGCTAACCGACGCGTGCATGGAGAAGCTCGACCAGGCCGCCCGGAACAAAGAAAAAGAGATCATGGAG
>PLMF01000414.1:0-5215 GCA_003142355.1 Bryobacterales bacterium
CCCGCCGGCTGCACCATCGCCGGCCTGCTCATGCTCGAAGACGGGCGCATCCGCTCGGTCTTGGCGCGGGCCGTGGAAGAGGCCACCAAGACCTCCGCGCATCTGGGCGTCGGCCCCACCAAGGTTTCCGAAAGCGGCGGCGGCGGCCAGCGCTCCGGAAGCTAAGGGACGCCCCATGGCTGAAGTCGATTCCCAGGGGCTCGCCGCGGACCTCATCAGGATTGAAGACCGTTGGGGCGCCCACAACTATCGCCCGCTCGACGTGGTGGTGGAGCGCGCCGCCGGCGTCTGGGTATACGCCGTCGACGGGCGCCGCTATCTCGATTGCCTGAGCGCCTACTCGGCCCTCAACCAGGGCCACTGCCATCCGCGCATCGTGCAGGCCCTGCTCGACCAGGCGTCGCGCGTCACCCTGACTTCGCGCGCCTTTCGCAACGACCAGTTGCCGCCCTTCTGTGAAACGCTCGCGCGCCTGTGCGGCATGGAGATGGTGCTGCCCATGAACACCGGCGCCGAGGCCGTCGAGAGCGCCATCAAGGCCGTGCGCCGCTGGGGCTACACCGCGAAGCGCATCCCGCGCGACCAGGCCGAGATCGTCGTCTGCGAGAACAATTTCCACGGCCGCACCACCACTATCACCGGCTTCTCCAGCGAGCCGCTCTACCGCGACGGCTTCGGTCCCTTCACACCCGGCTTCGTGAGCGTTCCGTTCGGGGACATCGACGCCCTGGAAGCCGCCATCACGCCGCGCACCTGCGCGTTCCTCATCGAGCCTATCCAGTGCGAGGCCGGCATCCTCATCCCGCCCGACGGGTATCTGCGCCAGGCGGCCGATCTGTGCGCGCGCGAACGCGTACTGCTGGTGGCCGACGAGATCCAGACCGGCCTCGGCCGCACCGGCGAGATGTTCGCCTGCCGGCACGAGGACGTTCAGCCGGATGTCTACGTGCTCGGCAAGGCGCTCTCGGGCGGCGTCTATCCGGTATCCGCCGTGGTTTCCTCGAGCGAGATTCTGGGCGTGTTCCGGCCCGGCAGCCACGGCAGCACCTATGGCGGTAATCCGCTGGCCTGCGCGGTGGCGCGCGCGGCGCTCGCCGTCATCGAGGATGAGCGGCTCCCCGACCGCTCCGCCGAGCTGGGCGCCTGGCTGCTCTATGAGCTGCGCAAGCTGCGCCATCCGCACATCAAGGCCATCCGCGGACGCGGGCTGCTGATTGGCATCGAGCTGCTGGTGCCCGCGCGTTCCTACTGCGAACGCCTGAAGGAGTTGGGCCTGCTGTGCAAGGAGACCCACGATTTCGTGATTCGCCTCGCCCCCCCGCTCGTCATTTCCGAAGAGGATCTGGCGTGGGCGGTCGGACAGGTGCGCAAAGCGTTCGAGGCATGAAAGGCCCCGCACCGCGATGCCCGAAGCGCCGCGTGTCCGGGGCCCAAGACAGAGAGAAGGAAATCGTTTCTGGCTGTCAGTGTCTTGGACGCGGGGGAAGGGTATCCGGTTATAGCCAGTATTGCCACTGGCCGGTCGTCAGCACGTACACCGACAACAGGCCGTTGGTGACCGCGTGCGCCAGCATGCAATCCGCCAGGTTCCGCGTGTGGACCATCCACCAGTTGTAAACGATTCCGGCCGCCAGGCCGACTTCCCAATAGGGCCCATGCTCGGAGGCAAACAGCACCACCACAATCCAGAACGCGGTGGGCGCGTACGTTCCCAGCGGCACCTTCAGGAAGTCCTTATCGATGAGCCAGCGCATCAGCCAGCCGCGCCAGAACAGTTCCTCGAGAACCGGCACCAGCGCCACCGAGGCGGCCACCCGCAACAAAACGAATATGACGTTTTGTCTCAAGGCAGGAGCGATGGAGCTGACAGGGGTGCCGGTGACGGCGTTCTCAAACAACCAGTGATGCCTGTACCCCCAAAGGACGTCCGGGCCGATCCAGATCAGGAAAACGGCGATCCCAATCCCGATGCTGGCGAGTGGGAAGGCGGCGCGAAAGTGTAAGACGGGCCGCGACACCAAACCAATGGTCAGCAAGACCGCCAGAAACTGCGCCGGATAATACCAATGCGCCGCCGGGTGGAACGCCGCTTTGATCGCCAGGCAGCCGACAAACACCAGGAACGGCGCAATATATGCGAGCGTGCCGCGCCGCCCGGCCGCGCCGTCTGAAGCAGTCTGCGAAGCAGACACGGTATTCATCGACCCAACCACCAAGCTCTCAAGATCCGCCCCCTCGCCCCCGGCATTCTCTGCTCCCTCTGCGCCCGAACCCGGGGAAGACGCACCATCCCCAATAACTCAAGTACTCCTTCTTACCCTTAGTCTTACTCTGCGTCTCCGCGTCTCCGCGTCGAAACTTGCGCCCTCACCACCGGAATCAGACTGTTGCGCCCCTCGATCTCGGGTGGCCGCGCCGTACGCGCCGCCAGCTCCCGGTTCAGGGACGCGATGAACTCCTGAATCTGGGTCTGCATTTCGCCCATCTTCTCGCGCATGTTGAGAATGATCTCCACGCCCGCCAGGTTCACCCCCAGGTCGCGTGTCAGGTGGAGAATCACCTCCAGGCGCTCGATGTCGCTATCCGTGTAGAGCCGCGTGTTGCCTTCGCTGCGGGAGGGTTTTAAGAGCCCCTCCCTTTCGTACAGCCGCAGCGTCTGCGGATGGATTTCGTATTGTTCCGCCACCGCGGAGATCATGTAAGCCGCTCTGGATCTGGCTTTGGCCATATCAGACCTTGGCCCACATTCCGGCGCGCGGATCCTCCGGATGGAGCTGCGCCAGCTTGCGCAGCAGTTCGCGCGTGTCCTCGTCGTGCGGTTCCGGCGCCTGGATGGCGACCTCCACAATCTGGTCGCCGCGCTGATTGGTGCGCGAATTCAAGACGCCCTTCTCGCGCAGCCGGAAGCGCTGCCCGTTGGTGGTTCCCTGCGGAATCTTGAGAAGCGTGCGGCCATCGATGGTGGGCACCTCGATCTTGGCCCCCAGCGCCGCCTCCCACACCGCGATCGGAACCTGGATTTCAATGTTGTCGCTCTCGCGGTGGAAGAAGGGGTGTTCCTCCACTTTGGTGGTGATGTAGAGATCCCCCGAAGGCGCGCCCATGGTCCCCGCGTTGCCTTTGCCCGGCACCCTCAGCCGGGACCCGTTGCGCGCGCCCGGCGGGATGCGCGTCTCCACCGTCTCCGTGCGCGTGACGCGGCCCTCGCCCCCGCATTCCGGACAGGCATTCCGCAGTTTCCCCGAGCCTCCGCAGCGCGGGCAGGTCAGGTTGAACTTCATGGCCCCGGCCATCTGGGACACGTTGCCCGTCCCCTTGCATTGAGGGCAGGCGGCCTCGCCCATGCCGGGCATTCCCGAACCCGACCCGTGGCACACGCTGCACAGGTCGTAGCGCGTGATATTCAGGCGCACCTGCGTGCCCTTGATGGCCTGCCAGAAGTCGATGTCCATTACGTATTCCAGGTCGCTGCCCTTTTCCGGTTCCGGTTGCGCCTGGTGGGCCGCGCCGCGGCCTCCGAAAAACTGCGAGAATACGTCGCGGAAGCCTCCGCCCGCGGCGTCCGTGCGCCGACCCGCCCCCCCGGCCGCGCCTGAGAAAGCATCCGAAAAATCGAAGCCGCTGAAATCCATCCCGGGCTGCGGGCCACGGCCTCCCGGACCTCCCGGACCGGCGCCCGCGAAGCCGCCCTCCGAGTAGAAGCCATACTGGTCGTACATCTCGCGCTTCTTCGGATCGCTCAGCACGTCATAGGCTTCCTGCACGTTCTTGAAACGCTCCTCCGCGGATTTGTCCCCGGGATTTACGTCGGGGTGGTGCTTGCGCGCCAGTCTCCGGTAAGCTTTGCGGATCTCATCCGCCGAGGCTTTTTTCGCAACTCCGAGCGTTTCGTAGTACTCGTGCTTGGGAGCGGCCATGGAATTGTAGGGCAGGCCATCGTTTTCCGTGGCCTGCCAACCATTTACTTCTTCTTGTCGTCCACGTCCACAAATTCGGCGTCCACCACGTCGTCTTTGCCTTTCTTGCCGTCACCCTCGCCGGCTGGCTCCGGGGGCGCCTGCTGCGCGCCCGGTTGCCCCGCGGTCTTGTACATCGCCTCGGCCAGCTTGTGGCTGGCGGTGGTCAGCCGGTCGGTCGCCGAATTGATACGCGCCGGATCGTTGTCGGCCATGGCTTTCTTGGTCTCTTCCAGGGCCGCTTCGATTTCCTTGGCCTCCGCCTCGCCCACCTTGCTGCGATGCTCCTTCAACGTCTTTTCCACGTTGTACACCATGGCATCGGCGCGGTTCCGGGCTTCGATGGTGTCGCGCTGCTTGCGGTCTTCGGCCGCGTGCCCCTCGGCGTCCTTGGCCATCTTCTCCACCTCGTCTTTGGCCAGGCCGGAAGACGACGTGATGGTGATCTTCTGCTCGTTGTTGGTGGCGCGGTCCTTGGCGGTCACGTTGAGTATGCCGTTGGCGTCGATATCGAACGTGACTTCCACCTGCGGAATGCCGCGCGGCGCCGGCGGAATGTTGCCCAACTGGAACACGCCCAGCAGGCGGTTGTGTTGCGCCATGGTGCGCTCGCCCTGGTAGACCTTGATCTCCACCGACGGCTGGTTGTCCGAGGCCGTCGAGAACACTTCGCTCTTGCGCGTCGGAATGGTGGTGTTGCGCTCGATCAGCTTGGTGAACACGCCGCCCAGTGTTTCGATGCCCAGCGAGAGCGGGGTCACGTCCAGCAGCAGCACGTCCTTCACTTCGCCGCCCAGCACGCCGCCCTGCACCGCCGCGCCGATGGCCACCACTTCGTCCGGGTTCACCCCTTGGTGCGGATCCTTGGCGAACAGCTCGCGCACCAGCGCCTGTATGCGCGGCATGCGGGTCTGCCCGCCCACCAGCACCACTTCGTCGATCTGCGTAGGCGTCACGTTGGCGTCCGTCATGGCCTGCTTGCACGGACCCATGGAACGCTGCAGGATGTCCTCCACCATCTGCTCGAAGCGCGCCCGCGTCAGCTTCATCTGCAGGTGCTTGGGGCCCGAGGCGTCGGCCGTCACAAACGGCAGGTTGATCTCGGTCTCGAGCAGCGTGGAAAGCTCCATCTTGGCCTTTTCGGAGGCTTCCTTGAGCCGCTGCAGCGCCATCTGGTCGCGCGCCAGGTCGATCCCGTTCTCTTTCTTGAACTCGCTCACGATCCAGTCGATCACCCGCTGGTCGATGTTGTCCCCGCC
>PLMF01000414.1:5248-9451 GCA_003142355.1 Bryobacterales bacterium
TTGCCCGCGTCCTTGGTGGCCTGCCGCTGCGCGTCATTGAAGTACGCCGGCACCGTAATTACCGCCTGCGTCACCTTTTCGCCCAGGTAGGATTCGGCCGCCTCCTTCAACTTGGTGAGGATCATGGCCGAGATCTCGGGCGGTGAATACTTCTTGCCGCTGATGTCCACGCGCGCGTCGGCGTTGTCGCCGCGCATCACCTTGTAGGGCACCATCTTCATCTCTTCGTTGACTTCGTCGTAGCGCCGCCCCATGAAACGCTTGATCGAGAAAACCGTGTTCTCCGGGTTGGTGATGGACTGCCGCTTGGCCACCTGCCCCACCAGCCGCTCTCCACTCTTCGTGAATGCCACCACCGACGGAGTCGTGCGAGCACCCTCCTGGTTGGCAATTACCGTCGGCTGCCCGGCTTCCATTACCGCGACGCATGAGTTGGTCGTCCCCAGGTCGATTCCAATGATCTTTCCCATGTCGATAATAATCCTCCTGCCACCACCAAAGTGCTGGCAATTTAGTCCAAGACCATTATCAATCTTTAGTGCGGTATTGTCAAGTTCTTATGAGGCTCCGCGAATATATTCCTGCATCTGGTGCAGTTCCTCGGTCTTGCGCGCCAGTTCGTGGTGCATCAGGTCCCGCATCGAAAGGAACGCCACCACGCGGGAGCCGCGCGTCACCGGAAGGTGCCGGCAACCGTGCGCGTGCATGGCCTCCATGGCTTCTTCCAGGCTGGCCGTTTCATCGATGGTCGCGATGTCGGTGCTCATGACGTCCTTGACCGGCGTCACCTCGGGATCGAGCCTTTCGAGCACCACGCGCTGCATGAGATCCCGCTCGCTGAATACTCCCCGCAGTTGCTCCCCCTCGAGGACCAGGATGGCTCCCACGTGGATCTCCGCCATGCGCCGGACCACGCTAGCCACCGTGTCATTCTCCCCCACATGGAAAAGCTCGCGCTTTTGCAGGATGTCTTTGACTCCGGACATACATTCGCCTCCCCTCAAGTTAAGGTGGACAAAATATACCACAAAAGAGCGGGAATTTACAGGTCATAATGACAGGTGGGGCATGCTTTAGCTTGCCCAGCCCATACCACAAGGAGCACTCGCGCCCCCATCAAACATGCCCGAGCCCTTGCGTTTCGAGTGCCGGTCCGGATGTACCGAATGTTGCCGCCAAAAGGGCTTCGTGTACCTGGCCGAATCCGACCTGCCCCGCGCCGCCGCTTTTCTAAAAATGACCGCCGCGGCATTTGAACGCCAGTACGTCTACCGCACCCGCCACCGCATGCGCCTGCGAATGTCGCGCCATTCCCTGTGCCCCTTCCTGCGCCCCGAAGGCTGTTCCCTCCATCCCGCGAAACCCACCCAATGCCGCATCTTTCCCTTCTGGCCGGAGTTGCTCGAATCCCGCCGCGAATGGACCAAGACCGCCCGCTGGTGCCCCGGCATCGGAAAGGGCCCCCTGGTCCGGATCAAACTCGCCCGCGCCCAAGCGCAGGAGATGCGCGAAGCGTACCCGGCGATGTATTAGCAGCTAGGATTTGCCGTGGGCCTTTTGTCAGTCCTGCGGCTATTTCACGGCTTCCGCGAGGCGGTTCAGGCGCGCCTGCAACGGAAGGTCCCGATCTTCCGGCCAAGGCGATATTGCCGCTCAGCCTTCGACGCGGCCACAGAGCGCAGATCGTTTTATCGCGCCAATCGCTTGCGCATCACTGCGGCGAAACCACCCAAGGCGATTGCCAGCGTACCGAGCGTGCCCGGTTCCGGAACGGAGGAGCCATTTGAGATCTCGTCGCTGACGGTGATCTCGGTCAGAACGAAGTTGCCGTTCCCGTTCCGGCCTGGTCCCCCGCCAGGCAGACTCGCATTAGTGAGCGTCTCCAGCCGGATGCCGGTGATCGCGGTGAGATTCGTCCACGCCGTAACTGTGTAGACGGTGCTAGTAGGATCGGTACCGCTCGCCAGGATCGAAGCGTCCGCCTGGATTGCCAAGGTTGGTCCATTCGTCGCGACCGCGGTGAGCGGGTTGAGAACTGTCCAAGCGCCGCTAGTGTCCAGCCCGTCGGCTCCCCAATTGGCGCGTCCGTCTTGCGTGATCGAGAGCCGGAAATCGCCGATGGAATGCCAGTCGTAGTCTTGGTACAGGTTGAAGGTAAACAGCGTTCCACCCACGAATCCTTGATTCGTGACCGTCTGAAAAACCGCGATCGGCGGTGGAGAGCTCGACCAACCGTAGATCCCCCAGCCGTTGCCGGGAGTGAACACGCCATCGATTGCCGTGGATACCGGCTGCGAGCTTGGGGAAGACTGGGAAAACGTCGCTGCCGCGTTTTGCAGGGTAACGGTTCCCGAAAAAGCGGATGGGGCCAGCAGCGCCAGGAGGGCAACTGCGGGCAGGGCGGCCCGGATTCGCGCGAGCCCATGTCTTAGCTTACTAGTAGGCAACATTTGAAGACTCCTTCCTCGAAGAGGAAGTTTAAGCGTCCTCCGTGCCCGCCGGCAAGTGAATCACAGTGAAAAACGGCTGACTTTCGGGTGTTTCACTCGAAAAGAAATCCCCTGGCGGCCGATCTCGCGAGGCGGTACACTACGCTTACCATGAGCGCCAGCCCTCCAGTCCTGGCCGAAGCGGTCGCCGCCGAACTGGAGCGCATCCTGGAAAGTCCGGAGTTTGCCCAGTCCTGGCGGCTCAAAGCATTGCTCCGCTACCTGGTGGATAAGACACTGCGGGGCGAGCAGGGCGAACTCAAGGAATACTCGATCGCCTTGGCGGTGTTTGAACGGGCCCCGTCGTTCGATCCCCGGGAAGACACCATCGTGCGGGCCCAGGCGCGCCGACTTCGCCAGGTACTGGCGACCTACTACCAGACTCCCGTCGGGCGCGGCGATCCGGTGCGGATCGAAATCCCCAAGGGCGGCTACGTCCCGGTGTTTCAAGTTCGTGCCACGGCCGCGGCCGATGGCTCCGCCGCCCGGAAGAGCGCCGTGTGGTGGCGCAGGCGCTGGGTCTGGGCCACGGTGGGGGCTGCGGCCTTCTTGGCAGTGGCTCTGGTTCCCGTGCTGCGTTCTTTGGGCTTGCTTCCACGGCCGTGCGTGCCGGATACCTGGACCCTGGTGGGAAACCGGCTCACCATATTGGGCGCCCGCGGCAACACCTGTTGGGAAGCCACGTTTCCCACGTCCGAACCACGCTTCGAGACCATGGTCCTGGATCGTGTGGTGATCGCCGATATCGACGGCGACAACCGCAAGGAAGTGCTGGTCAACCTATGTCCGCAAGGGCCCGCCCCTGCCCGGGGATCACTCCTGTGCCTGGAGCAGTCGGGAAAGCGGCGCTGGGAGTTCGTCTACGGCGCGACCCGGACCTTCGGCGGCCGCACCTTCGAACCGGGTTACATCGGCCGCATCGTCCGCGTGACCCCGAATCGCGGCAAACCCCTGCTGGTGACGGTGGCCAACCATCATATCTGGTATCCATCGCAGGTGGCTGTGCTCGACCCGCACACCGGCCGCATGATCGAAGACTACTGGCACCCGGGCTGGATCTACGATGGCGTGCTCGCCGACATCGACGGCGATGGCCGGCAAGAGTTCCTGTTCTCGGCCATCAACAATCCTGGAAGCGGACTCGGCCACGCCGCCCTGGGTGTGCTCAAGATCCCGCCCTCGAAGGCGCCCGCCAGGCCGGCTCTGGAGGCGTTCCCGAGTCTGACCGGCGGCGGTGAAATGCAGTATCTTCTCTTCCCCCTTCCGGACGTGGCCAAGGCATTGGGGCAGCTTCCCATTCCCCCGGTGATTAAAGTGCAGTCGGGGCGCTTCCTGTTCGAGGTCCCGCTGCCCGAGGCCGGCGGCATCGTGTATTACCTGGACTTTGGATTGAACGTCTTGGAGACGCGGCTCTCCGACAATCTGGCGGCATTGCACGAACGGCTCTACAGGCAGGGGCTGCTGGACCACCGCTTCAGCGCCGCCGAAGCCGACTCGCTGTCGAAGCCCGTCCGTTTTCCGGCTGCTCCCGACGGCAACTCGCCCAGGTTGAAGGACTTGTGGAAATACGAGGAGCCTGTCAGAGCCGCTCGCTGATCCCCAACAGAACTTGGCGACTCAAGAAATGCGCCGGACCACGCTGGCCACGGTGTCATTCTCCTCCACATGGAAGAGCTCGCGATCTTGCAGGATTTGGTGGGGCAGGCGGTTCCGC
>PLMF01000122.1 GCA_003142355.1 Bryobacterales bacterium
GCGTCTTTCGATTCGCCGGTGAGCGCCGATTGGTCCACGGTCAACGCTCCAGTGAGGAGTTTCACATCCGCCGGGATGATGTCGCCGGGTCGCACGCGAACGATGTCGCCGGGAACTAGCTCCCGGGCGGGAATGACCTGCCATCTCGAATCGCGCCGGACGCGCGCACTGACCTGCAACCGTTTCCGCAGGGCCTCAACCACACCGGCGGCCCGGCGCTCCTGCATAAAGCTCAACACGGCGTTGATCACCAGCAGCGCGCCCACCACAGCGAGATCGGAGAATTTCTTTAGCACGGCTGACAGAACCATGATCAGTTCGAGCATCCACGCCGAGATTCCCCAGAATTTCCGGAGGAATTTGAGGACCGGGTGCCCTTTTGTTGGGGCCACTTCGTTGTAGCCGTGCTCCTTCCGGCGGACGTCCACCTCCGNNTTCCAATTCCGGATTTCCGGCAGGTCCTCGTCGCATCGGCAGGCGGTCGATGGTGTCCATCACGGAGTGGAAACGATCCCGATCTTGCCAGATTCTTCATGGCTCCGATACCCCTCACATCTCCCAAAACTACTGTATATCGCGTATGTCCTTGGCGCCTGTTCTGGTCGTACCCTTAGAATCGGAAGGACCGGGCTGACCATGGCGAGACAGCTTTCAGGTATCGCATTGCCGACTGCCAAGGGCGCGATGGCTTCAAATAGCAGCGGGGTGGACTGCGTCTTTCTGAGCTGCTTCGAGCACAACGTCCTGTTTTTCGCGTCCGTACTCGGCCAAGGGAGCATCCGCGTGCATCACGCCGACACGGTAGAAATGGCCGACCTTTTACTCCTCGCAACCGGGGGAACCGTGTTGCTCGCCGATACGACATTTCTTGACGGCTCGTGGGAGGATGCGCTGGCGATGGCCGGGAGCGTACATCCGCTGGTGGCCACACTCATCTGTGCCGACCCCGTGGACCGCGAGTTTATCGCGAGCGCTGAGGAACGCGGAGCATTCGATGTGCTCTGGAGGCCGATAGATCTCGACCGGCTGCGGGCGAGCATCCGGACTGCGCACGAGGCCACCGTCGAGCGGAGTCTGTGGGCGGCTGAACGAGAGCATGAGCGTCGAAGTAACCAGCACACTGCTCCTGGATTGTGTTTGGAAACGGTAAAATGAAGACGGTGGCGGCGTCGCGGGTCGGCTTCATACCAACGGTGAACAGCAGGCTGGTGCTCATCGCCGGATTCGGCGGATTGCTGATTCTCATGGCGTTCGCCGGCGCCGACGGGATCCGCGCCCTTCAACAGATCCAGACGTCGAACGATCGCATTCGCGATGAGTTTCTGTTGCGGACGCAAGTCCTGGAACGTATTCGAAGCGACCTCTATCTCTCTGGCACATATGTCCGGGACTACCTGCTGGAGCCACAGGCCGGTAAAGCCGAGGGCCATCGCTATACGCTCTTGGAAACCCGAAAGGACATGGATGCCGCGCTGCAGCAGTATTTGCGGCTCCTGAGTAGTGGCGAGGCGCAACCGTTCCGGGTGCTCACCCAGGAGTTGGCCGCTTATTGGCGCGTCCTCGAACCCACCTTCGAATGGACGGCGGAGCAAAGGCAGGGGGCGGGATATGCATTTCTGCGCGATGAAGTGTTCCCCCGTCGAACCTCGATGCTCGCGATTGCCGACCAGATCGGCCGGTTCAACGAAGCGCAACTGAATTCCGGAAAGCTGGCGGTCCAGTCGGCGTTCCGCCAATTCCGAAGCCGCCTGACGATCACGATCGGCTTGACGATGGCGTTAGGGTTCATGCTGGCGATTTTCAGCACACGGAACATCCTGAAGCTGGAGGGCACAACCGCACAACACTACAAGGAGATGAGCCACACCCGGGCTGAATTGAAGCGACTGTCGGCCCGTCTTCTTGAGGCGCAGGAAGAGGAGCGCAGGGTGATCTCGCGCGAACTGCACGATGAAGTGGGGCAAGCGCTTACGGGCGTGCTGGTCGAGATGGCAAACCTTTCGAATCTGATCCGCAACAAGGATGAATCCGCTCTGCCGAAGAAAGCCGACGAGATCAAGAGGCAACTCGAAGACTCGATCGGCGTCGTCCGTAACATGGCCCTGCTGCTGCGCCCTTCCATGCTCGACGATCTCGGCCTTGTTCCGGCGTTGCAGTGGCAAGCCCGCGAGGCATCGAAACGGAGCGGGATATGGGTGAAGGTGGCCGCCGAGGAGGTCTCCGACGACCTCACGGAAGATCACAAGACGTGCATCTACCGAATTGTTCAGGAGGCGCTGCACAACATCGTTCAACACGCGAACGCCAGGAATGTGAGGATCACCGTCACTCAGGAGCCGGACCGATTGCTGTTGTCGATACAAGACGATGGCAAGGGGTTCAATCCACAACAGGAAAGGGGTATGGGCCTGATCGGTATGGAAGAGCGTGTGAGCGCTCTGGGAGGCCGGCTCATCGTGGAATCGGCGAGCGACGAGGGTACTTTGCTCCGGGTTGCGCTACCCTTGTCTCAGGCGGTTGCGGCGAACGCCGGTTGAAGTATGAGATCAATCCGAATCCTTCTTGCGGACGACCACACGATCGTCAGGAAAGGCCTTCGCATGTTGCTCGAAAGCCAGGAGGGTTTTCATGTCGTCGCGGAAGCCGCCAATGGCCACGAGGCGGTCGCGCTTGCGGAGCAGCATCGACCGGACGTCGTCGTAATGGACTTGGCCATGCCTGTTTTGAACGGGATTGAGGCTGCGAGACAGATCTGTAGCAAGGGCATACAATCGGCCATCGTCTTTCTGAGTATGCATTCCGACGAGGGCTATGTTCTGAAAGCGTTGAAATCCGGGGCAAAGGGATACTTGCTGAAGGATTCCGCGGAGCACGATCTGATCAATGCAGTCAAGGCGCTAAGCGAAGGCAAAGCGTTTTTCAGTCCGGCGATCAGCAAGATGTTGGTGGAAGACTATGTGCGCCAAATGCGCGAGCAGAAGGTCGAAGACAGCTACGATCTGCTGACCACCCGTGAACGGGAGGTATTGCAACTACTGGCTGAGGGTAGGAGCAATAAAGAGGTCGCGACCGTTCTAGATTTGAGCCTGCACACGGTCGAGACACATCGAGGTCACATCATGCAAAAACTGAACCTCCACAGCGGCGCGGAAATGACTCTGTACGCGATACGGAAGGGCGTCATCACTTAGCCTTCCACGTCGTCGAACAAAACGAGTGCCACATATCCAGAGGTGCCGAGCCATAAGGTGATATTCCAGACGAGCCGCCCGGCTGCTCGCGTGGAAGCGAACCCGTTTCCGGCGGCTTCGGCGTGCGGCCCCGGGTGCCTTGGAAAGCGTCTTTAGTGCAGGACTCCAGTCTGGAAATCAACAAGTATCCTCTGTGTCTGATAATCGTAGTGCGTGCTCGTAACGGCGATCTGCGCCGAGGTGAGGTTGAGCTGCGCCGTGCTCAGTTCGACGATGTTGCCCAGCCCGAGATCGTAACGCGCCTGAGCCAGATCGAGCGCGGACATGGCCTGCTGGAGCAATTGCTGCGTCAAGGCCATGCGATCGTATGCCGTGGTGGCGCTCAGCCAGGCGACGCGCACGTCCCGGATGACGCGGTTTTGCAGGTCGTTCACATTTTCGGTTGCGGCCTTAGCCTTCAATTCGGCTTCCGTCTGCCGGGCCTTGAACAGTCCGCCGTTGAAGATCGGGATCGAGACGTTCATGCCGATCGCACCGTAACGTCCCGGAATCGCTTCGTCGCCGGTGGGTACGAAACCGGCGGTTCCGACGACGCCAATGTAAGGGTAGTAGAGGGCGTGCTCCGCCTTGGTGAACCGCTCGGCTGCGCTCTGCTGGAGACGGAGACTCTTCAGTTCGGGGCGATTCTGCATCGCCTCACGGATCAGTTCGTCTACCCGGTCCGGCATGGGTGCGGGCATAGGTTCCTCGGCCAGCACAAACCCCGATTCGTTCGGAAGCCCCATGGCAGTTGCCAGGTCTGCTTCGGCGGCCTTCAGGTTGCTCTGTGCCTGAACCAGGAGCAGTTTGGCATCCGCCAGGTTGACGTTCGCAAAGCTGACGTCTAGGCTCGATCTCAACTTGCTTTCCGCCAAAGCCGAAACCTGGTCCGATACCGTTTGGCGAGCAGCAACGGTCTGGGTGGCGACTTTCAGCAGTGCCTGCGCGCCCAGTACGGCGAAATAGGCGCGGCTGGTATTGAGGAGGATCTGGGCGCGGGTCGTCTCCGTGACCTGGTCCTGCGCGGAAGCCCCCAGTTTGGCCATGGCGATCAGGTTACTCGTCCGGCCGAAGTCGGTGATCATCTGCCCGATCGAGAGGCCCGACCCGATGTGGTTGTACACGACCGGGTTGTTCAGACCGCCGGCCGCGAGGCGGCTGCCATTGTCGGCTCCGACGCCTGTGAGACTGCCGTAAACATTCGGCTCGTAGGCAGCCTTGTATTGGGGCGCCACCTGATACGCAGCCGCTGCGTTATAGCGGGCGGCGGTGAATTGCGGATTGTTCTGGATGGCGAGCTGTTGTGCCTGGGCCAACGTGAGATGCATCGGCGGCTGAGCCATCAGGAACCGGGGCGAACCGCAGACGGCCAAGGACGCAAATAAAAGTATTGAATTCCGCACGATTAGTGAGACCTCCGGAGCCGGAACCGCCCGTAGCCCGGTTCCCGCTCTCCGTAGACCAGGACGTAGGCCGCCGGGACGAGGAATACCGTCAGCGCCACCGAGACGCTCAACCCGCCCAGGATGGCACGAGCGAGCGGCGCATAGGCCTCACTGCCGGCGCCGAGTTTCAGCGCCATTGGCAGCAATCCAATGATCGTCGCCAGCGAGGTCATCAGCACCGGGCGCAAACGGACGCGGCACGCCGTCGCGACTGCTTCGCGGACCGCCATGCCCTCGCTGCGGAGGTGGCGTGTGAACTCCACGATCAAAATGCTGTTGGAGACCGCGATGCCCACCAGCATCACGACGCCCATCAGTGACATCACATTGAGCGTGGTGCCCGAAAGCCAAAGCGTCAGGATCACGCCGGTGATTCCGGGCGGGACAGCCAGAAGAATGATGAATGGATCGATGAACGACTGAAACTGAGCGACCAGGATGAGGTACAGCAATACCACGGCGAGGCAAAGGCCGGCCGCGAAACTGCTGAACGAAACACGCATGCCTTGCACCATGCCGCGCAGCGTTACCGTCAGGCCCTCCGGCACTCTCGTATGAGCGATGATGTCATCGATCGAGTTCGCGATCTTGGCGAGATCCTCGTTCAGCGGACGGACGTAGACATCGGTCGTGCGCCGCAACTGGTAATGGTCGACCTCCGTAGGGGACTTGATGCGGGTAATGTTGCTGATCATGTCGAGCCGGGTGGGGGTGGGATCGCTCGGCCCGCGCAGCGGGATGGCGCGCAGGTCGCTGAGGGTCTTGACCTGGCGCTCGGGGTATTGCACGGTCAGCATGTAGTCATTGCCCGTTTTCGGGTCGATCCAGAAACTGGGCGCGATCATGGCGTTCGAGGTGAGCGCGGTGATCACGTTGTTCACTACTTCGCGCTGGTCCAGCCCCATCTCGCTGGCGCGCATCCGGTCTACGTCGAGTTGCAGGGCTGGGTAGTCGATGTCCTGTGGGATGAAGACGTCGGCGACGCCGGGGATGGATCGGATCTTCGCCGAAAGCTTCAGCGCCGTGTCGTAAGACTTCTCCATGTTGCTTCCGGCGACCTGGACGTCGATTGGCGCCGGCAGCCCCATGTTCAAAACGGCGTCCACGAGGCCGCCCGACTGGAAGTAGGCAGTCAACTCCGGCAGTTCGTCCTGGATCTTCTGCTTGACGCGGCTCATGTAATCGTAGCTGCCGGTCTTGTGATCCTCCTTGAGGCTGACCTGCACGAACGCTGTGTGCATGGCGGAGTTGCTGGTATAGATGGCGGAGAAGTCGGGTGTGGATCCGATATTGGAGACGATCATACCGAGGTCTTCCGGCGAGACGACATGGCGGATCAGGTTCTCCACTTTGGCGACCTCGCCTTCGGTGACCGCTAACCTCGTGCCGCTCGGAGCTTTCAAGTTGATGACGAACTGACCAGCGTCCGTTCTGGGGAAAAAGGAGAGGCCCAGAAGAGGGAAGACCAGGAGGCTCGCGGCGAACGCAACGCCGAATCCGGCGAGCGTTGCGACAGGCCATCGCAGAATTCCGGCAACGATGCGGTCGTAGAAGCGCAGGAAGCTCTCGAAGCGGTTGTTGAACCAGACGTTGAAGCGCTCGCCGAAGCTGCGACGCGACCGGGGATGATCCACGGTCACTTCCTCTTCGGACGAAGGTGTGCCATGGTGTGAGGGCGCTTTGATGAACCGCGCGCAGAAGAGCGGCACCACCGTCATAGCGACCGCAAACGAAGCGAACAGCGACAGAGCTACTGCGAGCGCCAGTGCGGAGAAGAGGAACTTGCTGACGCCATAAAGGAACGTGACGGGGAAGAACACGACCACCGTGGTCAACGTCGCGGCCAATACGGGGAGTGCCACTTCTTTTCCGCCCTTTTCCGCCGCGACTGCGGGGCTCTCGCCGAGTTCCAGGTG
>PLMF01000252.1 GCA_003142355.1 Bryobacterales bacterium
GGCGGAAGGGGCTCTCCGGCGGCATGGGCAGGTTGGAAAAGTTCATGCCCACGGGGTACGACGTGCCGGAGATGGACCGCAAGTTCATGCCGAAGTACGGGTCGGGATAGACATGGCTCGCTACGAGCGCGTTGAGGACGGTGGAAGGAAGGGTGGCACGATACCATCCGCGCGGCTGAAACGCCGGAGTGGAAAGGGTAGCGCCGGTCTCGCGCACCTCGGCCGAAGACTGAATGGCCCAGCCCTGGCGCAGCAGCATTTTGGGCACGGCGTCGGACTCCGGTGCGGCGCCAGTGGCGACATGGACGACCAACAAAAGCAGCGCGGATCGGACCATGAATCGATGGTACGCCCAAGTCAAGGGACCCGGCGGAACATCTCCACGAATCCTTCGAGTGAGATCTGTTCGGCGCGGAGAGAGGCTTCGGGCCAGGCATCGACCAGTTCCTTTCCGTAGAAGCCGGCGAGGTTGTTGCGGAGGGTCTTGCGCTTTTGCCGGAAACACCGGGCGACGAAGCGGAGGAAGGCGTCGCGGTCGGGCAAGCCCGGGTCGCAGGTGAGCGGCTCGATCAGGACTACGGCGGAATCGACCTTGGGCGGCGGGTGGAAGGCCGCCGGCTTCACTTCGAAGAGCAGGCGCACGCGGGCGAACAGCGCGGTTCTGACCGTGAGGTAGCCATATTCACGGTCGCCGGGCCGCGCTACCAGCCGTTCCGCGACCTCCTTCTGAATCAGGAAGACGGCGCGGGGCGGGTTGAGCGGGAGCACCTTCTCCAGAATCGGCGAGGCGATGTAGTAGGGCAGGTTGCCGGCGATGGTGGCGGGGCCCCATTGCGCGAGGTCGGTTTCGAGCACGTCCGCGCAGACGATTTCGAGACGCGGCTCGGCCGCGAACTTGAGATGGAGGCGTTCCACCAGGTACGGGTCCACCTCGACGGCCACTACGCGCGCGGCGCGCTGCAACAGCTTTTCGGTTAAAGCTCCGCGGCCGGGGCCGATTTCGACGACCAGATCCTGGCGCGCGGGACAGGCAGCGGCGGCGATGCGCTCGAGGATGGATCCCCGGATGAGGAAATGTTGTCCGAGTTTGCGGCGTGGCACGCGAGCGCCGTCAGCCTCGCACGCTGATCTGGCTGCGGCGGAAAGAAACCAGCACCCTGCCCCAGGTGGGCCGGCCAAAAACAGTAGCCGGAGCGAAGCGCGAAAACAAAATCAGGTTGTTCTCGATTTCCGGGGTCATGTGGCCCCGCGTGACGACGTAACCCTGCACCCGGCCGCGCTCGTCGATCGTCACCTCGACTACGATTTCATCACCCGCGTCCACGGGGTTCATTTCCTGCAAAGCGGGGTCGGTGTATAGCACCCACAGCGGCACGTCGTTGCGGAAGTTGTGCGGGAAGGCCAGGCTGGGGACGAGCATGGCGAACATCACCAAAGCGGAAAGCACGCCGCCGGCGAAGGGGAGCGCCATGGGCCGCATGAGGTTTTCGAACACCAACTGCAGGCGTCCGGCCCAGCGGTGCGCGCGGGCGGAAAGGCTCATGTGGGAAAGCCGCCGCAGACGCTCGTTCAGAGCGAGCATGCGCAATCCCTCAAGCAGGCGGGCGGGCAATTCAGGTTTGTCGAGCTGGCGGAGCGCGCCGCGCAACTCTCGCATGGATTCGAATTCCACGCCGCACGGGCGGCACGATTCGAGGTGCGCCAAAACACTCTCCTCCTCTCTGGCCGTAACCCTCCGGTCGAGGAGTGAAGAGACCATTTCCTGCATGTCGTCACAGCTCATAGCTTCAATTCACTCTGCCGTCTTCGGCACCAATCGCAAGGCCGGCCTGGCATTCAGGCTTCCCGCGAGTTCTTCCCGCAGGGCTTCGCGGCCCCGCAGGATTCGAGACTTGACAGTCCCCAGGGAGACACCAAGGATTGCCGCGATTTCCTCATAACTCATATCCGTGATGTCCCTGAGCACCACGGATTCGCGGAAAATGGGATTAATCCTTTCCAGCGCCGCCTCGATCATGACGTGCCGTTCGCGGTCGAAGGCCACGTCAAACGGCGAGCGGCTGTTGTCCGGTATGATCTCCTTCCAGTCGCGCGTCTCTTTCGGATTTGCGTCCAGTTCCACTTCGCGCTGGCGGTGCCGAAAGAACCATCGCCTGGCGTTGTGCGCTTCGTTCACGGTGATGCGGTAGATCCACGTTTTCAGGGTGCTTTGCCCGCGGAAGTTTCCGACATTGCGGAAAACCTTCAGGAAAACCTCCTGGACCACGTCACAGGCCTCGGATTCGTTGTTCAGCAGCCGCAAAGCCAGCGTGTAGACGGGTTGCTGGAACCTCGTAAGCAGTTCCTCGTAGGCCCACTCTGACCCTTCGCGCAACGATTCCACGAGGCGGAGATCATCCGATTCCGCGCCTTCCGCCGTCTGTTCCGGGCTCAAGTCCAAGATTGAAGTGGCCACCAATAGCCTCGCGTTCAGCCTGACTTCAAACTAGCAGGAATACACCGGCCCTGCAAAGAGATAGACGCCAGCCGGGGGGCAAAAGTTCCCGCAGCAGGCGAGCACGCGGCCCTTACGGTAACCTAGGGGTTCATGCCCGTCATATCCGCCCCCGACCTCGCGCGATTCACCGAAGAGATCCTGGTAGCCGCGGGAGTGCCGCCGCACAAGGCCGCCATTACAACCGCTTCCGTGGTGGCCTCCAACCTGCGCGGCGTGGATTCGCACGGCATCCAACTGGTCCCGTTTTATGTGGACCAGTTACTGGCCGGGGAAGTGGACCCGCACACGGACGGCCGGGTGATCTCGGAAAACGGCGCGTGCCTGGTGTTCGACGGACAGAACGGGATCGGCCAGTGGATTGCGGAAACCTGCTGCGGCCATGCCGTGCGCATAGCCGGGAAGCAGGGGATGGCGCTGGTGGTGGCGCGCGAATCGAACCACTTCGGAGCGGCGGCGTGGTGGGCGCAGAAGATGCGCGCGGCGGGACAAATCGGAATCGTGTTCTGCAACGCCTCGCCCATCGTGCCGCCCTGGCAGGCGAAGCAGGGCCGGGTGGGCACCAACCCGATTTCGATGTCGGTGCCGGGACCGTGGTTGCTGGATATGGCGACCACCACGGTGGCGGCGGGCCGCGTCTTCAAGGCGTTCCTCAACGGCCAGCCGGAGATCCCGGCGGGCTGGGCGTTCAACTCGGAAGGCGTGCCCACTACCAACACGGCCGAGGCGTACAAAGGAATGCTCATGCCGCTGGGCGGCTACAAAGGCAGCGGCCTGGCCATGATGGTGGAGATTCTGTGTTCCGTGCTGAGCGGCGGGGCCACGCCCAACGAAGTGAGCGGCATTCGGTTCCGCGGCAAAACGGCGCGAGTGAGCCAGGCGTATATGGCGATTGACGTGGCGCGTTTCATGCCGGTGGAGGAATTCACCGCGCGCGTGGAGATGCTGGTGAACCTCATCAAGACGGCGGCTCCGGCGCCCGGCTTCGACGAGGTGCTGGTGGCGGGCGATCCGGAGTGGCGCACCGAAGCCGAACGGCGCCAGCACGGCATTCCTCTCGCGGAGGGGAATTGGGAAGAGCTATGCAAGGCAGCGGCGCGGGTAAACGTGCCGCCGCCGGCGTAAGTGTGGCGCAGACTCTCAGTCTGCCGCGTCCCGACTCCTCGGGACGCGCTTTGGAACGCGCCCCCGCAGTCAATATTGCGTGGTGTGCCTTACAATAGAACCAGGTGCTCGTCTCGATTTCTCCCAAGCTCGGCCCCGAAACCAGCGGGCCTCCGCGCCCCCGGTGGCTGCGTGCGCCGGCGCCAGCCGGAGAGAACTATCGCGATCTGAAGAAACTCATCGGGCGGCTGCGGCTGCACACGGTCTGCGAAAGCGCGGCTTGCCCCAACGTGGGCGAATGCTGGAACCACCGCACCGCCACGTTCATGATCCTGGGGAACGTGTGCACGCGGCGCTGCGGATTCTGCGCGGTGGAAAAGGGCGCGCCGTTGCCGGTGGATTACGATGAGCCGCAACGCGTCGCCGCAGCGGTCGCAGCCATGGGTCTGAAATTCGCGGTGATCACCAGCGTCAACCGCGACGACCGCGCGGACGGCGGGGCGGAACTGTTCGCTCTGACCATCCGCGCCATCCGCGAGCGCGTTCCAGGCTGCGGCATCGAGGTGCTGACACCGGATTTCCAGGGCAGCCACGCGGCCGTCGAGGTGGTGATGGAAGCCGCGCCGGACGTGTTCAACCACAACACCGAAACTGTGCCCAGGCTCTACCGCCAGGTGCGGCTGGGCGCGCGCTACGAGCGTTCGCTCGACGTCCTGGCTCACGCCAGGCACGTGGCGCCGGCCACGCCGACGAAATCCGGCCTGATGCTGGGGCTGGGCGAGACCAACGCGGAGGTGCTGGAGGTGATGCGCGATCTGCGCGCGCGCGGCGTCGATATCCTGACGGTGGGCCAGTACCTGCGGCCTTCGCCGAAGCACCTGCCCATCGTGCGCTACGCCGCGCCGGAGGAGTTCGAGGAATTGCGCCGCGCGGGATACGAGATGGGCTTCGCGCACGTGGAATCGGGACCGCTGGTGCGCAGTTCGTACCACGCGTCGCAGGCGGTGAAGTAGGCTCAGAACTGCACTCTTTGCCATTCGACGATATCGCCGTGGGCCTTGTCGTCGATGCCGTATTTCGCCATGAAGGCGCGGACGGCGGCGCCCGGCGCGGTCAACACCATACGCTTGTCGTCGGCTCGGTTGGGCAGGAGTGGCGCGGCCTGCTTGCGAAGCCACTCGGTGTCCAGATACGTCCAGCGCAGAGTGCCGCCCCCGGCCCAGATCCGGACCACGGCATGGCCGGCGATCTTAAAGTCGTCCGAGCCGTCCGGAGTAAGGTCCAGCATGGATGCTTCCCCTACGCGGAACAGGCGGGCGCTGAATTGTCGCGCGTCGCCGCCGCTCAAGTAGGTGATGGCGTAGCCGGTTTCGCCATCGCGGCGGATGATACATAGGTCCTTATCCTCTTTGGCCGCCCAGGCTCCCAACAGTGTCGGGTCGAAGACGGCCTCCTGATCGGTCGCGACCGGCTCCAGCGACAGCAGGGCGGGGTTATCGCACCCCGTCAGAATCAGTGCGCCCGCGAGGGCCAGCAACGTCGATGTCAGTTTCATTTCTCGCCTCTATGAAAGAATAGCGACATTTGAGGGCGGGAATTGCACTACCGGCGGGATTTTTTCAGTAGGCGCGCCATCGCCACCTTCAACGGAGCGTAGTTGGCGGCGGCCACCATCAGGGCCAGGCCGGTGGCCAGCAGGAAGACCGGCCAGACGGCGTGGTTGGGGAACACCTCTTGTTGCAGGCGGTAGACTCCGATGGCGAGGAACAGCAGGCCCGAGGCGAAGAAGTTTTTCATCTGGCGCGGGATGCTGCCAAAGACAAAGACGCAGGCCACCGCGGGCAGGAGCCATTCCAGGATGCGCTCTTCGACATGGGTATTGGCGTTCATGCCCAGCAGCCAGAGCGAGGTCATGACGTGGCCCGGAATCACAAATCGAAACGCTTTTCCGACGGTGCGTACTTGCGGCGAATGCAGGCTTTCGCAAATGCGGTCGAGAACCAGGTAGATGCCGGCGTTGGCGATGAACAGATACTCGACTTGCCCGCGCGTCCAGGGGGCCACGGACTGGAGCCAGCGGGCGTACGGTTGGTAGTCGGCCGCCACGCCNNACAGACGGCGAAGGGATAGAAGTAGCGGGAGTCGTCCGGCTGGCGCAGGCGCTCCAGTCCGAAGCCGGCGGCCATGAAGAGGACGGCGCAAGGGAGCAAGTGAAAATAGAAGCGTCCGTGGTCGTGGTCGAGCCAATCCAGCATGCCCATGCGGAGCAGCGTGGCCAGGCACCACAGGGCCGCGGTGGTGGCGAACATCAGCGAAAAGACCGGCGCGCGGGTGAACCGCCGCAGCCACCAGCAGACCGGAAGCCCGGCCAGCAGCGACCACCACAACTGCGCGTTGGTGGCCTGCTTGGCGAATCGCAGGCGGTGGAACAGTTCCAGGCGCACCAGGCCCTGCGTGAGCCCAGTGAAGAAATGGGCCTCTTCGACGGTGACCAGCACCGCCACCGGCACCACCAGGCACAGCGCCAGCAGGTGCGCGATGGCGACGCGATGGTGCCCGCGCTTCCACATGCGGACGCCGATCCACGCCATGGGAGCGGCCGCGGCCCATGCCGTGAGCACCGCCGGCGCTCCGGCCAGGGCGGTGTACGGGAAAAAGGTGAGAAGCGCCGTGCCCACGGCCAGAATCCACGCGCCCAGGTAGAGGGTGACTTGCGGCAGCGTGAGGCGGCGCGATTCCATGATCCAGGCGTCCTCGCGCTCGAGCAGCCGGTCATAGCGTTTGCGTATGGCGTCGTACTCGGCGTCGGAGACGATCTGATCGCGGCGCCAGCTTTCCAGGTCCTGCAAGTGCTGCCCGACTTTGTCGCCGATCAATCGGGAATAGGCGGCGGGCGCGGCCAGGACGGCCTCGCTGGCCAGGAACCGCCGGAGATCGTCGCCCATCTCGCGGGCCGACGCGTAGCGCTGCGCGGGGTCCTTTTCGAGGGCCTTGAGACAGATGTTCTGAAGGTCTCCGGGGATGGCGGCATCGCGCCGCCTGGGGAGCACGGGGTCTTCCTCGCGGATGCGGCGCAGCAGGTCGGCCACCGTGTCGCCGCGAAACGGCGGTGCGCCGGTCAGCAACTCGTACAGCACCGCGCCCAGGGAGAAGACGTCGCTGCGGGCATCGAGCGCCTGGTCGCCGCGCGCCTGTTCCGGCGAGAGGTACTCGGGCGTGCCCGCCACCTCGCCGATCTGCGAGAGGCGCACACCCCCGCCCAGATCGAGCGCCAGTCCGAAATCCAGGAGCTTGGGTTCGAGGTCCGGACCGGCCAGGATGTTGGCCGGCTTCAAATCGCGGTGAATGATGCCCTGCTCGTGCAGGAACTCGACCGCCAGGACGACCCTGCGCATCAGATCGGCCTTTTGTTCGAAGGTGAGCCGGGAAGCGGCCTTGGTGAGCGGCGCGCCCTCGAGGTACTCCATGACGAAGTGCGCCGGCTCGTCATGGGGACCGAGGCTGTAAATGCGGGCGATGTTAGGGTGGCTGAGGCGGGCCATGGCGCGTGCCTCGCCCATGAAACGGGCTCGCAACCGGGGATCGTCGGCGTAGCGCGGGGCCAGGGTCTTGATGGCCACTTTGCGGCCCAGGGCTTCATCCATGGCGAGGAAGACGCGGCCCATGCCGCCGGAGCCGATCTCGGCCACGATCTTGTGTCCCGACAAGCGCTCCGGGAGAGCGGCGGCGGGGTTGACGGCGCGGTCGATCTCCGCCAGCGCGCCGAGTTCACCGGCCAGTTCCGGGATGTCCGCGCCGGGCGTCCGGCCATCCAGGAAATCCGCCAGGGACCCGGCGAGGCGCTGCTCGCGATCGTCCTCCATCAGGCGTTCCCGTTCTCGCGCAGGGTGCGGAAACGTTTCACCGCCCGATACACCAGCAGCGCCACCGCTTCGCGGGATTTGCCCAGGCGCTCGGCCATTTCGGCGGTGGAGAGGCCCTCGATCTTGGCCATCAAGATGGCCTGGCGGTAGTCTTCGGGCAGCGCGGCCAAGTGGTCGAGGAGGCGTTCGACGGCCTCCTGTTGCGCGAAGACGCGGCTGGGCGTTTTGGTGTCGGCCGGCTCGGGACCTTGCGGGTTGCTGGGCGAACGGAAGGGAACTTCATCTCCCGCGCGGCGGGCGCGGCCCTGATAGCGAATGCGGTCGACAATGACGTGGTCCGCGATGGACGAAAGCCAGCGCAAGAAGCTGCCCGGCGATTGGTAGGAGAAGCGATCCAGATCGCGGAAGGCGCGCAGGCAGGTCTCCTGGACCACGTCTTCCACCTCGGAGAAATCGCTCGCGCGCGGGCGCAGCTTGAAGTGGATAAGGACGGCGAGGCGGCGGCGAACCTTTTCGAAGGCGCGGGAGAGGGCCTCTTCGTCGCCGGCCTTGGCCTTCTCGAGCAGCGTGAACGTGGAGGTGGGAGATGACACTGCACGCCTCAGGTTCATGATAAGGGAAATCGCGGGGCTTCATTCGGCGACAGGCGCTAGAAGCCGCTGGGGCGAATCCAGAAGCTTTCCTGCCAAACCGCGTCTGGCTCCACGAACTGGAGCTGCCGGTACTGCCCGGCGTGCGCCAGGTTGAATGCATTGCTTACCGCCGCCAGCGGCTGGATGGAAAGGAACTGAGTGCTCGGCGAACCATAGAGCATGGCTGCCGTGTACCTGGGTCCGAATATGACGGCCACTCTCTCTTTGGCGCCTTCCAGCACGAACTGGGCGCGTCCGTTCGCGTCGCGCAGCAGATCCGTCAGCTCCCGAGTGCCCGAGAAGCGCTCCAGTTCCACGGCATTGGCGACAGGAGCGCGCAGCCGCCACTCCGCCCGCGGCGCGTCGTGCACCTGGAAGTAGGGATGGAAGCCCACCGCCACCGGCATTGGCTCGGCCGAGTGGTTCTCGATTCGGGTCACCACTTCGAGCGCACCATCCGCGAGCCGGTAGGTCATTTCGAGGGTGTGGGCAAAGGGAAACTGCGCCATCAGGTCGGGCCACTTCCAGAACTCCAGGCGGCTGGTGACCTGGGCGCAGTTGGCGTCGGACTTGAAATTCACTACTTGCCATTCCGGGGCGTAGACCAGCAGGCCGTGGATTGGCAGCCCATTGCTGTCACGCCGGAGATTGCCGAGATCCGGATTCAGCAGGTACTTCTTCCCGTTGACCCAGTAGGCGTCCCCATCCAGGCGGTTCGACCAGGGTGCGCCGAAGATCATGGCCGGCACCTCGCGCCGGGTCTTGCGGTCGGCGAGGCTGGCATAGGGGAGCCAGAACAGATCCTTCCCGTTCACCTTCATTTCCCAGGCGAGATTGCCGACCGAAGGCGCTATGGAGACTTGGATCTTCCGCCCGGCATCCTCGAGCCGAACCATTTCGGCGCCGTCGACCGTGGTCTTCCGCGCAGAATAGGGCTGTGCGGCACAAAGGGCGGGCAAAAGGAACAGCGCCGCAGAGCGTTTCACCGGGTTACCTCTACGGCGGCATAGTCGCGGATCAATGGGAGATAGACTTCGACGCCGCGTTTCTGCGGAGCGAGGCGCAGCGGCTCGGGCTTCGGCGCATGGGCCGTCCACAGGCGTGCCGAGCGGTAGCTCTCGTGGAACCACACGGTCATCAGATCGCGTTCCGTGGAAGAGTAGGTGACGATGTCGAGGATGGCGCTCCGACCGTCGGGCGCAGCCGCGTAGTGGCAGCCATGGGATCCCTCGTTATGCAGCCGGTAGGGATCGTTGGCATGGCCCAGCAGCAGGTGAACGTCACCGGCCACCCAGTAGGGATCCGGCGATTCCTCCTTGGAGACCGCCATGCGTCCGCTTCCAGTTCGCCACACGTCGAAACGGGGATGTCGAAGGTCGGGCAGCCCCGCCGGCCTGGCCTTCCAGGCACGTCCCACAACCAGCAGCCCGCCGGCCGCGGCGAACGCCAGCAACCGCTTCTCGAGCGCCGATTCCGGGGCCTGCCCGTCGAGGGCCACGACGGCCTTGATGCCGTCGAGCGTGCCGTCCTTCCCGATAACCCGGAAGGGCAACCTGCGGCGCGCCATCAGGTTCATGATCTCACCGGCAAGAAACTCGTTCTTCGCCTCGAAATCCGACATGACCGCGACCGCCGCCATGGGCCGGTACCGCCTCCACTCCGGCCGCTCTTCAAAGAAACGGATGGTGGCGGCGGTGTTCCGCCAGGCTGCCACGGCTGCGGCGTCACCGGCCGCGAGCCCGGCGCGAAAGTGGTCGTCGAGCGAAACCACCCAGCGGGCTCCATGGACGGCGACATCGGCGACGGTGACGGGATACCGTTCCGGCGGCACCACCGTGTTCCCGCCCGGGGGATCGGCGATCATCCAGATGTTCGCCGCTGGCGCGCGCGCCCGGACCATCTGCAAGAACCAGTCGTTCGAATCGACCCACGGCGGCCCCGACGCGCCGGCGACGGCGACTTGGACCCCGGGCCAGACATTATCGCCGATGGCCAGCATGGGGGCGTTCCAGTCGATGCCGGACCGCGGCGTCATCGGCACCACCGCCAGGCCTCTGGCACGCGCGGCGGCAGCCGCAGCCTCCTGGCCGGCCTTGCCGCCGATCCAGGCCACGAAGGAGATGCCGGCTTCCCGGCCCGCCGAGAGAAGCGGCTCCAGCGTCCGCTGCTGTTCGGCGTCTTCCGGCAGGCCCGCGGCCCACGTCACCAGCAGGCAGTTCACCGGTGTGCCTTTCAAGATCTCGAGCGAAGCCGGCCGGTGCCAGTCATCGAGCACCTGCCGCTCCCTGTGGTCGCGCAGCGCGATATCGAGCGGCCCGCTGGGCCAGCGCATGGGAACCGCTTGGTTGAGATCAAGCATCCGGCTTCCTGGCCTCGCGCCGCTCCCGCAGAGCACGGAAATCGAAGCGCGCCTCGGCGATCGGAGTGCCCACGACCTCGATGCGCCGCAGGTCGCGAGTGCCCACGCCGGCCTGTTCCGCGATTTGCAGCTTGTTGTCGCACGGCCCGAACGGGGAGTCCCCGCGCCCGGCCATGGGGTCGTAGTTCATGAGCGCCATGGCCACCGCGGAGGTGGTGGCCACGTTGTTCCCGGCGGCCAGGATGCCCGGGCTCACCGGTTCGTTCCCGTGATTGGGGCTCTGCCCGCCGGCGAGAGTCATGATGCCGTCGAGCACGGTCAGGTGCACTGGACGCGCGCGCACCAGGTCCACGATGATGCGCGGCAGGCGATAGTTGTCGTCCCGGGGGGATGTGGGGTCTACCTCCCCCAGGCTGCTCCGCGGGGGCTGCCGCTGACCCATATGGAGAATCGGCATCCTGTTGCCGAAAAAGATTTCGTTAGGCTCGTCCGCGCTGGAGGAGCTGCCATAGACGCTCAGCGGAGTCATCCCGAATAAATTCTTCATCCCCAGGGTCACGCCCGTAAGGGAGTGCTCTTTGAACTTGGCGAAGGAAACGAACACATCGCAATCTTCGTAGGAGTGGTTCAGGTCATAGGCTGGGAAGACCAGCCCGCCGCCGGGCACCGTCAGGCGCGAGTACCGTTTGCCGCTGCCGAGCCAGTTGGTGTTCTCGAACTCCACGCGGGGGGCGGCGGAGGTGAAGACGTCGAGGTCCCAGTTGGCTTCGATGAGGCTCTCTTCGAGAGGGATGGGGCGAGAGGACCAGCAGCATTCGAGGAGGCGGATGCGGTGCGCGCCCGCGCGCGCCATAAGGTGCATGGTGGCGCCAATCAAGTTCGGGTGCGGCCAGTGCGACTCTCCAAGAGGCATGTGGCCCAGCCGCCGGGTGGGCCCCGAAATCAAGTTGAGTTTGATGGCTACCGTCTTGCCTTTTACCAGCTTCCCCAGTCCGCCCAGCCGGTCGAACATGCGGTCGAGGGCGGGCACGATCTCGGCGCCGTAACTGCGGCAACGCTCCACCGATACGGGAGCCGTGGGCGCCTGAGCGGCAGCGACGGCGGGCAGTGCGCCCATGACGGAGAGAAAAGTTCTTCTGTTCACAGCACCGGGTCCTTGAGTTCACGCTGGTCGCGGTCGTGAAGATCGAAGCTCACGCCGTCGGCCCGCAGTCTGGCCTGGATTTCGGGCACCTTCAGCTCGCGAGGCTGGACTCGGGCCTTGGCGGCCATCGCCGCCGCCACGCCCGCCGCATGCCCGGTAGCGATACAGTTGCCCATGCTCTTGCCCGCCGCGGCTCCGTTGTGCGATGCGGAAATGCAGCGCCCGCCCATCAGCAGGCCGTCCACCTTCTCCGGCAGGATGGAGCGGTAGGGCACATCGTGGATCTTCATCCGGTTCAGTTTGGCGCCGGTCTGGCCACCCAGGTCGACAAAGCCGCTGCGCCATGCAATGGCGTCTTCGAAGGTACGCCCGCTCATGGCATCTTCCTCAGTGACAATGTACAGACCCTTCACGCGCCGGCTTTCGCGCACGCTCATCTGAGGACCACCGGCCGCCCATTCGATCTGCCGCAGAGCGGGGTTTCCGGAGTTTCGCAGCGCCTCGATCATCTGCAGCCCCTGCCGGCGGCCGAAGCATTCGGCCTTGGTGCGAGCTTCCGGATCCGTGGCGTCGATGCGCCCCAGGTCGGAGGTGCCCGCGTGGTTGACCCAGTAGTTTTTCGTATGAGCGATCTGCTTCACTTCCACGAAGCCAGACGTGATGAGCGGATATTTCGCCTTTGAGCCACGGATGGCGTCCTGAATCTCGGAAACCGTGGTCTTGGCGGCATCGACGTTCGCCAGGGCCAGCGCCAGGGTCATCGGCATTAGTTGCTTGGGATCCGTCATGGTTTCCGCGCCGGCATAATAGGCCACGTCGGCATCGCCGGTGCAGTCCACCACCACCTTGGCGCGTAAGGACATCAACCCGCGTTTGGTCCCGATGATGACGCCCGCCACGCGGTTCCTCTCCACCATGCTATCCACCGCCCGCACGTGAAGCAGGTACTTCACACCGGCGGCATCCAGGGTATCGAGGACAGCGACTTTCAGATATTCGACGTTGCACCACAGCTCGTGTTCGCCGAAGCGGACGGCCTGATCGCCGTACGCCGACACCTTTCCGATCAGCAGCTCATGGACCGCCGAGCGGGCCTTGCCGTTGGGGCGCATCTGGTTCATCTGCATGCCCAGCCCCCAGGCCGCCACCCCGCCGAAGAATGAATGAGTCTCTATGAGCAAGGTGTCTGCCCCCGCCCGCGCGGCGCCGACTGCCGCCCCGATGCCGGCCGGACCGCCTCCCACTACCAGGACATCGACCGTCCTGAAGACTTCCGGCGAGTGCGCCGAAGCCGCCTTCGGGGCCGCCAGCGCGGCCGCCGCCATTCCCGCCGGAAGAAACTGGCGGCGGGAGATGTCTTGTGTCGCTTTCTTGCTCATCCGATAAGACATAGTATCAGACTGCCGGGTGGCGGTTGGGCGCACATGGCTCGCCTGACAGAAGACCCATCAACGCGAGGTGAGGCGCCCCACTCCATTTCCAGGTATGTGATAAGCTAGCTTAAGCTGGCTGATTACGGAGGCCAATCGTGGAAATCGGTGCCTTTGAAGCGAAAAACAAACTCGGGATGCTCCTGGACCGGGTCGAATACGGCGAGGAGATCACCATCACGCGTCACGGCAAACCCGTTGCCCGCCTGGTTCCCAACGCCACCCGCATCGACAAGCTGCAAGCGCGCGCCGCGCTCGACCGTATTCGAGCGCGGGCCGGGAATTTGAAGGAAACATTCGAGTGGGCGGCCGTAAAAGCGGATCGGGACGCCGGCCGGCCATGAGCATGGTTTTGGACAGTTCCGCCACCCTCGCATGGGTGTATAGCGACGAGATCACGGAACCGATTCGTCATGTCTTCAACCTGGTCGGCGAAAACGGAGCCTGGGTGCCGGGACTGTGGAAGCTCGAGGTGGCCAACATCCTGGAGATGGGCGCCAGACGCGGCCGCCACGACGCCGCCTTTCGAAACTCGACACTGGCGGATCTCGCGCTCTTGCCGATCAGCGTCGATACCGAAACAGACCGGCAGGCGTGGGGAGCCACGCTGCAATTAGCGGAGCGCCATCGCCTTACTTTGTACGATGCAGCTTACCTGGAACTCGCGCTGCGGCGCGGGCTGCCGCTGGCGTCTCTCGACGCGGAACTGCGCCGCGCCGCCCAGGCCGAAGGAGTCGCCGTCCTGGGGAGTTGATTGCTGCCCTAGTTTCCAATCGGCATCAGAAGCGACTGCGTGCCGGCGGTGCCATTGATTGAGAAGGTGAATGGCGTTGTATCGCTAGCGGGGACGTTGGGAACAACTATGTTGAACTGGTAAAGGCCGGTATAGGTTTGGACCAGACCGGCGAACTGAACGGTAGCCTGTACGCCGGCGAACGCAGCCTGGAAGGAAAATAGCTGGTTACTTTGCTCCACGAGCGTTCCCGCGGTGAGGTTAGGACTGACCGGCCCAAATCCAAGCCCGTAGAGAATAATAACGTCGCCAGGCTTGGCCCGTGCGGTCGGAAGACTCGCCGGAGCAACGCCGGGCGGAAGGACGTAGGTTCTGTTATCCGGAAAAAGCGCGAACGCGTACTGGCCCGCGGCGAACTTGAAGACCGGCGGCGCCAGGATGCCCGGCGCTATGGCGTTCACTGTCACCGTTGTCGCAACGCTCGATCCACCCACCGTCGAAACTACCACCTGCTGCTGGCCGAGCGCTACTCCGGATGGCACCAGAAGGTTCACCTGGTGTGGACCGGCGAGTTCCACGTAGGCGGGCAGGCCCCCGACCGTCGCGGTTGTCCCTCCCAGCGTTGTTGGTGCTTGCGTGCCATTGAATGCGCTGGACCAATCCAGGCCCGGGGTCGTCGCCAGATTCAGACCGTAGATTTCGACGAACGTCGCGGGCGAGATATTTTTGAAGCCGCCGTAGTCCGTGGCCGTGACGATTCCACCCGCGTTGATGACGGGCGTGGTATCGAATGTTCCGTTTTGAGGCCCGGTGATTGTACCGCCAATACTCAAGCCAACCGCGCCAACGCTGCACGCGCTCACTCCCGTGCAGGAATCCGTGGAGGGATCGAAGAAGAGTCTGTTCGTGAGATCGTAGAACCTCACGGGGGCGCCGCCATTTGGCGTAATCGTGAAAGTGAACGATCCGGCGGTGAGACTGTAGTAAACCAGATCGTTTCCCGGGGGCGAAGAAACCGCGCTTAGTGGCGAAGCGCCGTTGCCGGGATAAACGAGGAAAAAGCTGTAAGTGCCTCCCTGTCCCAGTCCCGTATACGGGCCTGACACGGTACAGGTCGTCTGCTTCCCGTCATAAACGCATGATCCCCAGGACATCCGCGAGGTTCCCACTCCGGTCCCGGTAAAAGTAACGGCCTGCGTACTGGGTCCTAACGTTACTACCACCGCGCTTGCGGCGGACGAGAGGAGCAGAAACATCGAGGCGAGGCGAGATATGTTCATGAGTCATGGATGCCGGGATTCCCGGTTTAGGTCCAGATGTTTCTAAGCGAACACCCCGTAGCTGTTAGTCCGGCAGCGCGAAGCTGAACAGCACGCCGGCGGAGGACACCGCCACGTATTGTTTGCCGTCTACCGCGTAGCTCATGGGAGAGGACGGTATCTCGTTGCCGGCCTGGAAATGCCACAGAGGTTTGCCGGTTCGGGCGTCGAG
>PLMF01000144.1:0-11193 GCA_003142355.1 Bryobacterales bacterium
GGCCGCGAACCATGCGTCCCCAAAAGTGGGGACGCGGCAGACTGAGAGTCTGCGCCACGGCCGGGCTATCATAACAGCAGGTTCTCCCATGAAACCTTGGTTGCGGCGCTGTGCGCTGGTGCTGTCATTCGCGGCCGTCTCCTGCTTTGCGGTGGCGCAACGCGGGGGGACGCGCTCGCCATCCCCGGCTGAAGACGAAACCGACGTCCGCCTGCCCAACGGGAAGGTGCAGCGCGATGAGATTCTCAAAGCCGAGCACGAACAGAACCTGAAGGACGCAGCCCAGTTGGCCGACCTGGCGGAACAACTGAAGCAGGAACTGGAGAAGAACGACCGCTACGTCCTTTCCATCTCCACGCTCAAGAAGACCGATGAAATNNGGCTGGCAGGTGATCGCGCCCGCCGGGGACGCCGCCACTGCCAACATCGATGTGCGGGTGCAGGCGCTGGTCCAGGCGGTAGAGGCGGCCATCCGGAACTCGGGCGTCGATCCATCGCGCGTGTACCTGGCGGGCCGCGGCAGCGCGGCGGCGGTGGTGTTCTATGCCATCTCCCGCGTTCCCGATCTGTGGGCCGCCGGCATCGCCCTGGGCGGCTCGCCCAAACCGGCCGTCGATACCAACCGCCTGTTTACCGCCAATTTCACCAATGCGCCGGTGCTGTGGATCGGCGAATCCGGTGACCAGGCTCTGGCTGACAAGCTGAAATCGGCGGGGCTCAATCTGGAATGGCGCCCGGTGAGCGGCACCACCAACGGCGACGTCTTTCAATGGCTGGCCAGGCACCAGCGCGACGAGTTCCCCGCTGCCATCGATTGCGAAACCAACTCGCCCGCGTTCGCGCGCTGCTATTGGATCCGCATGGCCAAGTTCGACGCCAACGAGCGCAACGACGTGCTTCCCTCGACGCGCGTGGCGGGCGGCTCCGGCGCTACGCTCGACCTGGGGGCCTTCGGTTACAGCGTCACCGACGCCGGCCCTGGCGTGGTGGTTTCGCATCTTCCGGAAAAGTACGGCGGCCAGCTCAGGATGGGAGACCGCATCGTGGCGCTGGACGGCAAGCCCATCCAGGATGCGCGCCGGTTCGCCGAAACCATGGAGCAGATTGTGGAGGAGAAACCCGTGGTGGCACTGGTCGCGCGGGGCAAGGAGCGCATCCGCGTGGAGACCCGCGTCGTTCTCCCCAAGCGCGATTCGGCGGTCACGGCGCGCGTCCAGGCGCAATATTCGCCCGCGGAAAAGGAAATCCAGATTATCAGCCGCACCGTGACGGAAATGCGCGTGACGGTGCCGCCGGCATGGACGCCCGCCACGCTTTACTGGAACGGGCTCTCGCTCCAAGACCTGAAAACGCCCGGCTGTTACGCTCTCACGGTCGAGAAGGAGCTGCTGCGCGCCTCGCCATGCGAAAACTGACGCATCGGGAAGTGGCGCGCCGGCTGATTCGCGCGCCCAAGAGCGAGCCGCGGGACGCGGCCATCCGCAAGGCGGTGCGGCAGATCCCGCGAGGCAAAGTGGCTACCTACGGCCAGGTGGCAGCCGCCGCCGGGTACCCGCTGTTTCACCGGCAGGTGGCGCAGTTGCTGCGCAAGGCGGGGAACTCGTTGCCGTGGCAGCGCGTCGTAGGCGCGGGCGGCGCCATCAAGCTGAAGTACGAAGCCGGCCTGGAACAGCGCACGCGGCTGGAGCTGGAGGGCGTGCGCTTTCGCGGCCGCCGCGTGGATATGGCGGAGCACCAGCACCGGTTCCGGACGTGGGAGTGGGATGACCGCCCGCTCCCCTGACATAGACTGATTGCGTTAACCTGAGAGTGCAGGGCTGCAACTATGACTGTCACACTCAATCTGCCGCCGGAAAAGGAAGCTGCCTTCAAGGCCCAGGCGCAGGCCCGCGGCTTGAGTCTTGAGCAGTGGATGCTGGAAGTCGCCGACCAGCAAGTGCCGCCCGTTTCCATTGCGCATCTGCAGAAAACAGATCCCGAGGAGTGGGCGCGGCAATTTCGCATCTGGGCTGACAGCCATGACCCTAACATCCCGGTCCTCTCCGACGAGGCCATGAGCCGGGAGAGCATCTACCCGGACCTCACATAAGGCTTCCCGTGCTCATCGACACCAGCACGCTTCTCCGGACGATACAGGTTCGCCATCCTCAGTACGAAACGGTTGTGCGCGCTTTTGAAACCCTGACCGCGCGGGGCCGCGACCTTCACATCGTTCCCCAAAACCTTGTCGAGCTGTGGGTTGTGGCGACACGGCCGGTTGCCCAAAACGGCTTGGGGTTGTCCACTACGGAGGCGGCGGCCGAACTGATGCGCCTGAAAAGCATGTTTCCTCTGTTGCCCGATACGCCGGCAATTTATCCGGTTTGGGAGAGCCTGGTCGTTCAATATCGGGTTTCCGGGAAACCCGCGCACGATGCCCGGTTGGTCGCAGCCATGCAAGTGCATGGACTCACCAGTATTCTCACCTTCGACAGGACCGGATTCTCCCGCTACGCCGGCGTCGAGGTGCTGCATCCTGCCGACGCCGCCACTTGAGCGGATCGTGCATAGCTCCCGAGGTGCGGGCGAATCCGCCGACGGCGGACCGGGCTCTATGCGCGAACAGCGCACGCGGCTTGAGTTGGAAGGCGTGCGCTTTCGCGGCCGGCGCGTGGACATGGCGGAGCGCGATTCGGGGGTTACGTAGCCTGTCCCTGAAATGAAATGCGTCAGCGCATGTAGAAGAGGCTCAGCCGAGGCAGCCCCGCCTTTTCCAGCAGGGCACGCTCCAGGTATTGCTTCTCGAGCATGGATAACTGGTCGGCGGTCATCTTGCCGCGATAGGGGCGCAACTGGCGGTCCATCTCGCGGCGGGCGGCTAGCAGGTCCTCTTCACTCTGGTGCGTGCGCGCGATGGCGATCATCTTCTCTTCCAGAACCGTCAGGCGCTGCTCCAGCGCTTCCAGGTCGGTGTGCGCCTCATCGGTGAGGCGTGCCAGCGCGGTGGCGATCTCCGCATAGCCCTCGATGGCGCCAACGGCGGTCGAGTTCTCGGCCAGGTACGTGCGCAGGGCGTCTTGGTCGAAGGGCGGCGGGGCTTGGCGGCGGGGCTGCGCGGTTCCGGCCATGATCTGGGCTTCGGTGAGCACGGCCTGCGCGCAGAAGGCCAGCGAGTTCACCATTTGGGTCTTCACCTTGCGGGCGCGCCATTTTTCGAAGGCCGCATCGATGCCGCGCATCACGGCTTCCAGCGGCACGCCGGCGTTCTTCCAGGTTTCGATGAGCGCCCAGTCGAGCGGCGAAAGCAGAAACAGGCCGGTGCCGCGCGCGCGCTGGAAGTGCTCCTCGATTTCCGTGAAATAGTTGAAGTAGTTGTAAACCCAGTCTTCGTCGCTCACTGGCGGTGGTTCCGTTCCCAGATCATTTGCAGGCCTTCGAGCGTGAGGTGCTCGTCGACCGTCTTGAGGTAGCGCGAGCCGGCGACAATCAAGCGGGCCTGGCCGCCCGTGGCGACCGTTTTGGTTTCAGGCCCCATCTTTTCGATGATGCGCTCGAGGATGCCATCGATCATGCCGATGGCGCCGTAGTACAGGCCGGAGCGCATGCTGGCCACGGTGTTGGTGCCCACGACACTCTTGGGCGGCCGGAAATCGACCAGCGGCAGGCGTGCGGTCTTGCTGAACAGCGCGTCCACCGAAATGCCGATGCCGACGGCGATGGCGCCGCCGAGATACTCGGCGTCTTTCGAAATCACGTCGAAGTTGATGGTGGTGCCGAGATCGACGATCACGCACGGGCCGCCGTACTTGTAGAAACCGGCCACGCCGTTGACCAGGCGGTCGGCGCCCACTTCATAAGGGTTGTCGTAGCGGATGGTCAGACCGAGATCGGTGCGCGGGCCGACGAACATGGCCTTCGTATGAAAATAGCGGTCCGCCATGAAGGCCAGGGTGGAATCGATGGGCGGCACCACGCTGGAGATAATCATGCCGTCGACGGCTTCGATATCGAGTCCGGCCGGTCCGAACAGGTTGTGGAGCAGGATGCCCCATTCGTCGGCGGTTTGCTCCTGGACGGTGCGCAGCCGCCACTGGCAGAGCAGCTTGCGGCCGTCGAAAGCTCCAATTGTGATATTACTGTTGCCTGCGTCAAGAGCCAGCAGCACGTACGCCTCCCGCAAGAATCAGAGTATCCGTTCCGTCGTCTTTGTGCACGATCAGGAAGCCGGCGGGGTCCAGGCCGGCGGTGGTTCCTTCGATGATGCCATCGGGCTGCGCGACCGTCACGCGCCGGCCGGCGGCGTAGCTCGAGGCGCGCGTGAACAGCCGCAGGATGGTGTCCCGGTCGAGTTCCACGAAGCGATCCACCGCCGGCAGCAGGGCCAACATGATGGCGGTGAGTGAGACCGGTACGCCGGTGTGGAGGCGCAGAGAGGTGGCTTCGAGCGCCAGCTCGGCAGGGAACGACGTGTGGTTCACGTTGATGCCGATGCCGGCGATGGCGTTCCGCACCAGAATGCCGGCCACCTTCCTGCCCGCGAGCATGACGTCGTTGGGCCAGCGGAGATCGCACACCATCCCGGTTGCGTGCGCGATGGCGTCTGCGATAGCGAGGCCGAGCGCCAGGGTAAGGGCGGGCACGGGCTTGAGCACAATGGAGCAGTAGATGCCGCTGTCCGCTTCGGAGTACCACCGGCGACCGTGGCGACCCTGGCCCGCAGTCTGCTGGCTGGCGAGCACCACGGAGCCTGGCTCCAGGCCAACGGCGGCGCGCATGGTGGAATCGACGGCCGGGAAATAATCGATACGCCGCGCGGGGAATTCGCGCCGCAGGCGCTCGATATCCATCAGGCCACCTCGAGGCGGAAGCTGATGTCCATGGCGCGGGCGGAGTGGGTGATGGCGCCGGAGGAAACGAAATCCGCGCCGGTTTCCGCGTAGGCGCGGACATTATCGAGGGTGATGCCGCCGGAAAGCTCGACCTGGGCGCGGCCGCCGATCTCGCGGATCCACCGCGCGGCTTCTTGGGGCGTGAGATTATCGAGCAGCAGCCAGCCGGCGCCGGCCTCCAGCGCCTCATGCAGCTCTTCGCGGGTGTGGATTTCGACTTCGATGGGCAGGCCGCCAGCGCGCGCCCGCTCAATGGCGTTGCGGATGCCGCCCGCCGCGGCGATGTGGTTGTTCTTGATGAGGACGGCGTCGAAGAGTCCCACGCGGTGATTGGCGACGCCTCCGGCGGCCGCGGCCGACTTTTCCAGGAGGCGCAGGCCGGGCGTGGTCTTGCGCGTGTCGAGCACGCGGCACTTGGTGCCCGCCACGGCGTCGGCATAACGGCGCGCCGCGGTAGCCACACCGCTGAGCCGCTGCAGAAAATTCAGCGCCACGCGCTCGCATGCGAGCAGGGTGCGGGCGCGTCCGCTCACGGCCGCGACCGGTTCGCCTTGGGCGCACGGGTCGCCGTCGCGCTTGAAGAGGGTGAGTTCATCGACGCCGCCGCGCATTTCGTAAATCTCCGCCAGCAGGCCGAGACCGGCGATGACGAGCGGCTCGCGCGCGAGGAAGCGGCCGCGCGCCTTTTGGGACTCGGGCACGCACAACCGGCTGGTGACATCGCCGGAGCCGATGTCTTCTTCGAGAGCGAGGCGCACCACTTCGGTCATAACGCGGCGTCGATCTTGGATAGCTGCGCTTCGTAATCCGCCAGCTTCCGGCGGATGCTCTCCACCACGTGGGGCGGCGCCTTGCCGAGGAAGGTTTCATCGCTCAACTGGCGCTTCGAGTTGATGACATTTTTGGCGAGCTGCTCGCGCTCTTTGGCGCGACGCTTGAGTTGCGCGTCCTGCTGAGACTTGGGCACGCGAAGGACGAGGTCGAATTCAGCCGTGGAGCGAGTGGCGCCTCCGGTGGCGGGAGCGGCATCGGACTGGAATTCCAGCACCACGTTGGCGAGCTTTTGAATGGCCGCGGCGTGGCGTCTGGCCACCTCCAGAGCGGAGCTGCGCGAGTAGAGCACGCCTTCCAGTTGCTGCTTGGGATCGAGCTTGCTCTCGGTGCGCAGAGTGCGGGCCATGGTGACGATTTCCTGAAGAATCCCGATCTCCCGCTCGGCCTTGAAATCGGTGGTGTCGGCGTTGTACCGCGGATAGGAGGCGAGCGCAATCGAGGCGGGCCGGATGGTCCGATCGGTGGCCAAACGCTGCCACAGCTCTTCGGTCAGGAACGGCATAGCGGGATGCAGCAGCCGCAAAGCCGTCTCAAAGGCCGCCAGCGTGTTGCGCCAGCCGGCGGTGAGGCCGGAGTTCTCCTGGAAGTGGAGCTTCTTCAGTTCGAGGTACCAGTCGCAGAACTCGTGCCAGAAGAATTGCCACAGCACCTGCGCGGCCTCGTGGTAGCGGCACTGCTCGATGGCGCGGCTGGCCTGTTCGCCGCAAGTGTTCAGGCGGCTGAAGATCCAACGGTCTTCGATGCGCGCTTCCATGGTATCGGCGTCCGCCAGCGGCCGGAACTGCTCGAGGTTCTCGGGGACCCAGGGGTCGACGCCGGAGCGCTCCATGTTGAGAAAGAGAAACCGCGCCGCGTTCCAGACTTTATTGGCGAAGGCGCGCGAGCTTTCCATGCGCTCTTCGGTGAGCACGATATCGGCGCCGGGGGAAGCGCCCTGCAGCAGGGCCATGCGCACGGCGTCGGTGCCGTATTGGTCGGTGATCGACAGCGGGTCGATGGTGTTGCCGCGCGTCTTGGACATCTTCTGCCGTTCGGCGTCGCGCACCAGGCCGTGTATGTAGACCTGGCGGAAGGGCACCTCGCCCATGAATTCGATGCCCATCATGATCATGCGGGCCACCCAGAAGAACAGGATGTCGAAGCCGGTGATCAACAGGGAAGTGGGGTAGAAGGTGGTGAGATCGTCAGTCTGGTCGGGCCAGCCGAGCGTGGAAAACGGCCAGAGGGCGGAGCTGAACCAGGTATCCAGGACGTCGGGGTCCTGCACGAGGTTGGACGACACGCAGCGTGAGCACGCGGTGGGAGTCTCGCGCGCCACCACGATCTCATGGCACTCCTGACAGTGCCACGCGGGAATGCGATGGCCCCACCAGAGCTGGCGCGAGATGCACCAGTCGTGGATGTTGTACATCCACTCGTAGTAGGTCTTGCTCCAGTTGGCGGGGATGAATTCAATGCGGCCGGATTCAACCGCTTGGATGGCCTTTTCGGCCAGCGGCTTGGTCTTGACGAACCACTGGGTGGAGACCAGCGGCTCGACCACGGTCTTGCAGCGGCAGCACTGGCCGAGGCTGAGCGCGTAGTTCTCGATCGAGACCAGCAGGCCTTGCGACTGGAGATCGGCCACCACCCGTTTGCGCGCCTCGAAACGGTCGAGGCCGGAGTAAGGCCCGGCGGCGGCGGTCATGCGGCCGTTTTCGTCGATGACCTGGATCTTGGGCAGGTTGTGGCGGCGGCCGGCTTCGAAATCGTTGGGGTCGTGGGCGGGCGTNNATCTCGCGGTCCATGAGGGGCAGTTGCACGGTCTTGCCGTGAAGATCGAGATAGCGGGCGTCCTTGGCATTGATGGCGACGGCGGTATCGCCGAGCATGGTCTCGGGCCGCGTGGTGGCCACCACCAAGGAACGGCTCGGCATGCCGTTCACCGGGTAGCGGATGTGCCACATGTGGCCCTCGACGTCGGAGTGGGCCACTTCGAGATCGGAGATGGCGGTCAGGCAGCGCGGGCACCAGTTGACCATGTACTCGCCGCGGTAGATGAGGCCCTTTTCGAAGAGCCGCACGAAGACTTCGCGGACCGCGCGGGAGAGGCCCTCGTCCAGGGTGAAGCGTTCGCGGCTCCAATCGCAGCTCGCGCCCAGCCGGATCATCTGGCGCTTGATGGTGTCGCCGTACTGGGCCTTCCACTCCCACACGCGCTGCTCGAACTTCTCGCGGCCCATGGTGCGGCGGTCGAGGCCCTCTTCGGCGAGCTTGCGCTCGACCACCATCTGGGTGGCGATGCCGGCGTGATCGCAGCCGGGGAGCCAGAGTGTGTTATCTCCCCTCATGCGGTGCCAGCGGACGGTGACATCGATCTCGGTGTGTTCGAGCATGTGGCCGATGTGCAGCGACCCGGTCACATTAGGCGGCGGGATGACGAGCGAAAATACGCTTTCGCCGGCCTTGTTGGAGGCGCGGAAGATGCCGGAGTCGATCCACCACTGCGCCCAATGCGGTTCGAACCGCTGCGGCTCGTACACTTTGTCGATTTGCATGGGGAGAATTCCAATATAGCAGGGGGGTGGAGGGCTTCGCGCGCGGGGCCGGGAAAGGTTGGCGGGCTTGCCAGCGCGCCGCACGCCGTGTAATCGTGGAAGTCCAAGCGATGATGTCGTGGAATACGCAGGAGGTCAAATGCCATGAAAGCGGCCGTGTGGAAACAAAAAGGCCAGTTCGATATCGAGGAAGCCCCGGCGCCCGTGCCGGCCGCGGAGGAAGTGGTCCTAAGAATCGAGTACTGTGGCGTTTGCGGCACCGACCTCCACCGGGCCTACACGCACGGTGAGATCGAGCCGGGCGTTGTCATCGGCCATGAGTACTGCGGTAGGGTCGCCATGGTTGGCTCGGCAGTCTCCATGTGGGAAGAGGGCGACCGTTTGGTCTGCGCAAGCGGCGGCCGGGAAGAGGAAACGGCGACACAATCCGCGGAATCGAAGCCGCGGCCGCGTTTCACGCCTCGCATGGTTGCGCGCACCGGAGCGCCCGGAACTCTGGAGCAGGGAGGCTTCGCCGAATACAAGCGCCTGCAGGCGGCCAACGCGGTGCGCATTCCCGATTCCATCGACGACCTCACCGCCTCGCTCATCGAACCCTGCGCGGTCGCGGTCCATGCCCTGGAGCGCGCCAGGATTGGTCTGGGCGAGCGTGTGGGCATTCTTGGCCTCGGCCCTATCGGTCTGCTCATTCTTCAGGTCGCGAAGGCCGCCGGAGCGATGGAGGTGTACGGAGTCGACCCGTCTCCGGTGCGCCGGCGGGCGGCGCTCGACCTGGGCATCGATGCGGCGTTCGATCCGCGGCATACGGACGTGGTGGAAGCGCTCGTCTCAGTAACTGCCGGCGGTCCGGAAGTCGTCTTTGACTGCGCCGGTGCGCCCACGACCCTCGACCAAGCCCTTACAGCCGTTCGGACGAATGGGCGGGTGGTGCTGGTCGGCATCTGTTGGGACCAGGTGACACTGACCCCGGTCGAATGGATTGGCCGGAACGTGCAACTGCTCGGTATGTACGCCTATTCGCGAAGGCATTGCGAGCTGTCGCTGAAGTTGATTGGCGGAGGGAAGATCCGTAGCGCAGCCATGATCCGGCCGGAGTGGATTTTTCCGCTCGATGGTATTCACCAGGCCTTCGAACGGAGTCTCGAGGCCACACTCGTCAAAGCGGTCATCCGGCCCTAAGCCCGCAGGCCGCGGTTGCCCGCCGGCGGCCCATTTCCCAGCTACCGGCCGGATTCGGACGATTGGCAGGCGGGAGCGCCCGCGCTACGGAGCGATGGTGAACGTCTGCTTGCTCTCGCCGGTCTGGTTGCCGAGGGCGTCTTTGACCGCGACCGCAATGGTGTAATCGCCCGGACGAATGTTGCCCTGCAGACTGATCCCAAACGAGGCGGCTACGTAGCGCTTGGGATAGAAGGATTCCGACTGCTCGACGGCGGGCTCGGGCTGGGTCCAAAGCACCTTGCCGCTGGGCGCAATCACCGAAGTCACGTAACTCACATCCACGCGGTTGTTCGGCCCGTATTTGAAACCGGTGATGTCGAATCTCGCCCATACGCCGTCGCCGGGGCGGTAGATGGGCTTGTCGAGCGGCTGCGCGTCGTCCTCGCCGCGGAAGAAGCGGAAGTTGCGTACCACCGGCGTCTCACTCGGCTCGACGTCATGCCCGCGCACCTGAAACGGCACCGCCAACTCCGCCGTCGTCTTGGCCAGAACGTCATCGGCCTTGACCACGATCTTGTAGGTCCCCGAGGCCACCAGGGGCGGAATCTGCACCTCGGTTTCGATCTTCGGCATCCACTCTTTATCCTGCGGCGTGACTTCCGTAACCAGCTCGTTCTGGTACAACTCTACAATCGGGACGCCTTTGGGATCGAACGCCTGAACCGAATAGGCCACATGGATCTTCTCTTCGGGGGACTTCGAATAACCCGCCACGCGGCAGGTGAAGAACAGCGTCTCCCCGGCAACGTGCTCGTAGCTGGCGGGCGTGGGCGCGCCGCCATCGCTTTGAGCGACGATGGGCCGGACGATTTCGAGCGCCGGAGCGGCGGCCACGAGAGCGGGTAAGAGGGCAAGCAATAGGATGGAGCGCATGGCGGAGCCTTATGTACGATTGTAGCCTTCCGCTCCGTGACCTGGCAGGGGCGGAACGGTGCCGGAGTGTCTCTTTCGACGCGGAGACGCAGAGCCGCAGAGAAAAAGAAAAGGAGAATAAAGTTAAAACCTGAGGGCGCGGAGGAAGCGGAGAATCGTAAAAAAGCGAGGAAGTCGCGTTTGTCACGGCCTCGTTGCGCCAGCCTTCATTGTCTCCGCTACCTCTGCGCTCTCAGATTTTTGACTTATTTTTTCATCTCTGCGTTTTTCTCCGCGTCTCCGCGTCTCCGCGTCGAAATATAAGGTATCTGGTTAGCGGAGCGTTACAACACACCGCGCAGGTAGCGGCCGGTGTAGGAAGCTTCCGACTTGGCGATGGTCTCGGGCGTTCCCGCGGCCACCACGTAGCCGCCGCGGGCGCCGCCTTCAGGGCCGAGATCGATCACCCAATCCGCGGCTTTGATCACGTCCATGTTGTGCTCGATGACGATCAGGCTTCCACCGTTTTCGATCAAGCGCTGAAAAGCCGCCAGTAGCTTGGCGATGTCGTCGAAGTGCAGGCCGGTGGTGGGCTCATCGAAGATGAACAGCGTGCCCTCGCAATTGGCCATGGCCAGGTGCGCCGCCAGCTTCACCCGCTGCGCCTCGCCGCCGGAGAGCGTGGTGGCAGATTGTCCCAGGCGCAGATAGCCCAGCCCCACGTCGTCCAGCACCTTCAGCTTGTGCACCAGACGAGGGGTGGCGCGGAAGACCTCCAGGGCTTCGCGCACGGTGAGCTGCAACACCTGGTGGATATTGAGTCCGTTGTAGCGAATCTCGAGGATGCCGCTCTTGTAGCGCGTGCCCTTGCACTCTTCGCA
>PLMF01000144.1:11213-19546 GCA_003142355.1 Bryobacterales bacterium
ATGTAGGTCACGGGGTTGGAGCGCGGCGTGCGCCCGATGGGCGACTGATCGATCATGACGGTGCTCGATATGCGCTCGGCGCCCTCGACCTTCGGGCAGGGCAACTGCGAACTGGCGGGGAGCTCTCCTTCGGCGTCGATCTCCGGCTCGGATTGGCGGGCCAGTGAGCGGTAGAGCACATCGTCGACGAGCGTCGATTTTCCCGATCCCGAGACGCCCGTGATGGCCACCATCATGCCCAGGGGAATTTCCACTTCGAGGTTCTTCAGGTTGTGCGCGCGCGCCCCTGAAATCCGCAGCACGCGCTGGGGACGGATGGCGCGCCGCGCGCCCGGCACGGAGACGCGCAGCTCGCCGCGCAGATACCGCGCCGTCAGCGATCCGTTGCCGCTGGCCACCAGCTTCTCGAAAGGCCCTTCGAAAACGATCTCCCCGCCGCGCTCGCCGGCGCCCGGGCCCAGATCGACAATGTGGTCCGCCGCCCGCATCACGTCGGCGTCGTGCTCCACCACCACAATGGTGTTGCCGAGCTCGCGCAGCTCTTCCAGAATCCGGATCAGCCGCCCGGTGTCGCGGCTGTGCAGACCGATGGAAGGCTCGTCGAGCACGTAACACGCGCCCACCAGCCGCGACCCCAGGCAGGTGGCGAGCTGGATGCGCTGCGCCTCGCCGCCGGAAAGCGTGGAGGCGAGGCGGTCGAGCGTGAGGTAGTCCAGCCCGACGTCGTTGAGGAACTTCAGCCGCTGGCGGATCTCGACGAAGATCTTGTCGGCGATGGCGCTCTCTTCCGGGCTCAGATCGAGCGTGTCGAAAAACTGCTGCGCCCCGGCGATGTTCATGCGCACCACCTCGGCCAGATTGCGTCCGCCGACGCGCACGTAGAGCGCTTCCTGGCGCAGCCGCGCGCCCTTGCATTCGGGGCACAGCGTGTAGCCCCGGTAGCGGCTCAGAAACACGCGCACGTGCAGCTTGTACTTTTTGGTTTCCAGGTGGTCGAAGAAGCGGCGAATGAAACTGTAGACCGTTTCGCGCTCGTCGTCATTGAGGTCGGCAAAGGGAACTCCGAAGCGCACCTTTCCGCGCGCGGATTTGCGGAAATTGCCCAGCCACGAGCGGGCCTTCGGCTTGGTCCAGGGCTCGACCGCGCCCTGGTCGAGCGAGAGCGACGGGTCCGGAATCACGCGGTCCATGTCGAAATCGATGGTGTTGCCGAACCCCTGGCAGCGCGGGCACGCCCCGATGGGCGAGTTGAAGCTGAACAGGATAGGCTCCGGCTGGGCGAACTCCATGAGGCACGTTTTGCACTGGAACTTCTCGTTGAAGCGCAATTGATCGCCGCCAGCCGCGCTCTGGAAGATGACTTCGCCCGCCTCGCGATAGCAGATCTCGATGGTGTCGACCAGCCGCTGGTGCAGGTCCGGCCCCATGGCGATGCGGTCCACCAGCACGAACACGGGCTTCGAGAAATCGATATCCAGCAGCGACTCCGGAGTGGAAAACTCAAACAGGCGCCCGGCCTGAAACAGCCGGTTGAATCCCTTCTTCCTCAGGTCGAACAGGTGGTCTCGCAGGGCCTCGACGGAAGCATGTTCCCCGCACGGAAAAATGGCGTACCAACGCGATCCTTCCGGCAGCGTGAGCAGCCGCGCGGCGACTTCATCCACGGTGTCCTGGCGCACGCGCGTCCCGCATTTCGGGCAGAAGGTCTGGCCCACGCGCGCATACAGCAGGCGCAGGAAGTCGTAGCATTCCGTGGAAGTCGCCACCGTCGAGCGGGGATTGCGGCTGGTATTCTTCTGCCGGATGGCCACCGCCGGGGCGATGCCGTCAATGTCATCGACCTCGGGCTTTTCCATGCGCTCGAGGAACTGCCGCGCATACGCCGAAAGCGATTCGACGTAGCGCCGCTGCCCCTCGGCGTAGATGGTGTCGAAGGCCAGCGACGACTTCCCCGAACCGGACACGCCCGTAACGACGGTCAACTGGTTGTGAGGGATGGCGAGCGAAATGTTCTTGAGGTTGTGGACCCGCGCCCCGCGAATCCGGATAAAGTCTTGCACGTGTAGGGGCCGGGCACGTCGCGTGCGTACCGCATGCCCGGCCCCAAGGGCTTCCCGGTCAGAGGGTGATTTCCTCGTGGCGGATCCGGTCCGAAAGCCGCTTCTCCAGCACGCCCAGGCGCACGCGGAACTTGGTGCGATCGCCGCGGTAGAAGTCAATTGCATATTCCACGGGAACGCCGCGCGCGTACCCCACCCGGCGAATCAGCAGCGCCGCCGATCCGGCCGGCACCGTCAGCAACTTGGCATCTTCCGCATTGAGCGAAACGGACTCGATGGTCTGAATGGCGTCGGTGGGCCTGTACCCCGCGCGACCCATGATGTCGTAGATGGACTGGTGCTCGAGATCGCTCTTCCGGAAATCCGGGAAACGGACTTCCGGAAGCCATGTATTCGCGATTACCAGCGGTTCGCGGCCGCCCAGCCGGAGCCGGCGGATATAGAGTACGTTGGCGCCTCTTCTCAGCCCGAGATAGTGGAGCATCGGAGAGTCCGGGTCCTCCAGGCGCTGCGTCTCGCTGCGGACGAGCCGCGTTCCCGGCTTCATCCCCCGGTAGACCATGAACTCGCTGAAGCTGAAAAGTTGATCCAAGTCCTGGTCCACACGCGATTCATTGACAAAGCTGCCTACCGCTTTCCGCGAATAGACCAAGCCCTCATCTTGGAGCTTGGCCAGTGCCCGTCGAACCGTGGCGCGGGCGGCTCCGTATTGGCGGGCCAGTTCGGGTTCAGACGGCAACCTGGTGTGCGCCGATAGCTCCTTCGACAGAATCTCGTGCCGGATCTTGTCGGCGATACCCAGGTACACGGCGATGGTGTTTCCCATATGCGCAGATTTGGCGTATGACTGCTCCTCGCAGGAGCGTCAAGAAAGCACTATCTTAGCCCACTTCCCAGCCTGGAATCCAAGGGTGTCCTGCCCCGTGGACAGCGCCACCGGCGGCAAAGACCCGCATCGGGTGTTCCGCTGTCCGGCGCTAGCGGGGCATTTCCGCTCTATACTGAAACCTATGCTGCGAACATTGCTTCACTGCGTCATCGTTGCGTCCTTCGGCGCCATCCCGCTGCTGTCCCAAGCAGCCAGCCAGCCCAGGATTCTGGTGCATGGCCACCGCGGCGCACGGGCCAGGAGACCGGAAAACACCATTCCCGCTTTCCAGTACGCCATCGGGCTGGGTGTGGACGCTCTCGAGATGGACATGGCGGTCACCAAGGACAACGTCATCGTCATCTCGCATGACCCGATCCTCGAGCCTCCGGTTTGCAGCGGCCCGAAGGAGAAATCGGTAATCCACGAACTGACGCTGGCGGAAGTGCGCCAGTGGGACTGCGGCAAGGTTCAGAATCCGCGATACCCAACCCAGATGGCTATACCAGGCACGCGGATGCCCACGCTGGACGACGTCTTCCAATTGGCCCCCAGCGGGAAATTCGACTACAACATCGAGACCAAGATCTTTGCGGACAAGCCGGAGTACACGCCGTCGCCGGAGAAGTTCGTCAAGCTGGTGCTGAAGAAGATCCGCAAGTACAAGCTCGAAAAGCGGATCATTCTGCAATCCTTCGACTTCCGAACGTTGGTGGCCATGCGGAAAGTGGCGCCGAAGATTCGGTTGTCGGCGCTGACGGAGAAGGACCCGCGGGATTTCGCCGCCATCACGGCGGAAGCCGGAAAGGCCGAGATCATCTCGCCTGAATTCCACCTGGTGACCCCCGCCAAAGTGGCGGCCGCGCACGCGGCGGGTCTTCAGGTGGTGCCGTGGACCGCCGACACCGAGCAGGATTGGGAGATGCTCATCCAGGCTAAGGTGGACGCCATTATTTCGGACGATCCAGCCGAGCTGATCGCCTACTTGAAGAAGCGTGGAGTGAGATAAAACAAGCTTTCAGCGGTCAGCGATCAGCTTTCAGCTAAACCAACCCCGGCGGCGGCGCTGTCTTAGCCGATAGCTGATGGCTGAAAGCCGACAGCTACTTGGCGAGATCGGCGTCCTGGACGTCGTACTTCGTTTTCAGGGATTTGATCGCCTCTCCCACAACGTCAGCCGGACTGGGGTATCCCTCCAACATCACATTCAGTTTGGGGATGCCGCCCGGATAGGCGTCTCCCTTATAGTCCCGGTTCTGCCGCAGATCCAGGAAACCGGGGGCGGAGTCGTCCAGCAGCGCNNCGGATACTCTGCGCGTACTCCTGCTTGATCGGCTCATCGTAAATCGCCTGGCGTACCGTGCCCACCTGCGTGCTGATGTAAGCCGCGGATTTGGCCAGATCGCGGGCCACGGCCGCATTCTGATTCAACTGGTCGCCGCGGCCGGCGCCGTCGGCCATGATGGAATTGCACCAGGAGCGGGCGCTCGCCAGGAAGTCTTTCTCCATGGCGTTGGCTTTCGAAAAATCGGCGCTCCTCTGTTGGAGAGTTTTCGAGAACCTGACGGCTTCTCTCCGCTCTTCCCTGCCACATCCGGAGAAGAGCGCGACAGCGGCCAACAACCAGCAATAACGGAGTTTCACGGAAGTCATGTCCTTTTCATCTGAATCTGCCCCAACTATAATTCCTTTCACGGGCGGTGTCTATCCCACGCCGGCGGCGCCCATTGCCGGATGATATGCTACTGCTCCAGGACGCCATGTCCGCCAACCTCAGCCCGGAATACCTGGCGGCGGAGGAAGAGTACCGGTCGGCCGGGACCGTTGCCGAAAAAATCGCCGCGCTGGAGAAGATGCTTGCCACCGTGCCCAAACACAAGGGCACGGAGAAGATGCAGGCCGACATCAAGCGGCGGCTCTCCCAGGCGCGCAAGGAATCGCAGAAGAAAGGCGCCAGCCACGCGCTCCCCTTCTATTTCGTGACGCGCGAAGGCGCCGGCCAGGTGGCGCTGGTGGGCCCGGCAAACTCCGGCAAGTCGAGCCTGGTGCGGGCGCTCACCCATGCGCTCCCGGAGGTGGCCGAATACCCCTTTACCACGCGGCTGCCCATGCCCGGCATGATGACCTTCGAGAATGTCCAGATCCAGCTTGTGGATCTGCCGCCCATCTCCGCGGACTTCACCGAACCCTGGTTGCCGCAGGCCATCCGCAACGCCAACGCCAGCGTGCTGGTGGTGGACGTGAACGACGCCGGCAGCCTGGAGGAAATGGAATTAATCGAGACCAGCCTTCAAGCCTGGCATCTCCCGTTGCCCGGCCTGCTGATTGGCAACAAGATCGACCAACCGGGCGGGGAGGGCAACTTCGCGGCGCTTGCGGACCTTTACCGGGGGCGCTACGCTTCGGTGGCCGTCTCAGCCGCCGCGGGTCACGGCCTGGAAAGCTTCACCCGCGCGGTCTTCGACCTGCTGGAGCTGGTGCGGGTTTACACCAAAGTACCCGGGCACAAAGCGAACCTCTCGGCTCCCTACGTTTTGAAGCGCGGGGCGACGGTGCTGGACGCCGCCCGGCACGTCCACAAGGATTTCGCCGAACACCTCAAATTCGCGCGGCTGTTTCGCCCGGCCGGAGAGCACGACGGCCTGATGGTGGAACGCCAGCATGTGGTCGAGGACGAAGATATTCTGGAGTTTCATATATGAAAATGCTCATTGCCGCACTTGCCATCTGCGGGTCTGTCAGTCGGTCAATCGCGGCGGAACCGTCGCCCACGGTCGGAATCTCGTGGGAATCGGTGGTTCGGGTGTCAAACACTACCCCCTCGCTTCAGGTGGTCGTGAACCCGCCGCTACGGCGCGGATCCAAGATACACGGTCGCGTCTTTCAAGCGCTGCGCGACGTGCAACCGGATTACGCCCGTTATGTGCCATGGCTGCCCTACCCGAGACTCGCCGTGGCCGAACTCGAACCACCTCACGACGGTGAAACGTCGTGGGACTTCTCCTTGATCGATCCCCTGACTGTGGATTTTCTCGAAGCCACCAAAGGCCACCCGGCGGTTCTCAACTTCAGCACAACGCCCCAATGGATGTGGGTCACGCCCCAGCCGGTCACGTACCCTTCGGACCCCGACGAGCCGTTGTGGAATTACACGCAAGGCACAGAACTGCGCGATCCCAGCGGGAAAGAACTGGCCGACTACTATGCGCGCCTGGTCAGTTGGTACACGCGAGGCGGCTTTGTCGACGAATACGGCAAACGCCACGACTCGGGCCATCATTACAAAGTGGACTGGTGGGAAGTGCTGAATGAACCCGACGCCGAGCATCGTATGGGCCCCAAACTGTATACCGAAATCTACGACGCTATCGTTGCGGGAATCCGGGAAGTCGCGCCGGAGATGAAATTCGTGGGAGTGTCGGCCGCCGGTCCGAGCCGTCAACCCGAGATGTTCGAATACTTCCTCAATCCGCGGAATCACAAAGCCGGTATTCCGCTGGATGCCATCTCCTATCACTTTTATGCCAGCCCGTCGCCGGATGAACCGCCGGAGGCGCAGCAGTTCACGTTCTGGGACCAGGCGGCCGGCTTCCTCAATACCGTGCGGTATGTGGAAGCCATCCGCAAACGCCTTTCTCCCACGACCGCCACGATGATCAACGAGGTGGGCGCCATCTCCGCCGACGACGGGGAACAGAACCGGCCCGGCCATGTGACGCAACCCATTCCAGCATCGTATTGGAACCTGTGCGGAGCGATGTATGCGTACCTCTTCGGCGAGCTGGCGAATATGGGCATCGAGACCGTGAACGCTTCGCAACTGGTGGGCTATCCGACGCAGTATCCCAGTGTGTCCCTGGTGGATTGGGAAACCGGACAGCCGAATGCCCGCTTCCGCGTATTGAAACTCCTGCGCGGCTATTTTGGTCCGGGCGATAGACTGGTCCGGACTTCACAGCCAGGCCCCTACGTTTATGCCCAGGCTTTCTTGAGCCGCGACAACCAGCGGCGGCTGCTGCTGGTGAACAAGCGCGATCGCGAGATGGATGTCACGGTACCCCAAGCCGGTGGCGCCATGATCTGGTTCGTCGATCAAACCACCGGCTTTCAGCCGCCGGCGTCCGCCAAGTTGGCCGATGATCGCGTGAGGCTCGGGGGCTACTCAGTAGCGGTAGTGGAACTCGGAGAGAATCGTTAGAAACGGGCAAGCTAAAGCATGCCCCACCTAGGTGGGGCATGCTTTAGCTTGCCCTCCGACTCAGCGCGACGCCCGCAGCACCGTGCACACGCTGGCGCAGATGGGGCCGCCGATGTTGAACGTGGCGGCCAGCTTGGGGTCCTTCACCTGCAATTCGGGAGGCGCTTTTCCCAGCAACTGAAGCGCGGACCAGCCAATCATGGCGATGCCGGTGGCTCCGATGGGGTGGCCCTTGGCGATCAAGCCGCCCGAGGTATTGATGCCGCATTCCCCGTCCGGGCGGGCTTTGCCGTCCACCCAATATTGCGCGCCTCGGCCCGGCCCGGCTTTGCCGATGACTTCCGTGCCGATCGCGCCCATCACGCTGAAGCAATCGTGCACCTCGGCGACGTTCACGTCCTCGGGCCTGACCGCCGCCATCTCGTAAGCGATGCGCATGGCGCGGTACGCGCCGGCGGGGCGGAGCACATCCCGGCCGGCCTTGCGGAGGGGATCGGTGGCTTGGCCCCATCCGGCGATCTCGGCGCACTCCGATTTCGGAATCCCCAGTTTCGCCAGCCCCTCCGCGGTGGCCAGGATCAATGATGCGTAGCCGTCGCTGATCTGAGAGCAGTCGTAGGTCTTGAGCGGCAAGCCATCCACTACGTAGCGGTTAATGCCTTCAATCTTGACCGCCTGGTCGAGCGTGATCCGCACGGCGCTCATCTGCGCCCAGGGGTTGAACCGGGCATTGGCGTACTCCTGGACCGGAATGTGCGCCAGGTCCCGCTCCGAGACGCCGTGCTCGTCCATGTAGGCCTGCATGACCTCGGCGAAGAGATGCGGGAAAACGAAGACCTTTCCTTCGCGCTCGCCGGGATGAGAGAAGTGGCCGAGCACCTGGCCGATGAGCTTGCCGTCCACCTTGCCCTCGGCGTCGCGCATTTTCTCGAAGCCCACGGCGATTCCGGTGTCGCCCATGCCGAGCTGGAGCTTGTAAACGACCGACAGCACGGCTTGGCCGCCGGAGGCGCAGGCGTTCTCGACAGCCTCGATGGGCTTGCCCTCCATCCCCGGGGTCATGGCCATGAGGCCGGCCAGCAGCCCCTGCTGGTTGAGCGAAACGTTGCAGGCCGCGCCCACGCTCGCCACGTCCAGAGCGGAGGCCGGCGCGCCGATCTGGCGGCAGGCGCCCTCGATCGCGCTATCCAGGATCTCGGGCACCGTC
>PLMF01000384.1 GCA_003142355.1 Bryobacterales bacterium
CTGGAAGATTTCATTTACCGCCAGATGTTGAGCTACCGCCGGCCGCCGTGGAATCTGTTCACGGGTTCGCCCGAGCGCGTGCAGTCGCTGCTCTACGCGCTATCGGCGGAGGGCGGCGGGTAATATTTCCCGGACACGTTGCCGAAGGGCGTTACCGGTCTCCGCCCTGGCTCACCCGCGTATCTTCACCGCGAACAGCGTATGGTGGGCAAGCAGGAACAGCGTCCGGCCATCGGGGCCGCCAAAAACAATGTCGATCGGACGCTCCGGCACGTCGATCTGCCCGATCTGCTTACCGGTACGGTCGTAGACGAAAACTTGCCCGTTCGCGACGTAGACATTGCCCTTCGCGTCGACGGCCACGCATTCACCGCCGCGCTGCGCAAAGGGCTGCAGGTCGCCGAGCGTTCCGTCCGCGTTCACCAGCGCTCTGTACGTAACGTCTTCGGAGTCGCTGCTAACATAGATATGGTCGCCGGGCGCGCCACTCACGAAACCGTAGGTGTCCAGAGTATCGGAGAAGCGCCATCCCGCGATGGAGTCCGCTGGGCCCTGCTGGAATACACGGAACGCCGGTAGAAATATGCTGCCGTCCGGCGAAACGTATTCCTTTGCTTTCGGCGTGGACACGTCTTCCTGGAACATCTGCGCCAGCGTCTTGTAGACTAGCGTTTCCAGATCCAGGTGAGTTTTGAACTGGCCGTCGTTCCAGTAGTTGACCGGCAGAACCACACGCGCCGACGGATGCGGCCGTGCCGCCTGCGGCGACAACACGGTGATCTGGTCCTTGGGCGATCCCGGACTGAAAGAGTACACCGTGCCCTCCGGTCCGGACGAAGAAAGCATCAACAGGCTGCCGGCCTTGTCGAATACCAGGTTTACAGCATCCAGTGGACTGTCTCGCTCGATGGTGAGTCCTTCGGCCGCCGACCAGCCGTAGATGCGCTGCTCATGGTGATCGACGAAATAGAGTTTACCGAACGCGTCCACGGCGGCGCCGGAAATGGAAAAGAATCCGTCTTCCAACTTCTGCACCTTCGAGCCCGGCTCCAGGACCACCGAGGCATCGGCGGCAGCGGGCGCGGTTGGCGCCGCGGGAATGTCGAGTACGGCAAACTCGCGCTCACGTGTCGTGAGATGATGCGTCACATCTTCAATTGAGTTCTCATAGGGGAATTTGCTCACTCGCAGAAAGGTGCCGCAGCCGTTTTGATCGCAGATCGGATACCCGGCCTCCGCATTCACATGCACGTTGCGAAAGTGAATGTCCGCCGAATGGTACAGCCGGACCGCCGTGGGAAACGGCGCGCGGGAGCGTGCCACGCGGTAGGCGTGATAATTGGCGATCGTGATATTCTTCGACCAGTCTATTTCGAGCGACAGCGAATCGGGACTCTCGCCCGCTTCCTCTTCCGTCTGCGGTGAGTTGACATCCCAGTTCTCAACGTGGTCGAACTTGATCTCGGTCCGCACATGGTGCTCGTTGGAAAGTTCATAGACATGGCCGGGAGTCTTGGTGTCGGAGACATAGAATCCCGCCTGCGTGTACGTGTCGGGAGTCCAGATGTCGGCGAAGGTTCCGCCGCCGCCCTGCGTCACCCACAGACTCGGATACTGCCCGTCCCATCGCTTGCGCAGGTCCGCGTCGGCCGTGCGGTGGTTGTTGCCTGCGCCCGGACCTATCAGACGCACATCGTCGATCAGCGACCCGGCGCCCGCGCGCCACAATATCCCCACCGCACGTGGATTTATGCCGCTGGTCGCGACCCCGAAGCCGCTCAGCATGTTGCTCCCTCCGGCTGGTGCGTCGATGACCGCGCGCGGCGCGCCGGCCCCTTGAAAGGCCGGCGTATTATCCGGCAGAACGAACTGGGTCGCCGTAGGATGCAGCCCGATCATCACTGTGTCCGGTTTCAGCGCCAGCGTGTCACTGACGACGTATTGGCCGCTCGGGAAATAGAGTGCCCGGTGCCGATCGATCGCCTTGCGGATGGCGGTCGTGTCGTCGGTCTTGCCGTCTCCGGCGACGCCGAGCGAGTGCACGTTCACCCAATCCGTGGTGGCCGGCAGCGCCGGAATGGCGGCTGCCATCGGCGCGGGCAGGCTGGTGAGCGGTGTGGCGCTGTAGAGGGTGTCGATGGAACCGGTCCTTCCTTCGCCCGCCAGGATCAGTCCATGATTGAAATTCGCCACCCGGTAGATCGGCCCCTTGCCGGCAACTTTCTTCCCGCTTTCGCGGAACAGCGCGAAAACCGGAACGTTCTTCAAAACGGCGTTCTCGAATCCGATTTCGTTCAGCGGGCTCTTCTCGTTGCTGATGATCACCGCCGCACCGCTGACATTTTCGAAGCGGCTGTCTTTGACCCACAACTGATCGTAGTAATGTGCGTCTATTTCGATGGCGGTGGGGACGTCGCGGAAGGTATCGCGGATCAGCGTGAGCCCGGCATTATGCTCGCGAATCGAAGATTCCCGCTGCCCCTGGAACTCCGAATCGATCAGCGTGAACTGCCAGCCGGGCGAGGTCATGTCTGTGAGAATGCCGTAGCGTCCGCCATAGATATGCAGATCTTCGGCCTCGTTGCCGACTTCGGTCAGGGCCGCGAGCCCGGAACCGATGTGGAAATCCATGTGCGTGAGAAAGGCATGTTGCGCCGCGTGGAAGCGAATCGCCACGGCGGCCGGGTTGCCGTCGCCGATCTCGAAGTCGATGTTGCTCATCGCCGAATGGAAGGTGTTCTGATTCGCGTCCTGGATCGCGTCATTTGGCGGAACACTGTCCGGTGGTGGAAACGGCACGCGGAACCCTCCCCGGCCTGCGCCTCCGCCGGGGCCCCCGAGTCCGCTGCGCGCTCCGGCAAATGTCACCATCACGCCCACACCTTTCTGAAACCCTGGCGTATTGGCCGCCAGCACGAACATGGGTCGCGTTGCGCCGTAGCCGATGAGCCGGACGCCCGGCCACACGTAGATGGTGCGCGTCAGCCGGTACCGGCCGGGAGCGACAAAAACAACTCCTTGACGCGTGCCGTCGATGGCAGACTGGATGGCGGCGCTATCGTCGCTGGTTCCGTCCGCGTGCGCGCCGAATTGCGGGGCAATTAGATGAACTGCTCGAGGGTCGTCCGGCCGCGTGACTATCGAGGATGCGGCGAAAACACCGGAAGAGATGCCACCCAACCACACGGCGGCTGCCAGGATCTTACGAATGTGGGTATGCATTGCCTTACTGTTCCTGTCCTACCTACAGTACAACAGTGCCAAGGGCGACGATCTGGCCGCCTGCATACCGGGAACTCCGGCCCGCCGCGCATGCCCAGGTTTGCTCCCTGCCAGATCAGGGAAGATCTATCCGGCTGCGCTCCTAGGACAGAGTCTGGGCTAGTTTCCCATAACCCACTAAGATTTCACGACCGCTCATCGGAAAACTGCCCGCAGTTACGTCCACTTCGGCGCAGTTCGGTATCGTTGGAGTCAGTCGGGATAGGGGCGTCGCGCGGTGCTTCTTTCGCTGCGTGGACAATTCATACGGGATATTTGCCGATGCCCCATCCCTTCCAATGGTCCTCGGATGGGCCTACTTAGTGGCAATCTCGACCAGTTCGACGCGCCGGTTCTTGGCTCTTCCGTCGTCGGTCTTGTTGGAGGCCAGGGGCGCCCAGGGTCCGGCGCCGAAGGCTACCAGGCGCGCGGCGGCGATGCCGTGCCTGGAGACCAGATCGGTGATGACTGACTGGGCGCGCTCCTGGGAAAGACGCATGTTGCCGGTGGCGTCGCCGGCCATGTCGGTGTGCCCGACGATTCCGACCTTCAGCGCGGGGTTGTTGGTGAGCAGCTTGGCGATCTCGTCGATGGCCGGCTTGGAGTCGGGCTTGATGTCGCTCTTGGCGGTGTCGAAGTTGATGCCGTAGATGGCCACGCTGCCGGTGTCGGCGATGCTGGATGCCATGCCGGCGGCATTCATGGTCACGTCCTGCTGCATGAGCTGCTTCTCGACGACGGTCTGGTAGTAGTCACCGCCATGGGCTTCGATCAGCACCCACACTTCCTTGCCGTCTTTCGTAAGGCGCAAGGTGGTGTTGTACCCATTGCCGTATGGTGAATCGTCCATCACCTGTCCGCCGGCGGCACGCGCGGCATTTTGCAGGTTGCGAATGATCTGAAGGTCGGACACCCCGGGGGTGTCTCGTTTTCGGTAGTATGGGATCTTGATCGTGCGGCCCTCGATCGCCTGGCGCGTCTTCTTGCCGTTCAGGGTGACGGTGAAGGTGGCCGAATCGAACTGAACATCGCTGTAGCCGTCGATGAAGAATCCGGGCATACGCGTGATTCCGGGGTAATCCTTCGATCCGGCCCTATCCGCCTGGCCGAAGGCGATTGAAGACAGCGTGAGCGCGGCAAGCGCCACGAGGAGAGTGCGGAAAATGAGTTTCATCATTGCACCTTGGTAAACCTTGTTTGTCGATTGGAAACGGGCAGGAATGCTTGGGATTCCTACCGGTGTAAACGATTGCGCGAATGGTCATTGCCGCCGGCCGCCGGATTTCACAGTAGCGTCGCCGGTGGCCTTGCCGGTCTTCAGGTCCACCTGGCCGGACCCATGCGCATCGATGTTGGTTTCAAAGTGGACGTGCATCCCCTCGGCCGTCCACTCGCCCTGCGCCTGCGCCGTACAGTTTGCGGGCGCGGCCAGCAGCGCGGCAGCCGGCTTCTCGAAGCGCAGTTCTTTCACTTCCAGCATCACCATCGGTTGGGCGCCCGGAAAGGTAATCTCCGCCTTGACGGGATAGTTGCCGTTCACGGCAATCCAAATTCTCGACTTGCCCTGGTCGCTGGTGCTTTCCGTGAGGTTGGCCGCGATGCCGTTCACGTTCTCCCGGCGCACTATGTTCTTGTTCAGTTTGGCGAGTTCTTCGGCGGATGGGGCGGGGGTGGCAATCGGATCGTACATGTTGGGCATGTCCGGCGCGGTGTAAGTCATCCAGGAGCAGGTGTTCTGGATTACATCGAGGGTGTAGACCTTGTGAGCCACCAGGTCGAACCAGTGGCGCGCGTGAATGGCCTTGGAGTGCCCCGCCTGGGGCGCCACGGTCACGTCGACGAACTCCCTGGGGCCGAAGCGAGAGACCTTCGCCTCCACGGGATTTCCCGACATCGCTTCAAGCGCTAAGCTCGAAGAGGCGGTGAGGGTGTAGGACTGCGGCACAGAGGACTGGGCCGGAAGGAGTGGAACCAGCAAACCGCCGGCGACTGCCAGAGGTATGAAGCGGATAACGCGAGCACACATTGCGTCTTCACCTTAGCTTTCTCCGCCCTGTCTATCGAGGCAGGATACGGGGTGAAAAGATCCAAAGATAAAACAGGTCTAAAGGCCGTATTGTATGATACTAACCAAATCCGCCCAATTGCAACAACGCCCGGTCCCGCAGGACGATTCCCTCACTTTCTCAGCCAATCGGAAGGCGGCGGGTAGGCGTGCCCGCGTGGTCACGGAGCCAGCTTCACGCGCCGCGCCACTCTCATCGACACCGGCCCGAGCAAACCTGAGGGCAGAAGGGGCGAGTCGGCCCGAAACTTGGTGATGTTGGTGCGGGTGAACCTCTTCTCCGGCGGAAGCTGCTGATCGCCAATCAGCCGGTTCGGCCAGAAGTTCGTGATCTCGATTTCTAGTTGGTTGGAGCCGGGCTTCGCGGATGCTGTCAGAGCAACCTGGAACGGTTTCTTCCACAGCAATCCCAGGGACTGCCCGTTCAGACGCACTTGCGCAATCTCCCGGACTTCGCCCAGGTCCAGGTACAACTGCTGGCCGGGCCGCAACATGCTCCCAGGGATGACGATCTGTGTGGAATACTTGGCGGTGCCCGAGTAATAGCGGATGCCGGGGTCGGCGCTCTCGGTCCACGAACGCAGGCTTTCGAAGGTCGCGGTGGCAGGTGCGCCCCAACCAGGCGCAAACTGAACGGTCCAGGGCCCCTCGATGAGCTGGTTGTCGCTGGCGGGAAGATCGCCGGAGAAGACGCTCCCCGCGGAGGTGCGCGCTTCGAAGTGGCCGGCCGCCTGTGTCTGGAGGCCCACGGCTCCGTCCGGCTCAATCGAAGCTCGAACCTCCGGCATGTCGCCGTCAACTCCAGCGGCCAGTGAAGGGAATAGCGCCCGGCCATCCTTCGACAGTCGAACAATCCGGTTGCCCGCCGGCCGGCGAAACAGCACAAACACGGAACCGTTTGGCTCCAACCACAGCGGCATCCTGGTGCGGCCGTCCGCCGTGAAGTCGTACATCGGCTGTGGCTCCGTCTCGCCGGAGTCCGGATGCCAGAGTTCCGGAGCCATGCCTTGGGAGCGCAGCGTGATCTCGGCATCGACTGCGTGCGGCTGGGTGTTGCGCACAAAGTAGATGCCGGTTCCGCCGGATTGACGGTGCACGTAATCCAGCTTGTCCGCCTCGGCGGCCGTCGTGAACTCGAAGTCGGGCGGGATTCCGCGCGCGGCCAGAACCGCGCGGGCCGATCCGGCGCAAATCACGCTGCCTTTGCCAAAACGATGTTGCGTCACCTTCTGGCCGTCGCAATCGCCCCACATCTCGCCGGCCAGCGCGCGGACCTCGGCATCGCCCTTGCCATCGTCAACCAAACCGGTGGTCTGCCGCGGTCTTGGCCCCAGCACCACGGCTCCATCCCCGACCAGTCGCCGCAGGGCGCGAAGCGCGTTCAATGAGATCGCCGTCCGATCCGGCAATACCAGCAGGCGGTATGTCACACCGTCCGGCAGCACAATGTTGCCGTCCTTGACGGCCATGCGATGGACGAGCACGTCCTCGTCCGTCACGTCGTAATCGTAACCGGGAAGCAGCCTGGCCGGGTCGCTGGACTTGAGCTGAACGAAGTTGGGGACGTGGTCTCCGTAGTAGACCACGGCATCGGCGACAGGTTGCCCTTGCTGGAGCAGAAACTGGCTGCGGTTGATGTAACCGAGGAAGGCGCCGGCCTGGTTCCACCACGTGACATTGGGATTCAGGTGCGTGCCGGCGAAGTATTCCTGGCCCGGCAGGCCCATTTCCTTGGGGGAAGAAGTGAAGGTGTGCCAGATCAGCCGGTTCAGCCCGTCGCAAACCGCCTGGTCGAAGGTGGGCTTCAAATTGTCCCAAAGGGACTCCTCCCATTGAGGTCCGATGCTGGTCATTCCCTCCGCCGCCACAATGGTCTTGCCATAGATGTGGGCGGCGCTGGAGGCCTCCTTCACAAAGAAGCGCTCTTCGTCGCTAGTCCGGTGCGTGGCCGACCGCGCCCAGAACTCGGTTTGCGGAAAGGCGCCGGCGCCGAGGGTTTCGAGAGCGTCGATGGGAGCTCCGTGCGGTCCGCCCGATTCGGGATGGATACCGAGCCCGGAACGCCGCGCCAGTTCGGCAAACGCGGCATAGTGCTGGCTGACGATCAGGTCGCCGATGGTCCTCCGGAAGTCATTCAGAAAACGATTGCTGGTGTCGCGGTCTCCCATGATGCGGCCGGCAATCACGGGAAGGTAGGGCAATAAGTCGTAACCGCGTCTCTGCCGGAACTCATCGCGAAACTTGGGCGTCCAGTTCATTCCACCCATTTCCCAGCTATCCGTGACCAGGTAACGCAAGGTGCGGCCAAGATACGGACGTGCTTCATTCAACAGCGGATCGAGCACCTGGCGCCAGTACTGCTCGAGCGGCGCCCGATCCATATAGTCGATGGCCAATCCTTGCCAATCTCCGCTGGAAGTAGAGATCTTGGCGTCGGAACACGTGTAGCCGATGCGCAGAATCTCCCAGTTTCCCGCGGGGGCCTGCCAATCGAGCTGGCCGTCTTGCCCCATGCGTGGGGTGACGTCCGTAACTTCCGTGGGCCGCGCATCTTCTTCGCCGGGCTCGGCCGGGAAATCCTCCAGGAGCGGCGCCGTGGGAGGCGCGGACATTCCGAATTCCTGGGATGCGGTCTTGAACTGCAACTGCCGGATGGGGCGCCGGGGATGGTCCGCGCCTGTTTCGCCGGGCAGCGCCGCGCCCTGGCGCAGCGGATAGGCGAGTACCGCGATATCGCGGTAGAAACCATCGCGCGCGGGCGGCAACGCGAGGCGCTGGTGAGTATCCGCTGGCCCATGAACCGTGGTGCGCGACCACGTAAGGAGCTTGGCGGCCATTTCCGGCGTCACCATGGGCCCGCCCAGATTCCAGCCGCTCAGGATATTCAAGCTCAATTCCAGGTTGAGCCGGGCGGCTTCCTGCAATGCGTGGCGGTACAGTTGACGCCACCGCGGGCTACCGAACATGGGGCCGGCGGGAACAGCCGTATTGTCTCGCTGCTGCGACCCGTCGGCGTCCACCAGAAGGGCGCCACCATAGCCCTTGGCCTTCATTTCTTCGAGATCTCTGGTGATGGTGGCTTCGTCGGTGTGTCCATTCAGCCACCACCAGTAGCAACGCAGACGCGCCTCCTGGGGCGGGTTGGCGAAACCTGCCTGGAGAGGGTCGGGGCCGGGCGCGCACAACGACGGGGCCACGAGCGCAGCCACCAGGATCAGCCCGCCGGCCAGCCACCAGCGGAGCCGGGCAATAGGAGCGGCCATGCTTCAGTTTAGAATGACAGGCTGGCACCCAGCGGGCGGACCGCCGCCAGTTTTCGGATTGTTTTCGGATTGTGACTTCAGTCGTAGGAAACTGCGACAATANNGTGACTAAAGTCATTTCGAATTCTGCGCCAAAGGATTAGCATCACTTGCAGATGGAGGCTGCGAGATAGGCCATGCACGCGATTCACACACAGTCCCTCACCAAAACGTTTGGCCGTGTGAGCGCGGTCGATCGTCTCGACCTGACCGTGAACGAGGGAGAGATGTTNNAGCCTGGTTGGGCCGGATGGCGCCGGGAAGACTACGACTATGCGCCTGCTGACCTCTATTATGGAACCCACCTCCGGCGATGCCTGGGTTGCCGGCCATCACGTGGTGGACGACGCCGAGGCGGTAAAGGGCGATATCGGCTACATGAGCCAGCGTTTCGGGTTGTACTCGGACCTTACCGTGATGGAGAACCTCCAATTTTACGCGGACATCTACGCCGTGCCGAAAACGGGCCGGGTGGAGAAGATCGAGCGCTTGCTTTCATTCAGCAACATGACGCAATTTCAGAACAGGCAAGCGGGCAAACTGTCGGGCGGCATGAAACAGAAGCTAGGACTCGCCTGCGCGCTGATCCACACGCCAAAGGTGCTTTTCCTGGACGAGCCGACCAACGGGGTGGATCCGGTTTCACGCCGCGACTTCTGGCAGATCCTCTATCGACTGCTCCGCGAAGGAGTAACGATTTTCGTATCGACCGCTTACTTGGATGAGGCGGAGCGCGCCAGCCGGATCGGGCTCGTCCACAAGGGCCGGCTGCTGGCCGCAGGCACGCCAGCCGAGGTAAAGAAGCTCATGAGGGAGGCGATACTCGAGATCCGTTGCTCGGAGCCCCGGCGGGCTACGGCGCTCTTACGGGGCCAGTTCGGAACGGGCGCGGCCAGCCTGTTCGGCGATCGCGTTCACTTGGTTACCAGTGCGCCGGAGGTCGCGACACAACAGGCCGGCAAGATTCTTCGCGGCTCGGGCGTCGGCGTTACAGACATTCACAGGATCGACCCTGCGCTCGAGGACATCTTCGTTTCTGTGCTCGCGAAGGAGAGAGAGGAAACTCATGGGCACGCATGAAGACATGGCGGTGGTGGTAAAAGGCCTCGAAAAGCGGTTCGGCAGCTTCATCGCGGTGAACCGTTTGAGCTTCGAAGTGCCCAAGGGCCAGATCTTCGGCTTTCTCGGCCCGAACGGCGCCGGCAAGTCCACCACGATCCGCATTCTGACAGGGCTCCTGGCTCCCAGCGGCGGGAGCGCCACGGTGGCGGGGTTTGACGTCGGGACGCAAGCTGAAAGCATCAAGTCGCACATCGGCTACATGAGCCAGAAGTTTTCGCTCTACGGGGACCTGACCGTTGAGGAGAACATTAACTTCTACGGCGGCATTTACCGAATTCCCGCTGAGAAACGGAAGGAGCGCAAGGAGTGGGTGATCGAAATGGCGGGCTTGGCGGAGCACCGGCATTCCCTAACCGCCATCCTCTCCGGAGGCTGGAAACAGCGGCTCGCGCTCGGTTGCGCCATCCTGCACGAGCCCCCGATCCTCTTCCTCGACGAGCCGACCGCTGGGGTGGACCCGGTCAGCCGGCGCCAGTTCTGGGATTTGATCTACGAGCTCTCCAGCCGGGGAGTAACCATTTTCGTTACAACCCACTACATGGATGAAGCCGAGTACTGCGATCGCATCGGCCTGATCTACCGCGGTGAGTTAATTGCTCTTGGCAGGCCCGAGGAGCTCAAAACCAAGTCCATGCAGGAAGACGTCATTGAAGTATTGTGCGACCGGCCGCAGGACGCGATGGGTGAGATTGAAAAGATGGCCGGCATCAACGGCGTCGCGCTCTTTGGCAAAGGGCTGCACGTTGTTGCGGAGAATGCCGACGCAGCGGCGCCCGAGATCCGGCGCGTACTCGAGCGGAAAGGCTATGGCGTTGCTAGCGCCGCCGAAATCGTCCCGTCGATGGAAGACGTTTTCGTATCCCTGATCGAGGGACGCGACCGCCTGGAGCAAGCCCGCAAGGGGGTACACCAGTGAAGTGGATTCGCGTCTGGGCGATTGCCCGCAAGGAATTCACGCATATTATCCGCGATCCGCGGAGCCTGGGAATGGCCATCGCGATTCCCATGCTGCTGCTCGTCCTGTTCGGCTCCGCGCTCACGCTCGACGTTGACAACGTGCCCCTGGCGATCTGGGACCAAAGCCAATCCCCGGCCAGCCGTGAGCTCGTGAGCCGGTTTGCGGCTTCGCGCTACTTCTCGATCCGGGCGCAGATGCGGAACTACCCGCAAATCGAGCGGGCCATCGATGTCCGGGCGGCCCTTATGGCCCTGATTATCCCCACGGATTTCGCGCGACGGGTCGCGTCCGGGCGGGAAGCGCCGGTGCAGGCAATCGTCGATGGCAGCGACTCGAACACGGCGACAGTGGCCATCGGATATGCCGAGACGGTGGTGCGGGGATACTCCCAAGCTGTCGCGCTTCGGGAGATGCAGCGGACCGCGGGCCGGAGCGTTTCCGGGGCGATCGATTTCGAGCCGCGCGTCTGGTTCAACGCGGATATGCAGTCGAAGAACTACATCATCCCCGGGCTGATCGCCGTCGTTATGTCGGTAATCGCCGCGCTGCTCACGTCTCTGACCGTCGCACGCGAGTGGGAAACCGGCACCATGGAGCAACTCATCTCCACGCCGGTGAAAGGCAGCGAGATCGTCCTGGGCAAGTTGTTGCCGTACTTCGGGTTGGGCATGCTCGACGTGCTGCTGGCTGTGGTCATGGGCGAGTTTTTGTTCCACGTTCCCCTGCGCGGCAGTGTGGCGTTGCTCTTCGCCATGGCCGCAATCTTCCTCGCCGGAGCGCTTTCGCTCGGCATGGTGATCAGCATCGTCACCCGAAGCCAGCTTCTGGCGAGCCAACTGGCGATGGTGCTGACCTTCTTGCCGTCGTTTCTGCTGTCCGGGTTCGTGTACGCAATTGGCAACATGCCCGTGCCCATCCAATTAGCGACGCGGCTGATCCCCGCCCGCTATTTCGTGACACTCCTCAAGGGCATTTACCTGAAAGGCGTCGGGCTGGAAATTCTTGCCGTGGAAGCAGGCCTTCTTACGCTCTTCGGAGCGGTCATGGTCATCCTGGCTATCGCGAAATTCAAGAAGAGGCTAGTCTAGTCATGCACGAGCGCATCAAACACATGCTCATCAAGGAGTTCATCCAGATCTTTCGCGACCCCCGCATGAGAGGCGTGATCTTCCTGATGCCGATCATCCAACTGTTCGTTTTCGGATATGCGGTGACGACGGATGTGAAACACGTCCCAACGATGGTCTACGATCTGGACAACAGCGTCGCGAGCCGAGAACTGGTGAGCCGGTTCACCCGTTCCGGCTATTTCGAATTAATCGGGCACGCCCCACACGAGAGGCGTATCCGCGAGTTGATGGACCGCGGTGACATTGGCGCCGCGTTTCAGATCGACAAGGGCTTCGAAGAGGATCTGCTGTCGGGAAAACCGGCTCAAGTTCAGCTCATCGTGGATGGCGCGGACTCCAATACGGCGGGTATCGTGCTCGGATACAGCTCGACCATTGCAGGGCGGTTCTCGACCGAAATCGAATCCAGCCGGGTAGCGCGGATGACCGGAGGAGCGGGGAAAACCGGCCGTGTCGTACTCCAGACACGCGCGTGGTTCAACGAGAACCTGGAGAGCCGGAATTTCTACGTCCCCGGAGTCATAGCAATTATCGTGATGCTCATCACCCTGATGCTCACCAGCATGGCGGTAGTGCGCGAAAAGGAGATCGGCACCATGGANNCCTATCACGCCCCTCGAGTTCATCCTCGGTAAAACCGTGCCGTTCGCATTGATCGGCTTCGCCGACGCGGTGCTCATCACGGTGCTGGGGGTGTTTTGGTTCGGTGTGCCTATCCGGGGCAGCCTGCTGGTCTTGCTCGTTGCCACCGCCTTATATCTGGTAACGACGCTCGCGACCGGTCTTTTCATTTCGACGGTCAGCCAGACCCAGCAGCAGGCAATGATGAGCACGTTNNTTCTCTCGGGCTTCATGTTCCCCATCGCGAACATGCCGCGGGCGATACAGTGGCTGACCTATCTGAACCCGCTGCGTTACTTCCTGGTGATTATCCGTGGCGTCTTTCTCAAGGGGGTGGGGCCGGGCATCTTATGGCCGCAGATGCTGGCGCTGGGCGTCATGGGAGTAGTGACACTGTGGCTGGCGGCGAAGAGGTTTCATAAGACGCTAACCTGAC
>PLMF01000164.1 GCA_003142355.1 Bryobacterales bacterium
CGCTACGACATCACCGACGTCGCTAACTGCGGCGGAAAGAACCTCGTCGCGGTCCTGGTGGACGCCTCGCAGACCGAAGGCTGGTTCTACGAGGGCGCGGGAATCTATCGGCATGCCTGGCTGGTGAAGACGGGGCCGCTGGCGATCGCGCCCGACGGCGTGTTCGTTTACAGCCGGTTCAAGGACAATATCCCTGCCGGCCCGGCCGAGATCCACCTACAGACCCTGCTGTCCAATGCGCAAAAATCCTCCGCGGACGCGAAGGTGCAGTGGGAAATTCTGACGTCCGGCGGCCAGACAGTCGCGTCCGCGCACCAGACTGCGCAGGTGGGCGGCGGCGCCGAACTCGAGGTGACGCAAACCGCGCAGGTCGCCGCGCCCGAGCTTTGGTCGCCGGAGACGCCGCGGCTTTACCGGCTCGTCACCACGGTGGAGAGCGGCGGACGGACCGTGGATCGCAAGGAGACGGAGTTCGGCATCCGCACGTTCGGATTCGACGCGGAGAAGGGTTTCCTCCTCAACGGCCAGCCCTACCTTCTCAAGGGCACCTGCAATCACCAGGATCACGCCGGCGTGGGCTCGGCGCTGCCCGACCGGCTGCAGTATTTCCGCATCGCAAAGCTGAAGGAGATGGGCTCGAACGCCTATCGCAGCGCCCACAACGCGCCGACCCCGGAACTGCTCGAGGCCTGCGACCATCTTGGCATGCTGGTCATGGACGAGAACCGGCTGGTAGGCAGCGATGCCTTGCATCTTAAGTGGTTCAAGGAGCTGGTGCTCCGCGACCGCAACCACGCGAGCGTGGCGATCTGGTCGCTCGGCAACGAGGAGTTTTCCGTTCAGAGCATACCGTCCGGCGGCCGCGTCGCCGTCACGATGCAGGATCTGGTGAAGCAGCTCGACCCGACGCGCCCCGTCACCTGCAACGCCGCGGTCGGGAACGATTTCAGCGGTATCAACGCAGTCATCGAGGTGCGCGGGTGGAGTTACCATATCGGACCGGAAAACATGGATGCCTACCACACGGCGCATCCGCAGCAGCCGAACGTCGGCAGCGAGCAGGGCAGCACGGTGGGTACGCGCGGCATCTACACCAAAGACGAGACGCGCGGCTACGTGAGCGCCTACGACGACATCGCGCAGTCGTGGTCGAACACCGCCGAGCAATGGTGGAGTTTCTTCGACCCGCGGCCGTGGCTGTCCGGCGGATTCGTCTGGACCGGCTTCGACTACCGCGGCGAGCCGACGCCGTATGGGTGGCCGTCGATCAACTCGCACTTCGGCATCCTGGACATGTGCGGCTTTCCCAAGGACAACTTCTACTATTACCAGGCCTGGTGGGGTTCGAAGCCCGTTCTGCACCTGTTCCCGCACTGGAACTGGAGCGGCAAGGAGGGGCAGGAAGTCGAGGTCTGGTGCCACACCAACCTGGACCAGGTCGAGCTGTTTCTGAACGGCCGGAGCCTGGGCGCGCAGAAGGTGGTCAGGAATACCCACGTGGCGTGGAAGGTCAAGTACGCGCCGGGGGTCATCGAAGCGCGCGCGTCGACGCTGACGGCGAAGCGCGAAACCACCGGCCCCGCGGCCCGAATCGTGTTGCGGCCGGATCGCGCGCGAATCGCCGCCGATGGCGAAGACGTCTCGATGGTGGCGGTGGAAGTGGTGGATGCGCAAGGCCGCGTGGTCCCGGTGGCGGACAACGAGGTGAGCTTCAAGGTGTCGGGCAGCGGCAAGCTGCTCGGGGTGGCCAACGGCGACGCCAGCAGCCACGAATCCGACAAGGCAGACAAGCGCCGGGCGTTCAACGGGCTGGCGATGGCTATCGTGCAGGCGGGGAAGCAGGCGGGCGAGTTGCAAGTGGAGGCGTCTTCGCCGGGCCTCGAAAGCGCCACCGCGCTGCTGACGTGCGAACCGGCGAAGCCGCGGCCGGCTGTGGGGTAATGGAAGCTTCTCCAGTTCGCAACCGGGTCCTGCTGATCGCCGCCGGTCTTCTGTTTTCCACCGGCGGTGCAGCCATCAAGGCGGCAACGCTTACGGGCTGGCAGGTGGCGAGTTTCCGGTCCGGCGTGGCGGCGGTTGTGTTGCTGCTGGCGCTACCCGAGGCGCGGCGCGGGTGGTCGTGGCGAACCGTGCTGGTGGCGGCGGCCTATGCCAGCACGCTGATTCTGTTCTCGCTGGCCAACCGGCTCACCACGGCGGCCAATGCCATCTTTCTGCAATCCGCCGCTCCGCTCTTTCTCCTCTTGCTGGGACCGTGGCTGCTGCGGGAGCCGATCCGCCGGGCCGACCTGCTGTACATCCTCGCGCTGACGGCGGGTCTGGTACTGGTCTTTACAGGAGCGGAATTGGCCGTGGCCACGGCGCCGGACCCGTCACGGGGCAATGTGCTGGCTGGCGCCAGCGCGATCACCTATGCTTTGACGCTGGCGGGCCTGCGCTGGGTGGGGCGGCGGCAAAAGGGCAACCCGGGGATCGCCACGGTCGCGGTTGGCAACATCCTGGCGTTTGTGGCGGCGCTGCCCATGGCGCTTTCGGTCCCAGTCGCCCTCGCCGCCAATGTGCCTGTCATTCTTTATCTCGGAGTGGTGCAGATCGGGCTGGCCTACTGGTGTCTTACGCGCGGCATCCGGCACGTGAGAGCGTTTGAGGCCAGCACTTTCCTGGTGATCGAGCCCGCCATGAACCCGGTGTGGACTTGGCTGGTGCATGGCGAGAGGCCAGGCGCACGGACGCTGGCGGGCGGCGCCATGATACTCTCCGCGACCCTGGTAAATACCTGGCGCCAGAGCCGTGCGGCGCGGCATTGAAGACGGAGTCGTTTTGTGCCGATATTCGTGTCGTAGGCCCGGCCTGCGCAGCCGCGGTATAATAGGAGCAAGGGTGAGGGGGCGCAGATGTCACTTGCCCCTGGTTTGGCCGCATGAAAACGATAAGCTGGCTGGTCTCGGTCGGGTTGATTGCATCCTCGGGAAGGGTGATCAACTTTCACAACGCGCCGCTTGGCCAGACCCCACCCGGGTGGACCGTGGCCATGACCAATCGCGGCCGGGCGCCCCGCTGGGAGGTCCTGCGAGACGGGAGTGCGCCGACTCAGCCGTACGTCTTGGCCCAGGTTTCCAACGACCCCACGGGTGGCCGCTTCCCGCTGGCCATTCTCGACAACCCGAGTCTCCGCGATGGCGACGTCAGCGTGCGCATCAAGCCGGTGGCGGGGCGCGAGGACCAGGGAGGCGGCCTGGTTTGGCGCTACCGGGACGCCAACAACTATTACCTGGCCACGGCCAACGCACTGGATAAGAATGTGGCGCTGTACAAGGTGGAAAACGGCCGCCAACTTCCGCTGGCGCCGGGAGTCAAGCACGACATCCCTTCCAACGTCTGGAGCATCCTCAAGGTATCGGTCCGCGGCAACCGTTTTCAGGTGTACCTGGACCACCGTCGCATTTTGCAGGGTTGGGACGACACGTTCGCGGCTGCCGGGAAAGTCGGCCTGTGGACCGAGACGGATTCAGTCACCTACTTCGACGATTTCCGGGTGTACCCGAAGTGAGAAGCTTTCAGCCATCAGCACTCAGCTTTCAGCCACACCCGCGCCGCTGATCGCTGAAAGCTCGCATTACAGCAACTTGAAATTCACCTCGATCGTGGCCTGCACGGGTACCGCCATGCCGTCACGCATGCCAGGTTTGAAGGTCCACTGCGCGATGGCGTCGAGCGCCTGCTCGTCCAGCCCGTATCCCACGCCCTTGCGTAGTTGGACATCGGAGGCTCTGCCATCCGTTCCGATCACCACGGAAAGCAGCACCGTACCCTGGACCTTCGCGGCGCGCGCCTCGGCGGAGTAGCTCGGCTCGAGCTTGTGCAAAAGCACCGGCGCGGCGACGCCGCTACCGACTCTTGAGGCCTGGCCGGCCGTCTGCCGTTTGGGCGACAACCGCGCGACATGCGCCTTGCGTATCTCACTGGCGGACGCTTCCATGGCCTCGGCTTCACTGATCCGGCCCTGCTCGCGCAGAAAGTGTGCCAGGAATTCCATGGTGAGGGCCGCATCCGTCGAGTTCGCCTCCTCCACAGCCAGCGCGGCCCGATAGAGCGATTCGGCGGCTGGCGCCTCGCCTTCCCGGTGCTGCTTGACCATGGCCTGCCAGGTCATCGCCGGTCCGGCCACAGGGCCGTATGGCGCCACATTCTGAGCCCGCTCAAAATAGTCGATCGCCTGGACGGGGTCCTTTCCGTATGTGGCGGTTCCCAGGTACAGAAGCGCGGCAGCCGTTTCAGGCCGGTCGCCCACCGCCGCCACGGCCTTGTCGTAGTAACCCATCGCTTCGTCGATATGGCCTCGCTGGCGCGCCAGGTCACCCAGTTTCACGAGTCCCACGGCGTCGTCTGCCTTCGGCGGCGCCGTCTGCTGCGCCGGGGTCTGCGCCCGCATGGCGGCGAAAGGCGCCACCGCCGCGATGGCCAGCAGCGTGGCCGCCAGCCCCGCCATGCGTCCCGGCGCGTGGCGCTTCACGCCCGCATCCAGAATGGCCAGCAGCCGGCCTTCGAGCTGCGACCGCCGCGCCATGGCCACCGCCGCCCACGCGGTCGCCGGCGCGGATTGCATGCTGCGCGCCACTTCCAGCAGATGGCCCGCGTAATCCGACGCGCGGGCGCCGGCATTGAGCACCAGGTCGTCGGTAGCGCGCTCGCGCTCCTTCAGAAACTCGCGCCAGGCGGACCACGCCAGCGGATTCCACCAATTGAGACTCCAGGCCGTGCGCGCCAGCAAGTGCGTGGCCGCGTCTCCCCGGCGCACGTGGGCCAGCTCGTGCAACAGCACGACGCGGCGGCGCTCTTCGCTCCACCCGGTGGCTTCGGGCGGCATGAAGATGGCCGGCCGCAGAATCCCGAAGGTCATCGGCATGCTGCCCGCGCGGCTCTCGAGCACGCGCACGCGGTGGCGGATCCCCAACGCCTGGGCCAGTGCGCGCGCGAGACCGTCATCCGGGAAGCGACGCGCGCCGCGCTGGACGCGCCACATGGCGAGGAATGCCGCCAGCATGCGCGCCAAGGCCGCGGCCGCGCCGGCCGCCCACAGCAACATCAGCCAGATTCTCCAGTCGGGATGGCGCGGCGCATTCATCGCGCGGCGGGCGGTGGCGGCCGGAAGCAAAGACGACGAAGGCGGTTCGACGGCGGCGGAGCTGGCTACCTGGAACATCACGCCCGAGTCCAACCGAAGCAGCGCTCCGGACGCCGGAACGCGCAGGGCCGGCAACCCAGCCGAAAGGAAAGGCAACGCCAGCACGGCCGCGGCCGCGGCGGTCCACACCAGGTGCCGTGAGGCCGCGGACCGCCCCCGAAACGCCCCCGCCGCCAACCATGCCGCGCCCAGCACCACCGTGCTCTTGAGCGCCACGCTCACGAAGATGGAAAACCACTCCGACACGTTCCAGCCCGACATTTACTTGCCCTCCCTTCGGGCCACGTCGATCATTTCCGACATCCGGTCCAGCTCCTCGCGCGTCAGGCGCGTGGCGGAAACATCCAGCAGCGCGGCCACAATCTGGTCGGGCTCGCCGGCAAAAAACGTCTCCAGCAGGTGTTTCACCGCCGACCGCTTGGCCTTCTCCCGCGCCACCGTGGGCATGTAGACGTATTTCAGCCCTTCCGCCTGGTGCCTGGCGTGTCCTTTCTCTTCCAGCACGCGCAGCATGGCGCGCACCGCCGAATAGCCGGGCGCGTCTTTCATGATCTCCCGCACCTCGGATACGGAGGCCTTGCCGCGCTGGTAGAGGATCTCCATGATCTGGCGTTCCCGCCGGCTGAGCCCTCCCAGCCCGCTCACCGCCGCGCCTCCTGCTGGATTTCTAGCATCATGCTAAAAAAATAGCATGGCGGGAATCGCGTGTCAAGTCCCCTCCCCGGTAGTGGGGCAACTCTGTGACACAATCGAGGTTTCGTGTCCACTCCCGCATCCTCGTCCGCGAAACTGCGCCGGGCTCTCGGCCTGTGGGACCTCATCCTGTACGGCGTCATCGTGATCCAGCCCACGGCGCCCATGTCGGTCTTCGGCGTCCTGAGTAATCGCGGCCGCGGACACGTCGTCACCGCCATCCTCATCGCCATGGCCGCCATGCTGTTCACGGCCATCAGCTACGGACGGATGGCGCGCGCCTATCCCAGCGCCGGCTCGGCGTTCACTTATGTCGGCCGCGAAATCAATCCCGCGCTGGGTTACGTCACGGGCTGGAGCATGGTCATGGATTACATGCTCAACCCCATCATCTGCATCGTCTGGGTCAGCCAGCAGGCCCACGTGTTCGCTCCCGCCATACCATATTGGACCTGGGCGGTTGTCATGGCGCTGCTGTTCACGGGGCTGAACATTCTGGGGATTCGCGCGTCGGCCAAAATCAACGCCGGACTGGCGGCCGCGATGGGCGTGGTGATCGCGATTTTCTTCGTGGCCGCGGCGCGCTTCATCTTCGGACACCCCCACGCTGGCGCGGCATTCTTCACACGGCCATTCTACGATCCCGCCACCTTCAGCACCGGGGCCGTGCTCGGAGGCACGTCCATCGCCGTGCTGACCTACATTGGCTTCGACGGCATCTCGACCCTGTCGGAAGAGGCCGAGAACCCGCGGCGCAACATCCTGCTGGCGACCGTGCTCACCTGCGTGACCATCGGCATTCTCTCCGCCTTCGAAGTGTACGCCGCGCAACTGGTGTGGCCCGCCTCCCAACCGTTCCCGGATGAGACCACGGCGTTTGTCTACGCGGCGGGGCGCACCTGGGCGCCTCTCTTTGCGATTGTGGGATTCACACTGGTGGTGGCGAATTTCGGCTCCGGCATGGGAGCGCAACTCGGCGCCGCCCGCCTGCTGTTCGGCATGGGACGCAGCCATGCGCTGCCGAAATCCTTTTTCGGCGTCATCGAGCCCAAGCGGCGCGTCCCGCGCAACAACGTGGTGTTCGTAGGAGTGGTCAGCCTCATCGGCGCCTTCCTGCTGGATTACGACCTGGGCGCGCAGATGCTGAACTTCGGGGCCCTGATCGCCTTCATGGGTGTCAATCTCGCGGCCCTCGTGCGCTATTACGTGCGCGAGAAGCAGAAGCGCCTGCGCAACCTGCTTCCACCCGCGCTGGGGTTCGCCGTCTGCCTGCTGCTATGGCTGAATCTCAGCCGCACGGCGCAGATCGCCGGCAGCATCTGGATGGCGGCCGGCATCCTCTTCGGCGCCTGGAAGACCCGCGGCTTCCGCGGCGAGCTGGTGAACTTCGAGATCCCGGCCGAGGACGAAGCGTGAGACGTTGCCAAGTGACATAATCAGATCAGGAGCCGCCACACTCCCAACCACTCGGAGGAACCACAATGACCCTCGACGAGCGCATAGAAGCCCTCACCATGAACCTGGAGCTAGCCGCCCGCGACATTGAACACCTCCAGACCCTCGCCGCCCGCGACGGCGAACACATCCGCGCCCTGGCCCAAAACAGCCAGGTCCTCCACGGCTCTATCCAGAGCCTCGAAAACATCGCCAGAGCCCACGAACAGCGTATCAGCCACCTGGAAGACGAGCACTAAGAACCAAGCACGCGGGTTTTCAGCCTCCTGCTAACGCTCTTCCATGGGAGTCTTGGCGTTGTCCAAGACATTGCCTTCAAAATGGAAAGACTTCAATTCTCCTGGACCGGCCGAAAGAAATGTTTCCGTGCCCGGAAAGGCGCGGCTGTTACGCAGTACCGCTCCTGGAGTTTGTGTCAGCCGCAACACTGGTGACACGGCCATTGGTTTTCTGGTCGTCACACCATCGAGTTCCAGGTTGGAGGCGGCTTCAATTGCGAAGACCGGACCGCGGCCGGCATTCAGTTGTACATGATGCAACTCCAACGCGTCGGTATACCGCGCCGTAAGCCCCACTTGGCCAGAACCTACAATGTCCGTCAAACGAAGCGCAGTGATGCGCATCTCAGGCAGTCCATCTATCTCAATGACCTTCTTTGCGCCGTCTATGGTGACATTGCCGATAGCGATATTCCGAAACACCGGCGTACGCTCAGAGACAGGCTCCTCTTTGGTAGCGACTTCGCCTCCCATGATGTAGTAGCTGGTGACAACGATACCTACACCGACATTTTCCATGGTCCAGTTGTCGAAGCGGACGTCCTCGACGACACCTCCACGCCCGCGGCGGCTCTTGATTCGGATACCGTTCTCAGTGCCGACCGCGGTGATGTTGCTGGCCACAACATTACGGACGCTGCCAGACGTCTCACTGCCGATTACAACCGCACCGTGGGCGTGGTGCACCGTGCAGTTGGTGATCGTCACATGCTCAGTTGGTCGATTCACGCGCAGTCCGTCGGCGTCTTTTCCGGACTTGAGGACAATACCGTCGTCGCCAGTATCGATATAGTCGTCGGCAATGCGGACAAAGCGGCTGGAATCCGCCACGATGCCGTTGGTATGTGGGCCCGGATAAGTCTCAATCATGACGTTGCGAACGGTCGCGTTCTCCGAATAGAGCAAGTGCACGACAAACATAGGCGCGCCGATGATACGCACGCCTTCCACCAGCACATTCTTCGCATTCATGAAGCAGACAAAAGAGGGGCGTAGCTCCGCTGCGGCTTCGCGGTACTCTTCTTCGGAGACCGGCTGCTTGGCTTCGAGCGCTTTCAGCAGGTGATCCCAATGCGGACCGTTGGCGCTGCCGGACTCGTCGCCACCCGTGGAAACGACACCTTTGCGTGTCTTCAGGTACTCTTCATAAGCGCCTTTGTATGCCTTGCGCCACTCTTCATAATCGCCGGTAGTGAGAATGCCGCGTCCAGTGACTGTGACATTCTCCACATCGTGGCCGCCAATGAGCGGCATCGGAGCCAGCGTCTCGATGCCCAGATACCTACTCTTCGTGAACGGCAGCGGAGCTACGGGAAACTCGATCGTAGCCCCGGCATCGATATCCAGGGTCATGTTGCTGAACAACTCGATGGGCCCGGAGGTGTACCTGCCCGGAGGCGCATAAATGGTGCCGCCTCCAGCGGCTTTCGCGGCCTGGATCGCTTGCCGGAAGGCGTCTGTTGCAGGCGCAGAGCCATCCTTCTTCGCGCCGTAATCGGCGATATTGAACAGTTGCCGCCCTGAACTGGCGGCGAAAGCATAATTCGGCGCACAAGACGGCAGGGCAAGAAGGATGCTCCAAACTGTCGGAACTGTGAATCGCTTGTTACGAAACGAATGCGACATAGGTCTCCTTGGCCGAACTGGCCCGTGCCTGAATTGTAGTACACTGCCGTGACAGTTTCCTCGGCCGCGCGGTGTGAGTTCCCCCCTCCATCTGTTACCATTTCAGCCAATGGACGCCGTACAAATCTCGCACGTGACCAGGACCTTCGGCAGTGTGATCGCGGTAGACGACCTCTCGCTCACCGTGCCCCAGGGTTCGATCTACGGGTTTATCGGGCCGAACGGCTCGGGCAAGACCACCACCATGCGCATGATCGTGAACATCTTCTATCCCGATCGCGGCGAAATCCGCCTCTTCGGAGATGGCCGGCCGGAAGACAGCACGGACCTCATCGGATATCTTCCCGAAGAGCGCGGCCTTTACCAGAAAATGACCGTCCAGGCGCTGCTCGAATTCTACGGCGAGCTGCGCTCCGGCCGCGGCGTCAAAAAGGAAGTCACGCGCTGGCTCCAGAGGCTGGACCTCGCGGGCCGCGCCTCCGATAAGGTCGAAACGCTCAGCCGGGGCATGAGCCAGAAGGTTCAGTTCATCGCCACCGTCATCCCCGAACCGAAGCTTCTCCTCCTCGACGAACCCTTCAGCGGCCTCGACCCGGTGAGCGCGGAGGCCATCCGCTCCGCCATTCTGGATCTCCGCCGGCACGGCGTCACGATCATCCTCAGCACCCACGACATGCACCTGGCGGAAACCCTGTGCGACTACATCTTCATGATCTTCCGCGGCCGGAAGGTCCTGGACGGCACCCTCAGTTCGATTCAGGATCAGTACGGCGACGACACCATACGGGTTACAGCCGACGGCGGCTTCGTGGCGGTCGAGCAGCTTCCCGGAGTCGAGCAGATCCGCGACCTGGGACAGGTTGTTGAGCTGCGGCTGACGCGCGGCGCGGACCCGCAGGAGGTTCTACGCGCCCTGGTGGCGCAGGCTCGCGTGACCAGCTTCTCGCTCACGAAGCCCTCCCTGCACGACATCTTCATGCGCATTGCCGGCCCCGCGGCCGAGGAGGCCAGCCATGCGAATGCATAAGATCTCGACCATCGCCAAACGCGACTACATAGCCACCGTCCGCACCAAGGCGTTTATCTTCGGCCTGGTGGTCGCCCCTATGCTGTTCGGCGGCGGATCCATCGCCATGTCGCTTTTCAAAGGCCAACCCGATTTGAAGGACCGCCGCGTCGCCATCGTCGACCACACGGGCGTCGTGGCCGGCCACCTGGTGAACGCCGCTCGAGAGAAGAACGACCGCGAGCTCTTCGACAAGAAAACGCACCAGCAGATCGCCCCCCGCTACGTTTTCGAGGTGATCTCGCCGGCCGCCAATTCCAGGGATCAGTTGCTCGCGCTTTCCGGCCGCGTCCGCCGCAAGCAACTCGTCGCATTTCTCGAAATCGGCAAGGATGCGCTGCGCCCCGCGGACCCTGCCGGCGACGCCACCGCCCGCGTCTCTTACTACACCAACGCCGGCGGCATCGACGAGATGCGCAACTGGCTCAACGGCCCCATCAACGACGGCGTACGCCTGGCGCGCCTGGCGCAGCTCGGCATCGACATCGACCGCAACAAAGGCCTGACGGCCTCGGTCCCCATCGACGGGCTCAGCTTGGTGGAGCGCGACGAAAAGACCGGCGAAGTGCATCCAGCGCGCAAACGCAGCGAGCTCGAAGGCTTCTTCGTGCCCTTCGCGGTGGCCATGATTCTCGCCATGATCGTCATGGTGGGCTCGGCCCCCATGCTGCAAAACGTCACGCAGGATAAAAGCCAGCGCATCGTCGAGACGCTGTTGGGCGCGGCCACCCCATTCGAACTCATGACCGGCAAAGTGCTGGGTTCGGTGGGCGTTTCCATGACCAGTTCCGTGCTGTACGTGCTGGCCGGCACCTTTGCGGTCAATGCCCTGGGAGTCGCCGGCCTGTTGCCGCTCACCATCATCCCCTGGTTCTACGTCTACCTGCTGGCCGACGTGGTCATGCTCTGCTCTTTCGCCGCCGCGCTGGGGGCGTGCTGCAGCACGCCACAGGACGCGCAGAATCTGGCCATCGTGCTCCTCATGCCGTGCCTCATTCCCATGTTCATGCTGGTGACCGTGCTGCGGCAGCCCAACGGTACGCTGGCTACGGTGATGTCGCTCGTCCCGCCCTTTACCCCGATCCTCATGCTGTTGCGGCAGGCCATGCCCGGCGGCGTTCCCGCGTGGCAACCGTGGGTGGGACTGGCAGGCGTTTTGGTCTTCGCGGCCGCAACCGTATGGGCCGCTTCCCGCATCTTCCGGGTGGCCATCCTGGTGCAAGGCAAACCGCCGCGCCTGGCCGAGATGGTGCGCTGGGCCATGAAAGGCTGACTGGGGACAGGCTTCGAGTTTCGCCGCCTTTGCGAAACTCGCTGCCTGTCCCCGAATTTTGCCGTGTATATGCACGAATCCGTTCCCAGCCGTACCGCCCTTCGCGTCGCCGCCCGGCGCGCGGCCCATCAGATTCTGGATCGCCCGCCGGTTTTCGAGGACCCGCTGGCGCTGGCAATCGTCGGCGCGGAAGCCGCCGCGAAGGCATCGTCGGACGCCTCGCCGCCTTCCCTGCGCGCGGCCATGGCGGCGCGCAGCCGCTTCGCCGAAGACGAGTTGGCGCGCGCCATCGAGCGTGGCGTCCGCCAGTACGTGCTGCTGGGCGCCGGCCTCGATACGTTCGCGTATCGCAATCCGCACGCCGCGCTCGGCCTGCGCGTGTTTGAAGTGGATCACCCCGCCACGCAGGAGTGGAAGCGCGGCCGCCTGCGGGCCGCCGGAATCGAGATTCCCGCGGAAACCGTCTTCGTCGCGGTGAACTTCGAACGCCAGTCGCTCGCGGACGCGCTCCCGTCCGCCGGTTTCCGCGCCGGGGAGCCCGCGTTCTTCTCCTGGCTGGGCGTGGTTCCCTATCTCACCGAGGGCGCCTTCCTGACCACCATGTCATTCATCGCCACTTTGCCGCCGGCGAGCGGTGTGGTGTTCGATTACGCCGTGGCGCGGCACGCCCTCAGCCCCCGGGAACAACTCGCGCGCGATGCTCTGGCCAGCCGCGTGGCCGCCGCCGGTGAGCCTTTCCGGCTCGTCTTCGACCCCGCGGCGCTGGCCGCGCAAGTCCGCCAGTTGGGATTTCGCCATCTGGAAGATCTGGACGCCGCCGAAATCAACTCGCGCTACTTCCGCGACCGCGCCGACGGTCTGGCGGTCCGGGTGACCCACCTGCTGTGCGCGCGCGTCTGAGCGGTTATCAACAGGAGTCGTGGCATGAACAGACCCGACTCGGGTCAATCGCCTACTTCCCGACCACAAGAATCGAGAATGAATCCGGTAACATCTGGCGGCCGGGTCCGCGGCCTCCCTTTTTCTCGGCCGGCGGCGGCGCATCCGGCGGAGGCGGGGCGGGCGCGGCGTACTCCGCGGCGATCACCAGAATCCGGTCCGTCTTGCTATCGAGCGTCAGCGTCTTGCCGCCCGTCATGGTCGGCACCGTCTGTTCCACCGCGAAACTGGTGGGGCTGTTCTCTTTGATCACGGTCAGGGTGCCATTGCCGTGCGAGCTGAAAGCTTCCATGGTCTTGGGATTGAACACGGCGCCGTCGCTCGCTCCCGCGAGCGGAAGCGTATCCAGAATCTTGCCATCCTGGGCGCTCAGAATCACCATATTCTGCGGATTGCGGCACGCCGCGAAAAGAACCTGGTTCTTCACATCCAGCGCCAGGCCGGCGCAGCCATCGCCTTTGCCCGCCAGGTCGTAGTGCGCCTTGACGGTCATCGTCCTGGCATCCACTACGGCGACACTGTGCGCGTCCTCGATATCGATGTAGATGGTGCCTTTGCCGTCCGTGGCGGCCTGTTCCGGCGCGCCGCCCAGGTCGTCAATCGTGCCGGCGATGGTGCCGTCAGCCGCGTTGATCGCGGTGGCGTGCGGCTTGCTGTGGCTCAATATGTAGACGCGGTCGTTGAACGGGTCGTACAGGTAGCCGTCCGGGTTTCCCTTCACGTCGATGGTCTTGATGGTCGCCAGCGTCTGGCTGTCGAACATCACCACCGGGTTGCTGCTGGCGAACCCGTGATTCGACTTCGGCGAAACCGTCGCACCGTGCACTCTGAGGGTGTTCGGAACCTCACCAACCTTCTCTAGAGTGTCCAGGTTGAACACCGTCACCCGTCCGGGATTCCCGCTGCGCCCGATGTACAGCCGGCGGCCGGCCGCGTCCGCCGTCACGTAGTCAAAACCGCCATCGCCGCCGACTTTGGCTGTTTTTTGCACCTTGTACGGGCCATTTTGGGCCAGACCGATGGAAGCTGCCATCACCCATGCCAGACAAAATTGTCGCATCGATTATCTCCTTCAAGGGGGTCGGGATTCTCGTATCCCGGTCGCCCGTCAGTATAGCTCAGATCTTTCCGATGGCGCGAAGGCGCATCGAACATGCCCTGGAAAACGGCCCGAAAAACCGCGCTCCCGACCGCCGCGGCGCGCCACGCTATCATGAACTCGTAACACCCGGAGATCACTCGAACGGATGAGCGACTCGCCTTCGCGCCGCAAACTGCCTTCCTGGCTGCCCCCGTTGCTGGGCTATGGCCTTTCCCTCGGCTGCCTTCTGTGGGTGCTCCATGGCTACCCCATCAACGAGTTTATGCAGGCCATCCCCTCCCTGGATTGGCGGTGGGTGAGCGTCGCCGTCCTGGCCGACCTCGCTGTTTACGTCGCGCAGGCCTGGCGATGGAACATCTTGCTGGCCCCCGTCGTCCGGCTGCGTTTCTGGCGCACCGTGCAGATCGTTTATATCGGGCTCTTCGCCAATGAAGTGCTTCCCCTGCGCGCCGGCGAGTTGATCCGCTGGTACCTGTTGGCCCACTGGAACGACCTGCGGCTCTCGCTCAGCTTCGCTTCCGTCACCGTCGAGCGTCTGATCGACGGCGTCTGGATGCTGCTCGCGTTCCTCATCACCGCCGGCTTCGTCAAAGGAATCCCCAGAAACCTCATCATCCTGGTCCAGGTTCTGGGCGCGCTCATCATCCTCGGCGCCGGCGGCTTGTTCTGGATGGTTTCCACTCGGCGCCAGGCACGCGCCGCGGACAGCGAGAGCCGCTGGTCCTCCACCCTGCGCCACGTCGTCGAGGGCCTCCAACTCATGGGGAATCTCCGCACCCTCGCCATGACCTCTCTCATCAGCCTGCTTTACCTCTTGCTGCAAGTCGTCGTGGTCTATGCCCTCATGAAATCCTACCTGCTGGACCTTTCCTTCTGGGTGGCCGCGGGCGTGCTCGCGATCGTCCGCGTGGGAACCGTGGTGCCCAACGCTCCCGGCAACGTCGGCCTGCTGAATGTCGCCTGCGTGCTCGCGCTCCGGCTCTTCGACGTCGAAACCAACGTCGCCAAGACGTTCTCCCTCATCCTGCTGGGCGCGCAGTCTTTTCCGCTGCTCCTCGGCGGCGCCGTTGCCACCGCCCTCACCGGCTCGAACATTGGAGAAATCCACGCCCGCGCCAAACGCGGCGTCCACTCGAATCCTCCGAACCCTACGCTATAATTGACCCATGTTGACGCCCACTGAAAAGATCTGGCATAACGGCCGCTTCATCCGATGGGACGAGGCCACCATCCACGTCCTCTCCCACGTGGTGAGCTACGGCAGCTCCGTCTTCGAGGGAATCCGCTGCTACTCCACGCCCGCCGGACCCGCCATCTTTCGCCTTCGCGAACACGTTCGCCGCATGATCGATTCGGCCAAAATATACCGCATGGAGAATCTCGGCTTCTCGCCCGATCAGCTTGCCGAAGCCATGCTCGAGCTGGTCCGCGTCAACCACATGGATGCCTGCTACATCCGCCCCATCGTCCTGCGCGGATACGGAGAGGTGGGCGTCAATCCGCTGCGGAACCCGATTGACATCTATATCGCCTGCTGGGAGTGGGGCCAGTACCTGGGAGAGGAAGCCCTCGCCGAAGGCGTCGACGTCTGCGTCTCGAGCTGGACCCGCCTCGCCCCCAACACCCTGCCCGCTCTCGCCAAGGCTGGCGCCAATTACATGAACTCGCAGCTCATCAAGATGGAAGCCCTGGCCAACGGCTACTCCGAGGGCATCGCCCTCGACTCCGCCGGCCATGTCAGCGAAGGCTCCGGCGAGAACATCTTCGTGGTGCGCGACGGCAGGATCCATACCCCCCCGCTGGGCGCTTCCGTCCTGCCCGGAATCACCCGCGATGCCATCCTGACCCTGGCCCGCGATCTCGGCATTCCGCTGGTTGAGGCCATCGTCCCGCGCGAAATGCTGTACATCGCCGATGAGGTCTTCTTCTCCGGCACCGCCGCCGAGATTACCCCCATTCGCTCCATCGATCGCATCCCGGTTGGCAAGGGCCGCCGCGGCCCGGTTGCGGAGAGGTTGCAGAAGGAATTCTTCGGAATCGTCAACGGCGCCACGCCCGACCGCTACGCCTGGCTCTCGCCCGTCCACGTCGCCGTATAGTGGGGCAGATTGCCAATCTGCGGCCGATTGTCAATCGGCCTCTTCACACGCTTGCGCAACCAGGATGACCACCTCCCCCGAGATTTGCCATCCCGGCTGCGCAACCGCCTAATGGACTCTCTCTTTGTATCGCGAGCGCCGCTCCAAAAGCCAGCCGCATTTCACTTCCACCGGTCTTTTTCAACAAATTTTTCGCCCCGCCAGTCCATGCACTTACCGGGACCGGCATGTGGCAAACTTATGCATAAACCGTAGCGCTGCTGAATTGTTCCGGAGAGAACGGGGCCGCCCGATCGTTATCCGGGACCTGCCTTCCCGGATCTCCGACGCCGGCCAGTCGCGGCGCACCCGGCTTCCGGCCACTCTTCCCATCGAGGGTTCTTTCGACGCCAGGCCCGATGGTCTTCCAACCCCCGGAGTGCGGTACGGACCAAGGTCCTCCGGTGAATCAGAGCTTCGAGTGGTGACTGCTGAGCGGGTATGTGTCTGGCCATGACTCCCAGATCACAGGCAATTGGATTTCCACGGCTCGCGGCGCCAAGAAGCGCCGTCCTTACAACAGGTTGGCGTCGTTCCGCGGTTCCTGCCGGCTGCTCATGGGTTCTATTCCGATCCGCCGGATTCTCAGAACTGCGACGTTTGAGCTCACCGCCGCATCCCGTATCGAGGCCTTCCCCAACCATCAAACTCCCGAGGTCCGCCCCCTCGGCCCCGTCCTTCTCCGCCTCCTCCGCGCCCGAACCCGGGGAACGGGAACCTCCCTATTCTCTCATCCTCTCCGCGTTCTTCCTCTGCGTCTCCGCGTCTCCGCGTCGAAAATCTACCCGCGTCGCAGATTCACCCACAGCCCCCCTACCGGAACAGCGCCTCCGCCCCACTCTGAATCACCGCCGCACCCGCCACTCCCGCCAGGGCCGATGCAAACGCCGGCCCCGCTCCGCGCCGTTTCCACTCCTCGTGCACCGCGTGGAAGCCCAGGTAAAACAGCCAGCCCGCCGCGATCCCCAGCGGATACGTGATCCATTCCGTCCCCAGGTGCGGCGCCATCGCCAGGCCCAGCGCGCCCCCCGCCAGCGTCGTCCCTTCCGCCAGCAGGCACCAGCCCAGCGCCGCCGTGCGCCGTTTCACCGCTGCCCGCAGAATCCCGCCCAGCGCGATCCCTTCCGGCAGTTTGTGCAGCGCCACCGCCAGCGGCACCGCCACCCTCAGCCCCAGCGGCACCGTCAACTGCACCGTCGCCACGCTCCAGCCATCCATGAAGCTGTGCACTGCCGCCGCCGCAATCAGTGGACCCGCGAAGCCGTGCAATTCCGTCGCGCAGGCGTTGTGATCGTGATCGTGCGCGCACGTCGGGCATACCGGATACGCGTACCGGTTGATCGCCAGCAGCAGCCCATACCCCGCCGCGAACAGAATCACGCTGGTCGTCCACCCCAGTTCCACCGCCAGTTCCGGCAGCAACCCGAACAGCGCCACCCCCAGCAGGACTCCCGCGCTGAACGGCACCACCACCCTGGCGCGCCGCCGCAACCCGGTGAGCCACAGCCCGAGAGCCGCCCCCGCCACTCCCACCACCGTGGCCAGCGCCGGCGCGGCAATCCCCGGAGTTTGGACCAGCATGAAAGACAAGTCTCTACTGTAGCTCAAGCGAACTGCGCATCGTCACTACTTCACCGCCACTGTCGCCGTGCCGGGGCTGGCCACTGAACCCACCTTGAGGATGATGGGAACATTGTTTCCGGAGGCCGCGCCGGAGGGAACGCGGACATTCACCTGGATGATCCCCGCCTCCATGAACGGCGCCGCCCCGGCCCAGGTCACCTCAGCGTCCACGCCGCCAATCGTCGCCGCCACCGGCGGCGGAATCGTCGCAGCCGTCCCGGTCGTGAATTGACCGTCGCTGCTGGCGGGCACCGTCTGGCCGCCGCCCGTTCCCCAGATCATGACGATCTCGCCAGGCGCCGCCGGATTCGCCGCCGAGTTGAGGCTGTAATCCTGGTTTAGGATGCACCCCTGCCCGCTTCCGGTCTGCGCCACGGTGAACACTCCGGGCGATGCCGGGGCCACCGCCATGGTGATGGCGTTGGTCGGTTTGTCCTGGTAAGTGACTTGCATCACCGTGCTGCTTTTTCCCGCCACCGCAAATGGAACGATGGCGCTCGCCTGCCCGGCCGAAACATACAGCAGGGGCGCCGCCGTTCCATCGAACGTGATTTGCGCGCCGGCCAGTCTGGTGGGCACGGCCGGTCCCGAGGGGTCGAGCGAGGACTGCGCGCCCTGCTCCGGTCCCATCCCCGAGCCGAATATCGTGATGACTTCGCCCGGCGCCACCGGCCCCCTCTGGAAAGTGGCCCCATTGACCACTCCCGAAGGGAAGATCTGCGCCGGGTCCAGCCGCCGGATGCGCGGGTTGTTCTCGTCGGAGAAGTAGATGCGCCCGTTGCCGTCCACCGCCAGGTGGAAGGGGTCCATATCCGCGAGGGTGGCGAGGTCTCCGTCGCCGCTGAAGTCCGTCCACCCAGTGCCCGCGATGGTAGCGATGCGGCCATCCGGCGAGATCCGCCGGATGCGGCCCGACGAGGCCACATAGAGATTGTCCGCCGAGTCCACTGCCAGCCCCGTGGGCCAGGCCAGCGTAGCGGCGGTAGCGGGACCGCCGTCGCCGTCGTTGCCTGCCTTGCCTGTGCCGGCCACATCGTTGATCTTGCTGTCGGACCCGATCTTCCGCACCCGGTGGTTATTCTGATCGGCGAAGTACACGTTGCCCTTGGAATCCACCGCAATCCCTATCGGCGTATCCATGCTGGCCGAAAGCGCATCAGTCCCGTTGCCGGCGTATCCCGGTTGGCCGTTGCCCGCCAATGTCGTGATGACGGAGGAGGCCAGGTTGACCTTGCGAATGCGGTTATTGTCCGTGTCTGAGATATAGAGGAACTGGTTCGTGCTGTCCACCGCCAGACCCTGCGGGAAATTCAGCTCCGCGGTGGGTGCCAGGACGTTGTTGCCGGCATAGCCGCAAGTGTAGTTGCCCGCCACCGTGCCGATCGTCGCGTTGCTTCGAATCACGCTGACATTGCAGGCGTTGGTGAAGTACACGTTGCCCGAGGCGTCCACGGCGATGCCCCGGGGCTGCGCGATCTGCGCGGCGGTCGCCTGCACGCCATCGGCCGAGGAACCAAACACCCCCGTGCCCGCCACCGTAGTTATCGTCAGGTTGCTCCCGATGCGGCGCACACGCTCGTCCGAAAAATCCGCCACGTACACGTTCCCTTTGCCGTCCACAGCCACACCGTAAGGATCCAGAAACACCGCCCCGCTCGCCGGCCCGTTATCGCCGATGGCGGACGTATGGATGGTTCCCGCAAGCGTGCTGATCGACCCATCCTGAACCGACATGCGAAAGATGGCGTGCTGCAAAAAGTCGGTGGCCGCAAGCCCGCCCGCCGGGTTGTAGGCCAGGTACGCCACACTGACCATCTTTCGGGAAACGTTGTACATCAGGTTGGTCGGGTCCACCATCTTCACCAGGCTGTTGCCCATGTCCGCAATGTACACGGTGCCGTTGGGGTCCACCACCACGTCCGTGGGCTGGAAGAGTCTCCCTAGCGCCGGTTGCACCCCGTCCCCGCTGCTGCCGGCCACGCCGGTTCCCGCGAAAGTGGTGATCGTGCCGTCGGGACGCACTTTCCGGATGCGGTTGTTGAAACGGTCCGCGATATAGAGATTGCCGTTGCCATCCACCGCCAGCCCCTCGGGACCGTTGAGTTGAGCCGTGTTGCCAGGCTGCCCATCGTTCGAGTACCCCGGCGAGCCGGTGCCCGCCACCGTCGTGATGATGCCGTCGGCCCTGATCTTCCGAACCACGTTATGGGTTTCATCGGAAAAATAGATCACGGTGCCGGACGGGTCAAGCGCGATAGCCACCGGAGTGTCGAACGTGGCCGACACGGCCGGATTGCCATCACCGCTGTACCCGCGGTCGCCGCTTCCGGCAATCACCCGGATGTTTCCGTCGCCCGTCACTTTGCATATTCGCCCGCTGACGCCGATGTAGAGGTTGCCCGCGGCGTCGGCGGCAATTCCCTCGGGTTCTTCCAGTGCCGCCGCGGTGGCCAGCCCCTTGTCCCCGCTGAACCCGGTCTGCCCATTCCCCGCCGCGGTGCTGAGCTTGCCGTCGGCGGCCACACGGAATACCCGGTTGTAGTAGCTCTCCGCGAAGTACAGATTGCCGTTACCGTCGTAAGCCATCCGGCCAGGTTCGAAGAGGTCCACTGTGGCCGCGTTCCGCCCATCGCCGCCATACGGCAGCTTCCCACGCCCGCCGATGGTCGTCACCACGTACGTCTGCGCGAAGGCAGGCATCAGAACCGCTACCCAACCCAATAGCACAACATGTCTCATCACCGATGATGCTAAGCCCCCCGATAGTCGAAATCAAGACCCGCATACGCGGAAACTCGATCACAACCGTTTTCCCTTGCATTTTCATCCGCTTGCAGCCAAACGCTAGCAACCCGCATGCTATCCTGAAAGCAGAGGAAGTCGCTTCACCACGGGCCTCTATTCGCAGTGTCTCTACACTCCCAACTCGTAGCCTGGCCATTCCTGCCGGCATTCCTCCCAACCCCTGTAGAATCAACCCTCGCGAATCAAATTGGGTTCGTTCCGTCACCCGGCCCGATCACCGACCGCTGTCCGCCGGCCGCTTTCCTCGCCCCGGTGTC